>DATEDC010000223.1:0-28411 GCA_035286585.1 Anaerolineales bacterium
CGTCCACCGGGATGATGCATATCATAAAGGCCAGGCGATCATTTCTAAGCTGAAAGACATCATCCCCCGCCAGTTGTTTGCCGTGCCCATCCAGGCGTACGCGGCTGGCAGGGTGATCTCGCGCGCCAACGTCAAAGCCCTGCGCAAGGACGTTTTGGCCAAGTGCTACGGCGGCGATGTCACCCGCAAGAAGAAACTCCTGGAAAAACAAAAGCGCGGTAAGCGGCGCATGAAAATGGTGGGAAACGTTGAAATCCCCCAGGAAGCCTTTCTGGCGGTCTTACGGCATGGGGAAAATTGATCTGGCTGCCCAAAGAGAACCCTCTGCCGGGCGTGATTGGCGCCGGGTCATCCCTGGATTCGCGATCAGCGCGATCAGCATACTTGTGATCGTTTTATCGGTCGATTTTTCCCAGGTGGCGGCTGCGCTGCGCCTGGCCGATTACCGCCTGATCGGGTTGGGCCTCCTGATCACCCTGGCCTGGCTGCTGGTGCGCGGCCTCCTGTGGCGCACCCTGCTGGAGGGAAAAGCGCCGCTGTCCACCGTCTTCCTGACCCTTAACGAAGGCTATCTGCTCAACAACGTACTGCCTTTCAGGCTGGGGGAGATCGGGCGGGCGTTTTTGCTCAGCCGAAAGACCGGGCTGGATTTCTGGCGGGTACTATCGAGCATCCTGATCGAACGTTCCCTGGATATCGCTTTTGCAGTCGGTTTGCTCCTCTCGACGCTGCCTTTTGTAGTTGGGGCAAGCTGGGCGCGCCAGGCCGCGCTGGGCGCAGGGATCTTGATTCTCGCCACCTTTGTGGTCATGTACCTGCTCGGCTCGAACCGAGAACGGGCGTTGATATACATCGCCCGCCTGAGCGAGCGCTGGCCGCGCGGCGCGCACCTGCTTGGCAGAGCTGTTCCGGCGTTTTTATCCGGATTGGAAGTTTTAACTAACAGGCGCCGTTTTTTTACCGCCATCGTTTTGATGCTGGGCGACTGGGTCATTGGCGTGACCCAGTATTACGTCATCATGCAAGCGTTTTTCCCCGGCGCGAAGTTGCTCTGGTCACTCTTTACCTTGGGGGTGGCTGCTTTGGGCGTGGCCGCGCCGTCAACCCCTGGGGCGCTGGGCGTTTTCGAGCTGGCGGTCCTGGGCGCTTTGCAGGTCTTCGGTTTGAACCCGTCCGTGTCCCTGGCTTACGCGGTCATCCTGCACATCGAGCAGTACCTGGTTACGGCTGTAATCGGCGTGTACGCCTTATCCAGGGATGGCGAGTCGCTGCTGGGGCTGTACCAGCGGGTACGTGAGCTGAGAAAAAACGGCAGTCAGATCTCCTGAGCGCCCCACAGGCAAACCCGATGCGAGTCCTGATCGCCCTGACTTACTACCGGCCTCACTATTCAGGTCTGACCATCTACGCCGAACGGCTGGCCCACGCCCTGGTCCAGCGCGGCCACGCGGTGACCGTATTGACCTCGCGCTACTCCCCGGATTTGCCCCAGCGCGAGGTGACAGACGGGGTGGAAATCGTCCGCCTGCCGGTGAGTCTGCGCATCAGCAAGGGGGTGCTGATGCCCGCCATGTTGTACAAAGCCTGGGAGCTGGTGCGCAAGAGCGATGTGGTCCACCTGCACCTCCCCCAACTGGATGCCGCCTACCTGGCCCTGGTGGGGCGAGCGCTGCGCCGTCCGGTAGTGCTCACCTACCATTGCGACCTGCGCCTGCCTGTCGGATGGATACATTCCCTCGCTAACCAGGTGTCTCACGTTGCCAATCACGTCGCCGCGCGGGCTGCTCACCTGGTGGTGACGAACACGCGCGATTATGCCGAACATTCGCCCTTTTTGAAACGCTACCTGAGGAAAATCCGCATCGTTCAACCCCCGGTGGAGCTCCCGCCAGTCAGCCGCCCCGACCTGGACGAGTTCAAGCGCAAATATGGCATCCAGCCCGGGCAGCGGGTCATCGGCATGGCGGCTCGCCTGGCAAGCGAGAAAGGCGTCGAATACCTGGTGCAGGCGTTGCCGCGGGTGATGGAGAAATTCCCCCTCGCCCGGGTTTTGTTCGTCGGCCAATATCAGGATGTGTTCGGCGAGCAAGCCTACGCCCAGATGCTGGCGCCGCGCATCGCAGCGCTCGGCGAGCACTGGCATTTCCTGGGGGTAATCCCCCCACACGAATTTGCGGCTTTCATGCACGTGGCCGAGGTGACCGTGCTGCCCAGCCTGAACAGCACCGAGTCGTTTGGCATGGTGCAGGTCGAATCGATGATCTGCGGCACGCCGGTGGTCGCCGCAGACCTGCCGGGTGTGCGCCAGCCGGTTTTGACCACCGGCATGGGTGAGCTGTTCCCCTGCGGTGACGCCTCAGCACTGGCTGAGGCGATCATTGCCCTCCTGGGTCAGCCGGAGAAGTATCGCCGCGATGCAAACGCCATCATAAAGCGCTTCTCGCCGGAAACGGTGGCTGAAGCCTATGAGGGGTTGTTCCAGGAGCTGCACGCGCCAGTTTCCAAACCAGAGGCCGAGGAAGGACAAGCCTCGTCTGTATAAAAAATCTGTCAGGATGGGACGCGGAAAACGCAGAGCTAACTGGAATTGAACAAAGATTTTTTGTGGTTGCATTTGAAAGATCTGCCCTATTTCCGCGCCATCCTGCGGGCAGTGGAGGCGGAATTCTTCCAGGATTACCCCCTGCCGCCGCCGGTGCTGGACGTGGGCTGCGGGGACGGGCACTTCGCCTCCGTTGCTTTCGAGCGGCCTCTGGATGTTGGGCTTGACCCTTCACCAGATTCACTGCGCCAGGCGGCCAGGCGGGGAGGCTACCGCGGGCTGGTGCAGGCAGATGGGGGGCGGATGCCTTTTCCGGACGGGCAATTCGCCAGCGGGCTGAGCAATTCTGCCTTGGAGCACATCCCCCAGGCGCAGGTTGTGCTGAAGGAAATCTCCCGCCTCCTGAAACCGGGGGCGCCCTTCCTATTCAGCGTGCCTAATCCGGGCTACCTGGAGAGCCTGGCGGTGCCTGCCTGGCTGGCCAGGCTCGGTCTCTCTCGTCTGGCAGGCGCCTACACGCAATGGTTCCGCCGCATGACGCGCGTCCACCATGCCCGGCCTGCGCCTGTCTGGCGGAGCTGGCTGGAAGAAGCGGGCTTTGCCCTGGAAGAGCACTGGGATTACTTTCCTCCCGAGGCGCTGCGGGCGCTCGAGCTGGGCCATTACTTTGGAGCGCCGACCTTGCTGCCGTATAACCTCATCGGGCGCTGGATACTCGCTCCAACCCGCTGGAACCTGGCTTTAACCGAGCGCCTGGTGAAGCGCTACGCCCAGGCGCGGCCGCACCCAAACGGCGTCTTCTCGTTCTACGTCGCCCGAAAAATGCCGAGCTGACCTGGCCCATGAACCGCCATCCCTTCGACGAGAGTTACTTTCATACCGAGGCATACGCGGGGATTTCCTTCGCCCGCTTCAGCCAGTACTGGTGGTCGAACCGCTTCTATGCCCTGCTGGCGCGGCGCAGCGGCCCGCGGCAGGGGAACCTCCTCGAGGTCGGCTGCGGCCTGGGGCACCTGCTGGGCTGGCTGGCGGATCGCTACACGGTGTTTGGGACGGACATCAACGCCTGGGCGCTTTCCCAGGCGCTGCGGAATGTGCCGCGCGGCAATTTCCTGCTGCTCTCGGCCGATGACCTGGGTGCTTTTCCCGATCACACTTTCCAGATTGTCATCGCCAAGCACGTGGTGGAACACCTGCCTCAGCCGGGGAAAGCGATTGCCGAAGCCAGCCGGGTGCTGGCCTCAGGCGGGATGCTGCTGCTGGCCACGCCGAACCTGGATTCGCCGGCGCGAAAGTGGAAAAAAGACCGCTGGGTGGGGTATAAAGACCCCACCCACATCAGCCTGAAAACCCCGCGCGAATGGCTGGATCTGCTCGCGCAGCACGGCCTGGCGCCGCGGCGGGTCTTCTCGGATGGCCTGTGGGACGCGCCGTACGCGCCGGCGATACCGGTTCGGCTGCAGAAGCTGATCTTTGGCGCGCCGGGGGGCTTGCAGGCAATACTGGGATGGGGTATCATTCCCCTTCGCATGGGTGAGAGCCTGATCGTCATTGCGGATAAAACCTGATGGAAGAACCCAATGTAGAGCCCAGTGTACTGGATTATCTAAAATCCGTGCTCAGCCTGCGCCGCGAGGGCAGGATTACCATCCCGGCTGCCGAGCCCGAGGAAGAGGCAGCCGCGGCGGAAAGCGCGGTTGCAACAGCTGTAAGCACCGCCCCCCTCCCGCAAGGTGAGCCCCTTGCTGAAGCGGCCGCATTGCCCCGGGCGGCGCCGTTCACCCTGGTCTGGCCCTGGCGTTCGCTGCTGGCGCTGGGGCTGGCGCTTCTCGCTCAAAGGTCGCTGGAGCCTGCCCCAAACCGCGGCTGGGCTGCAGGCGCGATACTCTATCTGCTGGCGGCGGCTTTCTTATTGTGGGCGGCCTGGCGGGCGGAGTGGCGAGCCCCCTGGCTGCCTGCTCCAGAAATTCGCCGCGATCCTTTGCGGGTAAACGCCCGGCTCCTGCTGGCGGCCATCCCCCTGGCTTTGTTTTCGCTACTCACCTTTGGGGGCAATCGCTTCACCACTTTCAACGTTGCCGTCTGGCTGACCACCACGGTTTTGTTCGTCTGGGGGTTCTGGCTGCCCGGCGTCCCGCTCAGCCAACGGTTGGCTGACCTGGCTGCTTTTTTGCAGCGCAGGCAATGGAATCTACGCATCTCCAGTTGGAGCCTGGTTATCCTGGGAGCGGCGGCCCTGGCGGTGTTCTTCCGCGTTGATCAGCTCCAGCAGGTGCCCCCGGAGATGGTCAGCGATCACGCTGAGAAGCTGCTAGACGTGTGGGACGTTCTCCAGGGCCAGACCAGCATCTTCTTCCCGCGCAACACCGGGCGCGAAGCCTTGCAAATGTACCTGACCGCGCTGATCATTCGGGTTTTCGGCACCGGCTTTTCTTTTCTGAGCTTAAAAATCGGCGCGGTCCTGGCGGGCCTGCTGACCCTGCCCTTCATTTACCTTCTGGGGGTTGAGATCGGCAACCGGCGCGTCGGCTTGCTGGCGATGCTCTTCGCCGGGATCGCCTACTGGCCCAACGTAATCTCGCGGGTCGGCTTGCGCTTTCCGCTCTACCCGCTCTTCGTCGCCCCGGCGCTCTACTTCCTGGTACGGGGTTTGAGGAATTCGAACCGCAACGATTTCATCCTGGCCGGGCTGGCTTTGGGGGTGGGCCTGCACGGCTACACCCCGATCCGCATCCTGCCCCTGGTGGTGGTCGTCGGGGTGCTGTTATATCTCCTCCACGCCCAATCCGGCGCCAATCTTGGCGGCGCCATGATTGGCGAAGGCATGCGCCGGCAGGCGCTGTTCTGGCTGCTCATCCTGGGGCTGGTTTCCCTGGCGGTTTTTTTGCCCCTGCTGCGTTTTGCCCTCGATAACCCGGACCTGTTCTCTTACCGTTCGCTCACCCGGCTGGGATCGGTTGAGCGCCCGCTGCCAGGACCGGCGTGGCAGATCTTTTTGGGCAACCTGTGGCGGGGGCTGACCATGTTTGCCTGGGATGATGGCGATATCTGGGTGCACTCGGTGACCCACCGCCCGGTACTGGACGTGGTGAGCGGCGCCCTCTTCCATCTCGGCGTGCTGATCCTGCTGATCCGCTACTGGCTGCAAAGGCACTGGCTGGACCTGTTTTTGCTGCTTTCGCTGCCGCTGCTGATGCTGCCTTCGATCCTCTCGCTGGCGTTTCCGGCTGAAAATCCATCTCTCAACCGCATGAGCGGGGCAATCGTTCCCGTATTCCTGCTGGTCGGTCTGGCTGGCGATACGTTGTGGCGGGCGATCCAGGAGCAATTCGGCAAGCCGCTGGGCGAGATCGCTGCCTGGGGCCTGGGATCTTTCCTGCTCATCTGGTCGGCTTCACAGAATTACGACCTGGTTTTCCGCCAGTACAAGCGGGCTTACCAGGGGGCTGCCTGGAATACATCCGAAATGGGGGCAGTGATCGGCAATTTCGCCGCCTCGGTTGGCAGCCCAGATAGCGCCTGGGTGGTGGCTTACCCGCATTGGGTGGACACCCGCCTGGTCGGGATAAACGCCGGCTACCCGTTGAAGGATTACGCCATCTGGCCCGAGCAGATCGCCGCTACCCGAAACAGCCCGGGCACGAAATTATTCCTGGTCAAGCCGGAGGACGAAACGGGTTTGCAAACCTTGGGACAGATTTACCCAAGCGGGGTCGTTCAACGCTACGCCTCTGAAAGCCCGGGGCACGACTTCTTGATGTATTTTGTGCCGCCGGATGAATGAGAAACCGCGCGTGGGAACCAGCCAGCTAAGACGCCAGGCGATAATTTTCGACCTGCTGCTGCTCTGTGTTTTATTGATGGGGGTTTACTTCCGCCTGCTGGGGCTTAATTGGGGCGAATACAAAAATCTACACCCGGACGAGCGCTTTTTAGCCTGGGTGGGCACCGATATCCGCCCCATCGGCGTCGACCCGGAAGGCCTGGGACCGCCGCCATCGGTTGCGACCATCCCCTGGCGGGCAGCCTACCCGGAGCAGTTCACCGATTGCACCGAGTGGGGGGGCTACTTCGACGCCTCCTGTTCGCCGCTCAATCCCAACAACCGCGGCCATGGCTTTTACGTTTACGGCACCCTGCCGCTGTTCGTGACCCGCTATCTGGTCGAGTGGGTCTGGGGGCATTCCGGTTTTAACGAGATGACCGATATCGGGCGGGCTCTCTCGACGCTCGTCGACCTGCTGGTGGTTTTCCTGGTGTACCTGATCGCCGCGCGCCTGTACGACCGCCGGGTTGGGCTGCTGGCGGCGGCGTTCTCAGCCATGGCCGTTTTACAGATCCAGTTAGCCCATTATTTCACCGTCGATACTTTTCTGAACTTTTTCACCTATCTGGCGATTTACTTCGCCGTCAGAGTAATTGGAGAGACCTGGGGGAGGGGGGAAGCCTTCAAAGTGAGCAGCCTGTTCCGCCAGCCTCATTTCTGGCTGAGCCTGGCGTTTGGCTTTTCCCTGGGCAGCGCGGTGGCCTCGAAGTTGAACGCCGCGCCGGTGGCGGCGGCGCTGCCGGCTGCCTTCGGCCTGGCGCTGCTGCGTCTTCCGCCCGGCGAAAGGCTGCAGCGGGGCAAGCAAGCCCTGCTGTATCTCGTCCTGGCGGCGGCGGTCAGCCTGATCGCCTTCCGCCTCTTCCAGCCGTATGCCTTCAGCGGGCCGGGGATCTTCGGTCTGAAACCCAACCCGCATTGGGTGGCGAACATCCGCGAGCAGCGGGTACAGGCTGCCGGGGATGTGGATTTTCCCCCCGCCATGCAGTGGGCCCGCCGCCCGGTCTGGTTTTCCGCCCAGAACATGCTCTTTTGGGGACTGGGTCTGCCGTTGGGAGTGCTCGCCTGGGCTGGATTTTTTTGGGCGGGCTGGCGCATGCTCACCGATCGAAACGGCCAACGCCTCGAATGGCAGCGGCACGCCCTGCTGTGGGGCTGGACCGGGGCGTATTTTATCTGGCAGTCGCTCCAGTTCAACCCGACTATGCGTTACCAGTTGCCCATCTACCCTTCCCTGGCGATCTTCGCCGGCTGGGCGCTGGTAGCCTTATACGACAGAAAGAAAAAAGCTGCCAGCCTGGAGGAATATCCCTCAGGGAGACCTCTCTGGCCGCGACTGCTCTCCCTGGTAATCGGAGGAGCCGTCCTGGCGGGCACATTCGCCTGGGCGTACGCCTTCACCCGCATCTATGCCCGCCAGATCACCCGCGTGGAAGCCTCGCGCTGGATCTACCAGAACGTGCCCGGGCCGATCAATATCCGCATCGAACGGGAGACAGGGACGCACAGCCTGCCACTCCCCTTTCCATACGGCCTGACCGTCGCGCCCGACCGGCCTTTCGTGACCAGCTTCACCCCTCAGGTCGCCGGCGCTATCTCTGCCATCTATTTGCCCAAGGTGGTCTCGCTTGAGGCGGGCGCAGGAGTGGGCGAGATTACCCTGGAAATCCTCCGTCCGGGGGAGGCGGTGGTCCTGGCAAGCGCCAGCTTTCGCTACACCCCGCCCGCATCATCTGGCGGGCAGGGCAGCGAACACCTGCTCAGCCTGGATCGCCGGGTTCGGGTAGAGCCGGCGCAGGCCTACCAGATGGTCATCACCATGCGCGCCGGCTCGGGTACGGTGAGCTTGATAGGCTCTGCCCCGGCAAACGAGTCTACCTGGGACGATGGCTTGCCGCTGCCATTGGATGGCCTGGACGGCTACAGCGGCACCTACCAGCCGGGCCTGAATTTCGAGATGTACTGGGATGACAACCCGGAAAAGTACGAGCGCATGGTGAGCATCCTCGACCAGGCAGATCACCTTTTTATCAGCTCCAGCCGCCAGTGGGGCAGCCTGCCGAGAATCCCGGAGCGCTACCCGCTGGTCGCCGCGTATTACCGCCACCTGTTAGGCTGCCCGCCCGAGCGCCAGGTCGAGTGGTGCTACAACGTCGCCCAGCCGGGCATGTTTGCTGGAGAGCTGGGTTTCGAGCTGGTCAAAGTATTCCAGTCCGACCCGGCGGTAGGGCTTCTGCGGATCAACGACCAGCCCTCGGAGGAGGCCTTTACCGTCTACGACCACCCCAAGGTGTTTATCTTCCGCAAGACCGCCGCTTACGACCCTGCCCGGGTGCGCTCCATCCTCGGGGCGGTGGACCTCTCCCAGGTCGTCCACGTCACGCCCAAGAAAGCCGGCTCCCATCCGGCCAACTTGATGCTGCCGCTGGAGCGCTGGGCGGAGCAGCAGAACGGCGGGACCTGGGTGGAGCTGTTCGATACCCGGGCGATCTACAACCGCTATCCCGGGCTCGGCGCGATTTTATGGTACCTGAGCATAAGCCTTCTCGGCCTGCTGGCCTACCCGCTCGTGCGGATGGCATTGCCGGGGCTCCCGGACCGCGGCTACCCGCTGGCGCGCACCACGGGTTTGCTGCTGCTTTCTTACCTGGCGTGGATCGCCGGCTCTGCGCGCCTCCCCTTCTCCCGCATGACGATTGCGTTCTGCCTGCTGCTGCTCGCCGCGATCGGGCTGCTGGCGGCCGTTCGCCAGCGGGAGGAGCTGCGCCAGGAGTGGCGTACACGGCGGGGCTATTTTCTGACCGTGGAAGGGCTGTTCCTGCTGTTCTTCGTTTTCGATCTGCTGATCCGCCTGGGAAACCCCGACCTGTGGCATCCCTGGAAGGGCGGCGAGAAGCCGATGGACTTTGCCTACTTCAACGCCGTGCTCAAGAGCACCACTTTCCCGCCATACGACCCCTGGTACGCCGGCGGCTACCTGAATTATTATTATTACGGCTTCGTGTTTGTCGGCGCGCTGGTCAAATTCCTGGGCATCGTTCCGGCTATCGCCTATAACCTGATCATCCCCACCGTTTTCGCCCTGATCGCGATGGGCGCCTTTTCCCTGGGCTGGAACCTGCTCGCCGCCTCCCTGGCGGGAGGCACGGAAAACGAAAAGCCTCGTTCACTCCGCATTTCTCCCTTCTGGAGCGGGATCGCGGCTGCGCTCGGCATGGCAGTGCTGGGCAACCTGGGCAGCGTCCGCATGATTTTCCAGGGCTACCAGAGACTGGCTGCCCCCGGCGGCGTCATCGAGGGCGCCAGCCTGTTTACCCGCTGGGGCTGGGCGCTGAGCGGGGCGCTGCGCGTGCTGGCGGGCGAGGGGATGCCATACAGCCTGGGCGACTGGTACTGGCTGCCCAGCCGGGCGATCCCCGCGCCGGGCGATGTGGAGCCGATCACAGAATTTCCTTTCTTCACGGTCATTTACGCTGATCTGCATGCCCATCTTTTTGCGCTCCCGATTGCCATCCTGGCGCTGGGGTTTGCGCTCTCGGTGGTGCTGAGCCGCGGCCGCTGGTCCGGCTGGTTGAGTGCGCTCGGTGGGTTTACCCTTGGCGGCCTGGCAATTGGTGCCCTGCGCCCCACCAATACCTGGGATTTTTACCCTTACCTGGCCCTGAGCTGCGTGGCTTTGGCTTATGCGCTGGCCCGCTACTACCGTCCGGGAGCGCGCCTGGCGAGGATATTGGAGAGCCTGCCGCCACCCGCCACGGGCTGGCTGATGGCGAGCGCTGGCGTGCTGGCGCTGATCGGGCTGACCCAGATCTTGTTCCGTCCTTACGCGGCCTGGTATGGGCTGGGCTACGGGAAAGTGGCCCTGTGGACGGGCACGCACACCAGCCTGACGGCTTACTTCACCCACTGGGGATTGTTCCTGTTCGTGATCCTGAGCTGGATGACCTGGGAGACGCGCGCGTGGCTGGCAAGCACGCCGGTATCCGCCCTGCGTAAGCTGGGACCTTACCGGGGCCTGATCCAGCTCGCCCTGGCGGCGCTCTTCCTGGCGATCCTGATCTTACTCTACTTAGAAGCCTGGATCGCCTGGGTGGTGCTACCGCTGGCAGCCTGGGCGGGCGCCCTGCTGCTCCGCCCCGGGCTATCCGATGCTCGCCGTTTCGTCATGTTCCTGGTTGGCGCGGGGCTGGTATTGACCCTGATGGTGGAGGTCATCGTGCTGGTGGGCGACGTGGGCAGGATGAACACGGTGTTTAAATTCTATCTGCAGGTGTGGACGATCCTCGCAGTCAGCGCCGCGGCTGCCCTGGGCTGGCTGCTGGCGGATATCTCGAAATGGGAGTGGGGCTGGCGGGCCGCCTGGCAGGTCGGCTTTATCGGCCTGGCGTTTGGGGCGGCCTTGTTTCCCCTGCTGGGGGCCACCGCCAAGATAAAGGACCGCATAGCGGAAGACGCCCCGCACACCCTGGATGGGATGGCGTTCATGGCCCATGCAACCTATGCCGACTACTGGGGAGAGATGGATTTGAGCCGGGACTTCCGGGCGATTCGCTGGATGCAGGAAAATATCCCCGGCTCGCCGGTCATCGTGGAAGCCAACCGGCGCGATCTATACCGCTGGGGCTCGCGCTTCTCCATCTACACCGGCCTGCCGGGCGTGGTTGGTTGGGAATGGCACCAGCAGCAGCAGCGGGCGCTCCTGCCGGGGAACTGGGTGAGCGACCGCATCGCCGAGATCGATCAGTTCTACACCACGACCGACCCGCTTCTGGCTGATCTATTCCTGCGCAAATACAACGTCCGCTATATTGTCCTGGGCCAGCAGGAGCGCGGCCATTACGCCGAGGAGGGGCTGGCAAAATTCCCGGCTCAAGATGGCATCCTGTGGCAGACTGTATACCAGGACCGCGATACAATTATTTACCAGGTCATTGCGGAGCCATGATCCCCTCCCTCTCTTGGTACCTCTCCATCTCCGCGCTGGGCTGGCTGGTTTTCCCGCTCGCCTATCGCCTGCTGCCCGCTCTGCCGGATCGGGGCTATATCTTCAGCCGCAGCCTGGGATGGCTGCTCTGGGCTTACACTTTCTGGTTGCTGGCCTCGCTGCAGGTGCTGCCCAACACCCTGGGCGGCGTGTGGGCCGCCCTGCTGCCGCTGGCTGGGGGAACCGCCTGGGCGCTGAGCAAGTCCTCGCCTGCGGAGATGGTGAGCTGGCTGCGTCTCCACTCCCGTCTGGTTCTATTTGTCGAAATTCTGTTTTTTCTCAGCTTTTCCGCGATGGCCTTGGTGCGGGCAGCCAATCCGGAGATCCTGGGCACCGAAAAGCCGATGGAGCTGGCCTTTATCAACGCCATCCTGAGCTCGCCGGGGTTCCCGCCCCACGATCCCTGGCTCTCGGGTCACGCCATATCCTATTACTATTTCGGTTACGTCATGGTCGCCGCCCTCGCCAGGCTGACCGGCGTGCCGGGGGACATTGCTTTCAACCTGGGCGTGGCGCTGGTGTTTGCGCTCAGCGCGCTGGGCGCCTATGGGGTTGTTTATAACCTGCTCGCCAGGTTGGGCGCCTCCCGAGGCGATTCCCCCAGGCCCGCCTGGAGGGTTTACGCCCTGCTTGGGCCGCTCTTCGTGCTCCTGGTGAGCAACGCGGAGGGTTTTTTAGAGCTGCTGCACGCCCGCGGGCTATTCTGGAAGGAGAGCGCTCCGGGCCAGCTCGTCTCCGGCTTTTGGCGCTGGTTGGATATGCGCGAGCTGAGCCAGCCTCCGTCGCAGCCAGTTGGTTGGCTGCCGGGGCGCTTCCTGTGGTGGTGGCGCGCCTCCCGCGTGGTACAGGACTACGATTTTGCCGGGAATTGGAAAGAGGTCATTAACGAGTTCCCGGTATTCACCTTCATCCTGTCTGACCTGCACCCGCACGTCCTGGCCATGCCGTTTGCATTTTTGGCGATGGCCCTGGCTCTAAATGTTTTCTATGGAGGGGGCTCCGGTAGCGCGGGTTGGCTGCGCCGTAGCCTGGATCGGCGCACAATAGCCTGGATAGCTGTCCTACTGCTACTGGCAGGGATGGGCTCACTCTGGGTGGCCGCGAACAGTCTAAGCCTGAAGGTGGGTGCATTGGCGGCGGTGTGCTTATTGGGCGGTGGTGTTCTTCTGATCAGCCAGCTACCCCACTTACGCCAGCATGGCAGCCAGGCGTTCACACAGGCTGGTCTGGGTTGGCTTGATGTCGGAGTGCCTCTCCATCTTGACCGCGGTTACTTCGTGCTGAGCTGCGTGAGCCTGGGAGGCCTGGCGTTTTTGAACACCTGGGATTACCCCTTTTACATCGCCTTGTTTGCGACTGCTTATGTGCTTGCCAGGCGGGGTCAGAAATCGGGGCGGGCTTTTGATGAAGGCGAGGACCAGCCGGGTGAGGTGAAAACATTATCATTCTTTGAGCTTGCCGGCGATTTCATCAAGTTAAGCCTGGTGGTCAGTATCAGCGGGTTTGTGCTTTACCTGCCCTTCTACATGGGCTTCTCTTCCCAGGCGGGCGGAGTGCTGCCCAACCTGGTGTATCCGACCCGCGGGGCGCATCTGTGGGTGATGTTTGCCACGCTGCTTTTGCCGCTCATTTTTTATCTGCTCTATCTCTGGCGCTCGGGCGAGGGGGAATTGAACTGGAAAGGATTCGGTTTAGCCGGTGGAATTACCCTGGGTTTGATCGCGTTCACCCTGGTATTGACTCTGGTCATCCTGCTCGTCCCGCTAGCCAGCCAGGCGTTCCTGAACAGCCTGACTGCTCCCGGGGGAGCAGAGCTGGTAAGGGAAGCATTTTTACGCCGCCTGACCAGCCCAGGCGGCTGGGTCACCTTATTTCTGTTGCTCGGATTCATCTTAGCCTTACTGTGGGGGCGCAAGACTGCATCCGTATCCTCCCAGCACACCCGGTGGACCCCCTCCCCCCATGACTATGCTTTGCTGCTGATCACCCTCGGGACTCTGCTGGTGTATGTCCCGGAGTTTATTTACCTGCGTGATTTTTTTGGCTACCGCATCAACACGATTTTTAAGTTTTACTACCAGGCCTGGCTAATTTGGGGGGTGGCAGCCGCATTCGGTGTCGCCGTCGTGCTGGAGAGTCTGAGGGGAGCCTGGGGGCTGATTTACCGTCTGGGTTTAGCCATCGTGCTGGCGATTGGCCTGACCTATACCGTGTTGGGTTTCTGGACGAAGACCAACGGCTTCAAGCCGCCGGGTGGTTTTAGCCTGGATGGGACAGCCTATCTCGAGCGTGGGTCGCCGGATGAATTTGCCACCATCGCCTGGTTGAGGGAGGCGCCGGCGGGCGTGGTGGCTGAGGCAGTTGGAGGGAGCTACTCCGCTTATGGCAGGGTCTCGATGTTGAGCGGTAAGCCCACGGTGCTGGGCTGGGATTTTCACGAGTTCCAATGGCGGGGTGGGGGGGATTTGCTGGGCAGCCGCCAGAGCGACATCCAGCGCCTGTACTGCACGAATGACTGGAGCGAGGCGGAGGAGATTATAAGCCAGTATGACATACGCTACGTTTTTATCGGCCGGCTGGAACGCTCTACCTATAATTCCGACAGATGCCCCGGAGGGCTGGACGAAAGGAAGTTCCAGCGCAATTTGGCTCTTGTTTTTCAGCAGGGCGAGGCAAGCATCTACGCAGTCCCATGAGCCGCGTTGTTCAGTATAATACCCCCTGGTCGAGTGATGAAATCACAGCAGTTCACCCTTGAGCACGCCCTGTATATCCTGGCAATTTTCCTGGCGCTTGGGGTTCGTTGGCTGAACCTGGGGGAGTACCCGCTCCAGGAAAACGAAGCCCGCGCCGCCCTTAACGCCCTGAATCTCCTTCGAGACGACCAGACTGAGATCGCCCCTGATCTGGAAGACCCGCAGCCGGGGTATCACACCCTCACCTGGCTGGCGTTTGAGATTTTGGGCGACCAGAACGCCATTGCTCGCATGTGGCCTGTCCTGGCGGGCGCACTTTTAGCCGCCGTTCCGTTCTTATTCAGGTCGCTCCTCGGGCGACCGGCAGCGCTGGCGCTCGCCTTTATGCTCGCCCTCGACCCCGGCATGGTCGCCGCGGCGCGCCAGGCGGACGGGCGGATGATGGCTCTCGGTTTTGCCTCCTTCGCCGCTGGCCTGGCTTACCAGAGCAAGATGAGCTGGGCTGGCATCTTCTTCGGGCTGGCGCTGCTCTGCGGACCCAGCGTCATTCCGGGCCTGGCGGGCTTGTTCCTCGCCTGGGCGATTGGCAACTGGCTGATCAAGCGGCGCCAGGCTGGAGAGGCGCAAGGCGAACCAGGAACTGAGCCGCCTCTGGTTTACCCGCAGGTTCAATGGCGAGAAATCCTCGTCTCGGCCGGTTTGACGATATTTGTAGTTGGCGCCCTATTCTTCCGCTACCCGCAGGGGTTGGGCAACTGGATTGCCGCTGTGCCGGCTTTCTTCCAGGGCTGGGTCGAGCCCTCGGGCGCGCCAGTTGGCCGCCTGCTGGTCGTTCTGCTGGTGTACCAGCCGCTGGGGGTGATCTTTGGATTGAGCGGAGTGGTGCGCGGCTGGCTGCGGGCGGACCCGCATTATCAAAGGCTGGGGTTGTGGTTCCTGGTCTCGCTCACCCTGGCCTTGCTCTACCCTGCCAGGCAGGTGAGCGACCTCATCTGGGCGCTGGCTCCGCTTCTGGCGCTGGCCGCTTTGGAGATAGACCAATTCCTGGAATTCGACCGCGGCGACGAGGCTGTGCCTCTCGGCCTGGCGACGCTCGTCGTGCTGCTGCTGATCATCTTCTGGCAGAATCTGCTCGGATTGGAGCCGTTCGTGATCGACAACCCGGAGCTGATCCTGCGCCTGTTTGTCATCGGGGGCATCCTGGTGCTGGTGGCGATTTCTACCACGCTGATCGGCCTGGGCTGGTCCTGGCTGAGCGCCGGGCGCGGGCTGGTTTGGGGCTTGTGCCTGGCGTTAGGCTTCTATTGGTTGGCGAATGTGGGGGAAATTTTGCAGAAACCGCTGGATAGCCGACTGAGCATTTGGCGGCCTTCGCCAGCCTCTGGGGATGCAGATCTTTTCACCCAAACCATCGCAGATCTATCCACCTGGAACACGGGGCGCCTCGATGGTTTGGACATCGTGGTCGCTGTCGATTCGGCGGCCTTGCGCTGGTCTCTGCGGGATCACCCGAATGCCACCTATATACCGGAATCTCAAGCCGGGGCGATCCAGGGACAACCTTCGCTGTTGGTGACCCGCCAAACCCAGGCCGAGCCCAGCCTGGGAGCCGACTACCGGGGGCAGGATTTTCTTTGGTGGACTTACCCAGATTGGCCGGGGGCTTTTCCGCCCAATCTGGCTTCCTGGATCGTCTTTCGCCGCCTCCCGCAAAGGCAGGAGCAAATCATCCTCTGGGCGCGCAACGACCTCTTCCCCAGCGATGTTAACCTGAACGCGCTCGATGACCAGGGACCTCCGCTCATCATCACCCCTGGGGAGATTGAGCCATAGATTTATACGCCCAGGCGAGAGAATGAAGACGCTACCCAGTATTATCGCCATTGATGGTCCGGCAGCTTCAGGAAAGTCCACCCTGGCAAAAAACCTGGCCGAGCACCTGGGCTATTTATATTTCGATACCGGCGTCATGTACCGCGCGGTGACCTGGGTGGGGTTAGAGCGGGGCTACGCCTTGGATGACGAGGAGCTGATCACAAGCCTGGCGGAACGCACCCGCATCGACGTGCAGCCTCCCTCCGTAGAGGATGGGCGCGCTTACGATGTGCTGGTGGATGGGCGGGACGTAACCTGGCAGATACGCCAGCCGGAGGTGGACGCTTATGTCTCGCTCGTCTCCGCTTATCCCGGCGTGCGCCTTGCCCTGAGCGCCCAGCAGCGGCGGGTCGGCCTGCGCGGGGAGGTGGTGATGGTCGGCCGCGACATCGGAACGGTTGTCCTGCCGGAAGCCGATTTAAAGCTCTACCTGGTCGCTTCGGCCGAGGAGCGGGCGCGGCGGCGGTTTACAGAGCTCGATCAGCGGGGCGAGCACGTGACCGAGAGTGCCATTCTGGACGCCGTGATGAAACGCGATCAGATCGATTCGAGCCGGGACGTTTCCCCACTGCGCCCAGCCGAGGATGCGGTCATTCTGGATTCGGAGGGCCTGGATTCAGAGCAGGTGTTAAACTACGTGAAAGCGTTGATTGCCCAGGCGAACACAACGGATCGCACCGATTCATCGCCTTAGCGCAAGTCGTTGGGAGGGTTCAGTCTGCCATGTCCAAGCAACTTGGCGAGCGAGCCACGCGGTCATCTTACCAGCTACCAATTCGCACTAGGCTGGCGCGCTGGGGGTTGCGTCCTATTTTTCGCGGCCTGTTCCATCTCTTGAGCCGGGTGGTGGTCACTGGTCGAGAAAACGTGCCTGCCGAAGGGCCTTATATCATCGCCGCCAATCATATCTCCTTGTTCGAACCGCCTCTCATCCTTGCCTTTTGGCCGGTACCAGCGGAAGCGATCAGCGCAGCGGATGTGTGGGATCGGCGCGGGCAGGGCTGGCTGGTCGACCTGTACGGCGCCATCCCGGTGCGCCGTGGGGAATACAACCGCCGGGTGCTGAACAGCATGCTGGCTGCGCTGCAAGCGGGTCGCCCGCTTTTGATCGCCCCTGAAGGCGGTCGTACCCACACGCCTGGTCTGCGCCGAGGCATGCCCGGGATTGCCTATGTGGTACAGAAATCGGGCGCCTCCGTCGTGCCAGTGGGCATCGTCGGCACTTCAGACGACTTTCTCAAGCAGGCCTTGCGAGGCAAACGGCGAGTCCTGGAAATGAGAATTGGCAAGCCTTTCTGCCTGCCCGAGGATGAAAGCGAGGGCGATCAGCGGAAGGCTGCGCGCCAGAAAATCGTGGATTTGATTATGGAACGGATTGCAGAATTGCTGCCGCCGGAATACCGGGGGGTGTATGGATAAGAATATAAGCGCCGTACCGAAACCGAGGGCTGAGGTGATTCGCCCTGAGATCACCAGGCTGCCGAAGCTGACATTTTTTCGCCGGGTTTATCGCTTTTTTATCCTCGGGCTGATCCGTATGGCGGTCAGGTCCCTGGCGCGCTGCGAGGTGAAGGGTTTAAAGAATATACCCCGGCAGGACCCGGCCCTGATGGTTTCCAACCATCTCGGGGACGCCGACCTGATCGTAGGACTGGCGTACTCCCCCGTCCCATTGGAATTCATCTCCAAGGCAGAGCTGCATGATTTCCCGATCCTGGGAAAGCTGATGGATGCTTACGGCGCGATCTGGGTGCACCGCGGCCAGCCGGACCGGCGGGCGATCCGGATAGCCCTGGAGTGCCTGCGTCAGGGGCGTATCGTCGCCATCACCCCGGAGGCGCGCGAGAGCGTAACCGGCGCTTTGGAAGAAGGCACCGGAGGGGCTGCCTACCTGGCATTGAAAGCTGACGTGCCGCTGGTGCCGATCACGTTTACCGGCACAGAGAATAACCGGATTTACCGCAACCTGAAGCGCCTGCGCCGGACGGATATTACCCTGACCATCGGGCAGCCTTTTCGATTAGAGCAGTTGCCCGACCGCCGAGAGGCGATCGATAAAGGCACGCAGAAGATCATGGAGATGCTGGCCTCCCAATTGCCCTTGGACTATCGCGGCGTGTATTCTCGTCAGGGTGAATCCAGGCCGGGGACTATGCAATCGCGGGCGGCGGAAGAGTGAGCTTATGAGGGCGGAGGGTCCCAAGGAAAAACGCATTTTTGCCTCAGGTTACCGGCACGCTGATTGGGAGCGCCGCCGCTTGTTTCTGCGCTTCCTGCTCCGCAACATCGGGTTTACCCTGCTGGCAAAGCTGGACAAAGTGGAAGGCCTGGAACATTTGCCCGCTGAAGGCCCAGCGATCTTAATGATCAATCATATCGCCTTCATCGATCCCATCGTGGTGCTGCACGTCGCCTCGCGCAATATCGTCCCCCTGGCGAAGATCGAGGTGTACAAATATCCGCTGGTAGGGATTTTCCCGCACATCTGGGGGGTGATACCGGTGCGCCGCGAGGAGTTCGACCGCCGCGCGGTGCAGGGGGTCCTGGAAGTGCTGCGAGCTGGAGAGATCGTCCTGGTCGCCCCAGAGGGGACGCGCGGCCCACAGCTATCGCGGGGCAAGGAGGGAGTCGCCTATCTCGCCAGCCGCAGCGGCGTGCCGGTCATCCCGGTGGCGATCGAGGGCACGGATGGTTTCCCCGCGCTGCGCTTCTTTTCCGCTGCCTGGCGCAAGCCAGGCGTTTACGTGCGCTTTGGCAGGCCATTTCGTTACCGCCCCGCGTTAGGGCGCCCGGATCGAGATTTGCTGCGCAAGATGACCGATGAAGCCATTTACGTCCTGGCAGGCATGCTGCCTGAAAAGCGCCGTGGGGTGTACTCCGACCTTTCGCAGGCGACCCAGGTTACGATCGAATGGGTGTGACCGGTTTTTAGTGCTATAATCCTGACAAGATTATCGTAGTGGGGCGCGTGATGTCTTTTCTTTGGACGATTATCAGCCCGTACCGTGAAATTTACATCCCGCCCAGCCTGATCGGGCGGCTTATCCTCGGGCTGGGTGTGGCGATCTTTCTGCTGGTCATTCTCATCCTGCTGTCTCGCTGGCGGCGATTCAACCTGCCGCGCACCCAGGCCACCTGGCCCATCCGCTTCCTGCTGCTGATCCTGGCGCCCCTCACCAGCCTGTTCATCGGCATGCGCCTGCCGGTTGGGAGCGCGCTCCCGCTCCCGAACGTGCCTGCTGAGCCGCTGGGACCAGCCCTGATGGTGTTCTCAGCCCTGCCCTGGGTCCTGGCGGCCGGCTTTTTGGGACCCGCGGCGGCGGCTTTACTGGCTGCTCTGTCGGGAGCGCTGTTGACCATCTGGGACACGCATAACCTGCTCACACCTCTGCTGATGGCGCTGCTGGGGACTTTGTTCGCCGCGGCCGTGAACCAACGCTACCGCACTCGCCTCTACGCCCTCCTGCGCCATCCGCTGGCGACAGCCTTTTTACTGGCGCTGCTCTACCCCTTCCTGTATCTGGCGGCAGCCACACTGCTGGTGGATGGCATCCCGGCTGTGCGCCTGGATTTTGCGCTCACCCGCCTCGGGCCAGCCTCGCTCTCTGGCGGAGGGGCGCTGCTGGTGGCAGGCCTGTTTGCGGAGGTCATCGCGCTACCGTTCCCTGCCCAGTGGGGCGGCAAAGGCGCACTGCTGCCCTCTCCGGCTGAGACCACCCTGCGCGGGCGCGTGCTTTACGGCACCGCTCCTGCCGCGCTGATCCTGGTGGTCCTCTTGATGGTCGGAAGTTGGACGGTGGCCGAGAGCGCCTCGCGCTCGATGCTCGAAGACCAGATGGCGCAGGTCGCAGCCCTGTCTGCCGGAGGGGTGCCCTATTTTCTCGAAGCCGGCCAAAATTTGATCAAACAACTGGTCGAAGACCCACGTCTTTACACCGGCGGCGTGGATCAACTGCGCCTTGTGCTGGAAGAAGACCTGCGCAGCGTCCCCTTCTTTACCCAACTGTATATCCTCGACCAGGATGGGGAACCGCTCACCGGCTATCCGAATTCGGACCATGCCACATCCAACGCGCCCCCCGAAGAGCAGGCCGGCATCCAGTTCGCTTTGAATGGGGTCCCTTTTCAGACCTACACCGTCCGGCCCACGCCGGGCGGCAGGGCTGCCCAGGTCTCTTTTTTAGCCACCATATTCGATCAAGCTGAAAACATCCGTGGGGTTTTGATCGGGCGGACCGATCTGGGGATCAACCCTTTTTCCAGGCCCATCCTCGAGAGCCTGGACAGCCTGGCGCAGGTGGGCGGCGTAGGGATTCTGCTGGATGAGGATGGGCGCATCCTGTATCACCAGGACTCAGACCTGCTGATGATGGAATACGCGCTCGGCAATGCTGCCGCCGGCAGTGCTGCCGCAGGCATTACTGCCGCCGGCAATGCTGCCGCTAGGGATATCGAGGAGCAGAAATTATTCGCCGAGACCGCCTCGGATGGCACCCGCCGGCTGAGCTACTACCGGCGCGCAGTCGGGCGCTCATGGGCGGTGGTCCTGGCGGTGCCGGCCAGCCGGGCGCAACAGCTGGCTTTAGGCATCGCAGCCCCTCTGCTGGGGATGATCCTCGTCCTGGCTGCTTTAGCGGTATTTCTGCTCCGCTTAGGGCTGCGCAAGGTGACCCACTCCCTGCAAGCATTAGCCGTTCAGGCTGCCAACATATCCCAAGGACAGCTCGATGCGCCGATCCAGGTCTCGGGCGAGGATGAGGTCGGTCAGTTGCGCCGCGCATTCGAGCACATGCGCCTCAGCCTCAAGAACCGCCTGGATGAGATCAACCTCCTGTTGACCGTCTCGCAGGGCGTGGCTTCCAGCCTGGAGATTTACGATGCGCTGCGACCGATCCTGGAGGCGGTCCTGAGCTCAGGGGCAAGCGCAGCCAGGGTGGTATTGTCTCCCGAGGTCGTGCCCGAGTTGAAAGGCGGGGACCGCGCCCTCACTGCTTATGGTTTGGGAGTTGCCAGCTATATCTTCAGCCACCTGGATGAACAAATACTCCACCTCAACCGCCAGCAAGAGCGCCTGCTGCTGACCAGCTTAACCCGGCCGCGTTTGCTCCCTCTGGCGCCCGGAGCGCCGCGGCCGGAATCGTTGCTCGCCCTCGCTCTGCGCCACGAAAACATCTACCTGGGCTCGCTGTGGGTGGGGTACGATCAGCCGCACCGCTTCTCCGATGAAGAGATCCGTTTTCAGACCACCCTGGCCGGCCAGGCAGCCCTGGCGGCTGCCAACGCCCGCCTCTATCTCAACGCGGAAGTCGGGCGCCAGAGACTGGCTGCCGTGCTCACTTCCACCCCAGACCCGGTGATGGTCACCGACCAGGAAGATCGACTGATGCTCTTCAACCCGGCGACCTGGCGCGCCCTCGGCCTGGGCGCAGACTGGGTGGAAGGCCAGCGGATTGACGAGCTGGTCAAACAGCCGGAACTGCTGGAATTGATCAAGTCCTCCTCCGACGGGAAGCAGTCCGTAGAGGTCGCCCTTCCGGATGGCAAAATCTATTTTGCCACCGCCTCCACTGTGCTGGCGGATGGTCAGCGGGTTGGGCGGGTGTGCATCCTGCGGGATATCACCTACTTCAAACAGCTCGATGCGCTAAAATCCGAATTTGTCGCCACGGTAAGCCACGATCTCAGGTCGCCGCTCACCCTGATCCGCGGCTACGCCACCATGCTGGATATGGTCGGCGATCTCAACGAGCAGCAGCAAGGATACGTGCGCAAGATCGTGAGCAGCATCGAGAGCATGGCCCGCATGGTAAACAACCTGCTCGACCTGGGGCGCATAGAAGCCGGCATTGGGCTGCAGGTCGAGCCAGTCTCAGTTCCCGAGCTGGTGGAGCGGGTGACCAGCTCCTTGCAGATGCTGGCGGTCCAGAAAAGAGTGCAGCTCACTGCAGATATTGCGCCCCAAACTGTGGATAGGATCGAAGCCGACCCCGCCCTGCTCCAGCAGGCATTGCACAATCTGATCGAAAACGCGATTAAATATACCGAGCCGGGCGGAAAAGTCCTGTTGCGCGCCAGCTCCAGGCTGGAACATCTGCTCTTCGAGGTGCGCGATACGGGTATTGGCATATCGCCTGTCGATCAGCCCCGCCTGTTCGAGAAATTTTTCCGCCCTGCCCGTCCAGGCTCCAAACGCACGGTCGGCTCGGGCTTGGGACTGGCAATCGTCAAGTCGATTGCAGAGCGGCACGGCGGCAAAGTCTGGGCGGAGAGCCAACTGGGGAAAGGCAGCACCTTCTATCTCTCCATCCCGCTGCGCCAATTATCCCTTGACCAAAATGGATAAATTTTGTATAATAGCCCCTAGATGGAAATCAATATAGGGAAATGCGCTTAGCAAGCGCTTGAGATGTGCTCTCTCGCGCTTCTCTTTGTTGTTTTAACCCATAAACGATTATCCCCGCAAGCAGTACTATTGAACACATCCCAACCGGAGAACTCAGCGAAGCCCGTTTACACGCTGGCGATGGTAAAAGTGTGTCTAAAAGTTAAATGAATGGTAGATTAGAATGCTCTAAAGGGGTTGTCTTGGAAAGTGGTAGCACACCGCGGCGATTACCTGGGAAGACCGTTTAGAGCACGTCTTTTAGGAGGCAACTGAGTGGAAACTAAAGGGCTGACAAAACTTCGCATCAGTCTGGCGTCGCCGGAGACCATACGTAGCTGGTCCTACGGCGAGGTGCAGAAACCGGAAACCATCAACTATCGCCGTCTCCGCCCAGAGAAAGACGGCCTGTTCTGTGAGGCCATCTTTGGACCCACCCGCGACTGGCAGTGCTACTGCGGCAAATACAAAAATATCCGCTACCGGGGGATCGTGTGCGATAAATGCGGCGTAGAGGTCACCCGATCTTCCGTGCGCCGGGAGCGCATGGGGCACATCGAGCTCTCCGCGCCGGTGGCGCATGTCTGGTACACCCGGCGCATCCCCTCCTACCTGGGCTTGCTGCTGGATATCTCGCGGCGCAATCTCGACCGCGTCCTGTACTTCGCCCAGTACGTCGTCACCTACGTGGACGAAGACGCCCGCAAAAAGGCCCTCCTCCGCCTGGAGGAGAAGATCACCCTCGCCGAGCGCGAACAGGCTACCCGCATCAACGCTCGCATCGCCGAAGTGAAGGCAGAGCGCGATCGCGAGCTGTCTGAACTGGTGCAGCAAAAAACCAGGGCGGAACAGCAGTTCGATGAAATCCTGGCCGAGAAGCTGGATCCCATTATCAAGGCAGGTCAGCGCCTGGAAACCAGCCTGAGGGAACAGCAGAATCAGGCCACCCGCACCGCCATCCACTTCCCGGATAGCGAGGTCGTCATCGTCGCCGTGGGCGAGACGATCAGCACCCAGCACCTGTCCAACGTCCAGAAAGTGGTCAAAGAAAGGCTGGAAGAGCTCGAGACCGAGCTGAAAGATCAGAAAAAGCACGAGCTCGAACACGTCCGCATGGAGACCGAGCGCATCCGCGCCACCGCCGATCTGGACATGGAGAGCCTGCGCGATCAACTGGACGACCAGGCCACGGCCTCGCGGGACGAGAACACCCGCATGCGCGACGAGTTGCTCGAGCTCCGCCCGCTCACCTTCATGGGCGAATCCCGCTACCGGGAGCTCAAATCCAGATGGGGCCAGGTGTTCCGCGCTGATATGGGCGCCGAGGCGTTCTACGATATCCTGCGCCGTCTGGATCTGGACAAACTGGCTGAGGAGCTGTGGCACGAAGTGCGCACCACGCGCAGCAAGCAGAAGCGCAAAAAAGCCACCAAGCGGCTCAAAGTCGTCGAAGCCTTCCGCCGCTCTGGAAATCGACCCGAGTGGATGGTCCTCATCGTGCTGCCGGTCATCCCTCCCGACCTGCGCCCGATGGTGCAGCTCGACGGCGGGCGCTTCGCCACCTCGGATTTGAACGACCTCTACCGGCGGGTGATCAACCGCAACAACCGCCTCAAACGGCTGCTCGAGCTGGGCGCGCCGGATGTCATCGTGCGCAACGAGAAGCGCATGCTCCAGGAAGCAGTCGATTCGCTGATCGACAACTCGCAGCGCGGCAAGGCGCTCTCCCGCCGCGGCAGGCGGGAGTTGAAGTCGCTCAGCGACATGCTCAAAGGCAAGAAAGGTCGCTTCCGCCGCAACCTGCTGGGCAAGCGGGTCGACTACTCCGGTCGCTCGGTGATCGTGGTCGGTCCAAAGCTCAAGCTCTACCAGTGCGGCTTGCCCAAATCCATGGCCCTCGAGCTCTACCGCCCGTTCGTCATATCGCGCCTGGTTTCGCACAACTACGCCGCCAACGTGAAAGGCGCCAAGCGCTTCATCGAGCGCAACCGCCCCGAGGTCTGGGAGGTATTGGAAGAGGTCATCGGCGAGCGCCCGGTGCTGCTCAACCGCGCCCCCACCCTGCACCGCCTGGGCATCCAGGCTTTCGAGCCGGTATTGATCGAGGGCAGCGCCATTCAGCTCCACCCCCTGGTCACCACCGCCTTCAACGCCGACTTCGACGGCGACCAGATGGCGGTCCACGTGCCGCTCTCGCAGAAAGCGGTCTGGGAAGCGCGCCAGTTGATGCTTTCTACCAAGAACCTGCTCAAGCCCGCCGACGGCGAGCCGATCATCAGCCCATCCAAAGACATGGTGCTGGGCGTGTATTACCTGAGCAAAGAAGCCGGGCGCAAGCTGCGCGGGGATGGGCGCGCCTTTGCCAGCATGGACGAGGTGGAGCTGGTTTACAACCTGAAGCAGGTGGATATCCACAGCCGCATCCGGCTGCTGGCCCGCACCTGGTACGATGACCAGGGCAGCCGCATGCCGCAGGCTGAGGAGCGCCTCATCGAGACGACTGTCGGGCGGGTGATCTTCAACCGTATCCTGCCTGAAGACGTCCAGTTCGTCAACTGGACCTTAGATAAGGGCGATCTGAAAGACCTGATCGCCGACCTGTACGAGATTTGCGGGGAGAGCCGCACCCCGGAGATCGCCGACGCGATCAAAGACATCGGCTTCGAATACGCCACCCGCTCGGGGTATTCGCTGGCGGTCTCAGATATCTCCGTGCCCGCGGAGAAGCATGAAATCATCGAGCGCTCGCTCAAAGACGACGAGCTGGTGCAGCGCGATTTCCGCCGCGGCTTGCTCACCGAGCAGGAGCTGAACGAGCGGCGCATCGAGATCTGGCAGCGCACCACGAACGTGCTCGCGGAGGCGGTCAAGAGCAGTATGGACCCGGACGGCAACCTGGCCGCCCAGGCGATCTCGGGCGCGACCAAGGGCGGGTTCGGCACCATCTCCCAACTGGCCGGCATGCGCGGCCTGATGGCCGACCCCTCCGGGCGCATCATCGCCCACCCCATTCGCTCCAACTTCCGCGAAGGGCTGACCGCGCTGGAGTATTTCATCTCCACCCACGGCGCCCGCAAAGGCCTGGCAGACACCGCCCTGCGCACCGCCGACGCCGGCTACCTGACCCGCCGCCTGGTGGACGTGGCCCAAGACGTGATCATCAACGATGACGACTGCGGCGCCCAGGATGGCGTTTACGTCCGGCGCAGCGACGACATCGCCGGGCAGTCGCTCAGCGTGCGCATGTACGGGCGGCTGGCTGCCGAGCGGGTGGTGGACCCGGATACGGGTGAAGTCCTGGCCGAGCGCGGCGACATCTTAGACCATGAGACCGTGCGCCGCATCGCCATCTCCGCCGTGGGTGAAGTCAAGGTGCGCTCGCCGCTCACCTGCGAATTGATCCACGGGATTTGCTCCCATTGCTATGGCCTCGACCTGGGTCGCGGCAAGCTGGTGGAGGTGGGCGCGGCGGTGGGCATTGTCGCCGCGCAGTCGATCGGCGAGCCCGGCACGCAGCTTACCCTGCGCACCTTCCACACCGGCGGCGTCGCCGCCGGCGGTGACATTACCACCGGTCTGCCGCGCGTCGAGGAGCTGTTCGAAGCCCGCCGCACGCCCAAAGGCGAGGCGGTGGTCTCCGAGATCGGCGGAGTGGTCTTCGTCGCCCAGTCGGACCGCTACAGCGACCTGCGCATCGCCCGCGTGGAGTTCAGCGAGATGATCAGCGACGAGTACGCCCTGCCCAAGGACTGGAAAATCGCGGTGGAGGACGGCTCGGAGGTCAGCCAGGGCGATGTGCTCGCCTACCAGACCGAGAGCGCCACCGTGACCGCCCAAAACGCCGGGCGGGTGCGCATCGACGGTAACAAGGTGTTCGTCTCCTACGAGAACCGCCAGGAGGCCGAGTACGAGATCCCCAGCAACGCCCGCCTGGTCGTCAAGACCGGCGACCACGTCGAGCCGGGGCAGCCGATCACCGAGGGCTCGCTCAACCCACACCGCATCCTGCGCATCCAGGGCCGCCAGGCGTGCCAGATGTACCTGCTCACCGAGGTCCAGAAAGTCTACCGCTCGCAGGGCCAGAACATCAACGATAAGCACTTCGAGGTGATCATCCGCAAGATGCTCTCCAAGGTGCAGCTTACCCGCCCCGGCGATACCGATTACCTGCCCGGCGACCTGATCGACTACCTGGTGCTGCGCCGGGCGAACGAGCATCTGCTGGGCGGGGGCAAGCGGCCGGCCAAGTTCATCGAGGTGCTGCTCGGCATCACCAAGGCCTCCTTGAGCACCGATTCGTTCCTCTCGGCCTCCTCCTTCCAGCACACCATCAAGGTGCTCGCCCAGGCCGCCATCGCCGCCACCGAGGACCCGCTCTACGGCTTGAAGGAAAACGTGATCATCGGCAAGCTGATCCCGGCGGGGACGGGCTTCGTCCGCGGCCGCTTCGACGAGCAGGAGCAGCTCTACGCGCCTAGAATACTGGGCGAGTCAAGAGCCCTGGTGGAGGCGGAGATGCTGGCCGAGACGGCTTTCGGCATGGATGGGGACGACGATATCGCCAGTACTGGCGCCGCCGACGCAGACGAAGGCGCCGATTACGGCGAGGAAACCGAGGTCTCCCCGGCGGATTGAAGTTTATAGAGTTGAACAACCACCGGCGCGCTGTGCACAGCGCGCCGGTTTTTTTATTGAAGGGTGTTCGGAAGCTTAAATCAACCTGTTTTCGCTCACGTCATTCTGGGGTCCTCCACAGCGCTCCGCGCATTTCATTCTGGAGGAACCTGTCATCGCGAGCCTGGCGTTCCTTGCCCGGCTGCCTGTCCTGAGCCTGACGAAGGATGGCGATCCCCTCCGGAATAAAAACCTCAGCGTTTTTCCTCGCCCGTTCGCCAGCTTGTATTTATATAAACCACGAAGTCACCAAGACACGAAGAATTCTTAGCATGCGCGGAGTTCATGAGCATGAACGACCTCTATTTAATTACTTGGTGTCTTCGTGTCTGTTCTGAAAATAAAATTAGTAATCCTTGGTGTCTTGGTGCCTTGGTGGTGTGATTTATTTTACGAATCCGTTCTCACCTGAATCAGCGCCCCAGCATCACTTCTAATCGCCGCTTGACCTCTGGCCATTCGCTATCGATAATGCTGTAATACACCGAATCGCGCACCGCCCCGTCCGGCAGGATCATGTGCTTGCGCAGCACCCCCTCCTTGACCGCCCCCAGGCGCTCCAGGGCGACTTGCGAGCGCTCGTTGCGCAGGTCGGTCTTGAACTGCACGCGGATGCAGCCCAGCCTCTCGAAGGCGTGGCTCAGCAGCAGGTACTTGCACTCGGTGTTCACCGCCGTGCGCTGGTAGCTCACCCCGTACCAGGTGCCGCCGATCTCCACCGCCCGGTCCTGGGGGCGTATCTCCAGGTAGCGAGTGGCGCCGATCGGCTCCCCGCTCTCCAGGTGCACGACCGCGAAGGGCAGGTCGCTGCCCCGTTCTTGCAGCCTCAGCAGCTCCTCCACCCATTGGCGCATCTGCGCTTCCGTCCGCACCCAGCCGTAGCGCATGTAGCGCCAGATCTCATCCTCCAGCCCGACGCGACTCAGCCCGGGGACGTGCTCCAGGCTGAGCGGCTCCAGGCGCACCACCCGCCCCACCAGCGTGACCGGCGTGACGTGCATGCGGGGGATTGTATCAAAAAAACGTGCTCCAGTGTCAGGTGCTTCGGTGCCACGTGCCAGGTGCCAGGTGCCATAAGGTGGCAAAATCGCACACTTATCTACCTGTCATCGCGAGCCAGGCGCTCTTTGCCTGGCGTGGCGATCTCCTCCTGGTCATGAAGAATAACTTAACGCCAGGTCGCCAGGGAGCAAGGGCGCAGAGATACAACGGCTGGTAGGGGCAGGTCTGTCCATCCACCTCGTTTTCGTCAACCGGCACCCGGTCTGGCTCTGAACCCTGGTTAACCACGGCGAAGACCTGCCCATTCAGTTGTTTTTTTGAAAAATATGGTCGCTCATTTCGACCATCTTGTTAATCGGTTGCTACATTCCTCGGCGGGTAATCTTGCACCTGATTCAAGCATCCGCGTGAGGGCTGTTGCGGCATGCCCTGG
>DATEDC010000224.1:0-4168 GCA_035286585.1 Anaerolineales bacterium
TGCTGTAGTTCATTATCTCGAAAGACGCTGGGTAGCGTTCTTAAGCTCATCCGTCCATACTTTATCGCACAGTCCATTTGCCGCAGAATGGGTATTGCTTGTTCTATGATTCGCCCATTGGCTGTAGCCCATTTTGCGATACTATCCATTGGGTGTTTGGAGAAAAACCCTGCAAGTGTATTGGGAATTGTGCGGAACATAAATGAGAATGAATAAGGCGAAAGCGCGGCGGCGGGATCCAAAACCACAATGCGGTTTACTCGTTGTGGAACATACAAAGCCAAATTCAAGGCCATAAATCCGCCCAGCGAAATACCAACGAGGATAGCCTGCTCAATGCCAAGCCCATCGAACACGGCAGTGAGCCACTCTGCCGTCTCTATTCGATTTTTTGGCAGATATATTGGGGCGCTAAGATTTACATCGCCCAAAATATCCACTGCATATAGTCGATAATCTTGACTCAAAATATTCACTTGAGGAAACCACATGGTTGCGCCAGCCAGAACGCCGTGGAGCAAGACAAGTGGCTTTCCCTGCGGGTTTCCGCTGACAATTACATGCGTAATCCCGAACCGAGAGGAGACAAATATTGATTCATATGGCACAGGCCACAGCCGAAGCGAAGACTCATAAGCGCTTCGAAAGAGTTTTTCACCTTCTGAAGTTTTGAATATGACTGACGCAGAAGGCGTCCGCCCTAGCAGGCGACTCATAAATTTCAGATACGAGTTGAAAGCATTCATAACTTAAATAAGCGCCCAACTCCTTATTAGAAACCCGCTGGGTCACTAAAATCCAATCGAACCAAGGGCAGTTGGGCGCAAACTAAGAACTTGATTGATGACCTCAACATACCTGCCTATGTCTGGGCATACTCACTTTCCGGCTGTTGAGGCGCGGGTTGTCTTTGAGCTTGGCATAAGTGAGCATGACCCTGTTATCGCCTATTTCCGATAACGTCTAAACAAGCCTGGCACGAGCACAGGCAGGAACCATCCGAGTAGCATCAAAATGTGGACTACCGCGACAATGCCCCCAGCCTTGCCGACGGACAGCCGCTGGCTATGCCGTAAGGCGTAGTAACTCAGCAGCCCCGGCCAGCCCCAAGCCATGCCGATCCACCCAATGAGAGTGTGCAGTGGACCCCACACGGCACCACCCAGGTTAGGCAATAGCACTGGCGAGATGATATAGGTAACAATGGAAACCAATGTGGTCAGGATCATCGGCATAGCGGCGTATCCCATTAAGGCCAGCAAGTTGCGATACTTACCAGTGCCGCCCAGCGCGCGGGCGATAAGGTGGAGGAGAGCTGTCAGGCTCACCCAAGCCGTGACGATGCCAATCGCAGCACCACCAATGGCGAATCCAAGGGTCCGTAAATAATTAACTCCGCGCGTTTCCCGGGGTTTTCCTGGCAAAATGCGCGGAATTATTCTTTTACGAACGCCAACGATATTTCCTCCTGCGGTGTAGGCAACTTCCAGCGTTGCCCTGATCCCGGCTGTCACAATAAGCCCTACTACGATTAGCGCGCCTTCGCACAGATTGGGCGCCACAGTGGCCATTGTTTGATTGGGTTGAATCAACATGCCGCGAAGTTCATCTCTCAATGCGGTAGGAACTCGTTGCTCCATGTCATCCTCCTTCAAAGAAAAAGGGGCGGATCATTTTATTGGACTTTGGACAAATCCATTGTGCAGAATTGTTCATAAGGCGGGAAACAGCCCCAAAATGCCGCAAAAAGCCCACAAAACGGGGGTCAAAATGGTGTGGCACTCTCCGTCACAAATATCTTCTTGTCCCGTTTGCAGATGATCTGTATGGCGTTGCGGCCCGATACGGCTACAGTGGGCACGCCTCCCCCTGGCTCAACCCACTGCCCCACCATGTAGAAGCTCTCCAGCCCAGGGAGTGTCTTGCGCATACCTTCCCCCATCAGCGTGCCCATCATCTTGGTTGTGAGCATCCACCCCTCGGGGGAGCCTTGCCAGTTGCCGGTGTAGCGCTCATAGGTCATCGGCGCGGCCACATCCACAACCTCGATCTGCTCCGTGAGGCCTGGGAACCGCTTCTCCAGTTGGGCAATCACCGCATCGGCAATCTGCTGTTTCTCGGCCTCGTAGCGCTCGCGGTCTGCATACAGGTGCTTCCAGTGCTCGTAGTTGCCCCAAAACATGACCACCAGTACCGACTTGCCCGCCGGAGCCAGAGAGGGGTCGAAGCAATAGTGCTTCACGCCCATGCGCTGGCGCACCTCACCGGCAACAGTGATCGGCGCCTCCAGTGGAAAGGTGATCAGATGGGGTTCATTCGAAAAGTCGCGGTTCACGCCCAGCGAAACCTGGATGTATGGCTGGAAGATGGGCAGTTTGCCATAGTAGCCGCGGATCTCGTCGCTGCTATATTGGCCCTCCAGCATGTCAAAGATGGTCGCGTGCCCGTCGGCCGCGGAGATGACGATGTCGGCGTGGTGCTCCGTGCCGTCGGCCAGACGCACGCCTACCGCGCGGTCGTTTTTCACTAGAATCTTTTCCACCGGCGACTTGTAATGTACCTCGCCACCCAGGTCGCGGTAGCGGCGTGCGATAGCCAGGGAGAACTTGAGCGATCCTCCTATGGGGTAGCCGGCATTACGGTTATGTATGAACGCCCGGACCAAAAGGACCGCGAACATCGGAAAATCGGGCATGTCAGAGATAAGCGGGAACGCTTGGCGCAGGAAGGGGTCGCTGAAGCGGGCCGCAAAGTCCTGGATCGAGACCTGGCTCCACTTTCTGATGGCGCTCAAGAATGGGAGTGTCTTTAAGCCTGTCTTGAGCATATCGACAAGGCCATAGAGCTCTCTGGGCTTATCCATTGGAGGCTCAAAGCGAGTGAACAGACGCACCGCACTGCAGAACTCTTCAATCACCGCTGCATCCGCAGGAGCCAGTTCTTTCATCTGCTGCTCGAGCCGGTCAACGTCGGTGTAAATGATGAAGGTCTTCCCATCAGGCCCTTCAATGCGCATGAATTCCTCGTGGTTGACGAAGCGTCGCCCCTGCACCGCGCCCAGTTCCTCCCATATGGGATAGAAGCTGCTGGAGGGCGAGGAGCCGACCAGCCAGTGAATGCAGCCATCGAAAGTGTATCCCCCGCGTTTCCAAGAGGTGCACAGCCCGCCCGGTATGGTGTGGCGCTCGAAGATCTGGGTGCGGTAGCCGTTCATCTGGCCGTAACAGCCAGCCGATAATCCCGCGATGCCGGCGCCAACGATAATGATGGATTTCTCAGTCATTGTTGCCTCTTATTTCTCTACTTGCACCAGGCGGGTCGGCTGCAGCGAAGGTTAGGTGGCCTGTTGCCGTGCGTGAAACCTAATCCCACTTAAAACGCCACAGTGCCACCCCGAAGAACACCACGGCAAAGCCCATGAGCACGGCAACCTCGGGCAGGATGTGGGCCACGCCATAGCCGCGCACCAGTACGTCTTGATAGGCGGTCAAGGCCCAGGCGTGCGGCGAGATCAGGCCGATGGTTCGCATGAAGTCGGGCATGATGTAGCGCGGCACCATCACGCCGCCCAGGGCTGCCATCGTGACCACCAGCAGCGTTCCGAGGCCACTAATCTGCTCCGCAGTCTTGGCCAGCGCCGCGATCAACAGCCCCAACCCGGTGGCTGTCAATGAAGCGGCTAGTGAGATCAGGATCAGCGCTTCGGGATGTGAGCCCAATTCGAGTTTAGGTGCGCCGACAAGCGGCATAATGAAAACGCCAACCGCGAACATAAGAACGATCTGTACCAGGTTGACGATCAAGAATGGCGTCAGTTTGCCCAATAAGAGCGCCGCGCGCGACATGGGCGCCACGAGCAACCGGCGAAAAGTGCCGACCTTCTTCTCTTCCAACAGGCTGGTGGCCAGCGTCTGGGCGATGAAGAACACACCGAACAATGTCCAACCGGGAACATATTGTTGGACGGAGTTAGGGAACTTCTCGATCTCCATACCCGCCGGTTGCATCTGGACGACCTCAACCACCGATCCGGTAATCCCACCTCCGGCAGTGCTCCGCAGCGCCTGTTCGCGCAGCGAATCTCGAGTCTCGGTTGGCAATGACGTGCCAGCGGTCTCGTCGATTTGATCCAGGAACAAATCAATTCCGCGCGGCGCGACACCTGTCA
>DATEDC010000225.1:0-18177 GCA_035286585.1 Anaerolineales bacterium
GGGGGCGGAAATGGTATTCCTGACCGCCGGCATGGGCGGCGGCACCGGCACAGGTTCCATCCCGGTAGCCGCCGAGATTGTTCGCTCCCTGGGCGCAGTGGCGATCGCCGTCGTGACCACCCCTTTTTCCTTTGAGATGGGCAGGCGGCAGAGGAACGCTACCGAAGGGCTGGTCCAGCTTCGCCGCAAAACAAATACCCTCATTGCTATTCCCAACGACCGCCTGTTGTACGTTGCGGAGCGCAATTTGCCGTTGGACCTGGCTTTCCGGCTGGCAGATGATGTCCTCCGCCAGGCAGTGCAGGGCATATCCGAGCTGATCACCGAGCCCGGCATGATCAATATCGATTTTGCCCACATCCGCCGCCTGATTCGCATGGGAGGCGGGGCGATGATGTCAATGGGGCAGGGTAAAGGCGAAAATAAGTCGCGCCAGGCCCTGGAACAGGCCCTCCACCATCCTTTATTGGAGACCGTTGCCCTGGATAACGCAGCCGGGATCATCGCCAACTTCACCGGAGGTGAAGATCTGACCCTGTTCGAGGTGCAAGACGCGCTGACTTTTCTACAAGAGCAAACCTGCAACCAGACCGAGATCGTGATGGGCGTCGTCAATGATAACCGGATGGAAGACAGGGTCCAGGTCACGCTCATCATCACTGGTCTGGGCTCTCCCACCCTCGAAGAAGCCATGGCGGGGGGGGCGAAACCAGCCACAACAGAGCAGCCCCCTGCAAGCCCGCCGGTGCGTAAAAGCGATCCCCTGCCGTTCCAGGCGTCTGCCCCAGATCTGCCCACCACGACGCGGGCCTCGCTGCCCCAGGGGTTGGCCTCTGCCGCCTCCAACAACCTGGACCTGCCCGCTTTTCTGCGCAAACGAGCGCGCCTGTCGGGGTAAAGCCCATGGATTCAAACCTGTTAAAGAAAATTGTCGCCCAAATCCAGCGGCGCTATCCGGAGTTCGCTCAAAGCCAGCCCAGGGTGCGCTTGCAAAAAGCCCCCAAAAGCCAGCATGCCGGCCAGGAACCATCCTACCTGCTGACGTTTCACACCCAGGCCAGCGCTGGCGTCGCCTCGGAGCGAAAATCCCTGCCTCGCTGGATGCGGGTTGTGGTCAGCCAGAAAGGCAAAATACTCAAGGTGACAACCTCTCGCTGACCTGGCATCTCACCAACGCGCACAGGATTAATCCTGTGCCACAGAAATTCATTAGGGTATTTTATGAACCTGAAACACCTCCCTGCCCGAATTGAAGTTTCTTTCTGGCTTGCGGCGATCACCTTGATGAGCGAGTCGCTGTTCCTGCAGCGCAGCTTGCGCCAGATCTATCATTATAAATTAGCCCTGGAGCGAGACTACAACTACCTGCGCGTGCTTGCCTGGTCGGCTGCAGGATTGTTGTTAGGTTTAATCCTGGGGCTGGTCACCACTTGAGAACTGCATCGCCTTGCGACCCATACGGGCTCGCTCACCAGGATCACATCATGGCTGGCGTCCAGACACCGAAAATAATATATTCCCAGCGAGCCTGTCTCGCCCTCGGGCTGCTGATCTTCCAGCTCCTCACCCCAGCCTTACCCACACAGGCTGCCAGGGGCCTCCCCGGTTCATCAGAATTTGGCTTCGGGGCGCGCGTGGACATTTGGGGTCGAGAAACAGAGCTCGCTGTAAAAGCAGCCGCCGCGATCGGCCTGGACTGGGTCGCAGTAGACTTCGACTGGAGGCGTCATTGGGCTCAGCAAAGCGCCAGACCTGCGCTGAGCAGGCTGGATCAGGTTATCCACCAGGCCGGGCAGCACGGATTGAGCATCCTGATCTCGATCGCCAATCCTCCTGATTGGGCGCGCACGGCTGCCGGGCCTGATCCCAAACCAACGATAGAGCTGCTTATCATGCTCACGCAACGCTATTCACAAAACCAGCTCGCCTTCGAGCTCTTTCCGGCCCCCAACACCAGCCTTGGATGGGGCGCTCCACCCAACCCCCAGGCTTATGCCGATTTGCTCCGCATGGCTTACCAGGCGTTGAGCGAGCTAGACTCTACAGCCACCCTGGTGGCGGGCGGCCTCAGCCCGGTTGCCTCCCCGGCTCGGCCCGGCGATCAGGATGACCTGGAATTCTTGGCCGCCCTGTATCGGGCTGGAGCAGCCAGCTTCATGCCCATTGTCGGCCTCCGCCTCACCGCCCTGACCGGCGATGTTTTGGCGACCTCCACGCAGGCTGACCCCCGCGTGCTGCGCCACTTCGAGGCTGTCCGCCAGGTGATGTTGGCCTACGGTCATGCCCGTGGGATGGTGTGGGTGACCAACTACCACTGGCCTGCATCGCTCGCCGGTCTGTCGCTTTCGAATTCGTCAGCCCAGATCCGCTGGCTCAACCAGGCTCTGCAGGTGATGAGATCGCAACTTTATCTGGGCGTCGCCTTTTACGATCGCTTGAACCCCCCAGCAGACTCGGAATCCACCAATCTATCCGATACCAGCCTTATCATCGAGCGAGCTGGGCAGGTGTACCTGCACCCGGCTGTAAAAGCGCTGGGGCGCATCATCACCGTGATCCGCACAGGACAAAATACCTCCTTCCAGCTATACCTGGATAAAAAAATCACCCTGGGAAGCGAAAAAAGTCTCTTAAAGAAAAGCCAGCCATGAAAATCAAAACCACAACCCCCTTCCTGCCATTTTTTGTCGTTTTCCTGCTGGTCGGCTTTTGGACCGGACGTCAAATTGCCGTCTCGGCCCAACAGCCAGGCCCGGTAGAAAATGGGACCGAGCGGCCCCCGATCGTTGAGCTGGACAGCGCGCCCTCGACGCCCACCCCTCAGGCGCCAGCTGTGACGGAAGCGCTGCCGCCGGTTCCCAGCCTGCCTCCCCCAACCCAGCCAGCCGCCGAACAGCCCCCTAAACCCTCACAATTAGCTTCCCGGCAGCGTAATTTGCTGGTCATCGGGGTTGATGACCTGGGCTCGCCCGACCCGCGCCTGGAAGCCGTCTGGCTGGTAATCTACATGCCAGCAAACCCCCACTTCATGCTCCTGCCGGTGTATCCGTCTCCGTCCTCCGCACTGCAGGAAGCCAACAGTCCCAGCCCGGACCTGGCGCAGCTATTCCATCTGAATGCATCCAAAACACTGCCGGCTGAATTTCTGAGCGCGCTGGAAGGCAGAGGCTTGTGGTGGACCGGCTTTCTTATCCTGGATGAGGTGGCTCTAAGCGATGTGATCGAGTTCCTGGGCGGCGCGGGTGAGCTTTCCAGCCTGGATGGCGCCAGAACCATAGCCAGCCTGCCGCCTGCCGCCAATGATCCTCAGGAGGCGCTCATCCGCCAGGCGCGGCTGCTCCACGAGCTGTGCGGCAATGTCGCCCGCCTGTCCCTGGACGATGGCTGGCGCCTGCCCCACCTCTTTGGCCTTATCCCCGCTCACGCCATTACCGATCTAGACCTGGACCAGGTCGCGACCGAATGGCAACAGCTCCTCCAGCGCGCCGGCGAGATCGCCTGCGAGTACCCTTCGCTGGCGCAGACAAATTACCATCCCTGAGCGTTGGCGGCCCGGTTTATCCTGCGTCTCAGGAAATAGGCACAATTCTTGCACCCCAATACCCTGGATTACTCTGCGCTCCCATGCGCAGGTCCAGAATGCGAGGGAGAAATGCTCACCAGTCTCACCTTTGAAATCATCCTGATCATGGCGATCATCCTTTTTTCGTTGGGTCTGATCTCCACCATCGCCGGCATCCTCATCCTGACTTTGCGGGCTGCTGGCAAGGATGTGCGCACCCTGGCGACCCAAACGACCCGCCTGGCGCAGAAGGGGCTGGCTGAGCAAGTCGCCGGTTTGGTTGGCAACGCCTCCGCCCTTCTTGAAGCTGTGAATAAATTGGTGCGCACGACCGCGGGCGTGGGAGTGTTTCTGACCGTCCTGGGTCTCTTGCTGATGATCTCAGCCAGCCTGCTGGTCCTGCAACTCTATTAGCCTGATGCGGAAAAGCTCATGAAGAAGATTAACTTCATCACCGAAATAAAGCGATCCCTTCCCGAGTCTAGCTGGCCTTGGGTTTTTGCATCCCTGCGCCAGGATGCGCTCATCTGGAATAGCGTGGAAGCCAGCCTGGGTGCTTATCTTGCCAGCCTACAGGAAATCAGACCGGAGGAACTCGCCCCGGCTGCCCTGGCGCTGGCGCTCATGGAATACCCCCTCTCTCCCGTGGAATTGCGCTCATTGCCCATGCGCCTCGCTCCCGAGCCGCCGTTAGATTGCGAGTCCATCGATGAGAGCAGCGAGCTGTTGGTCCAGGCAGGGGCGTCTGCGCTACGCTTGCGGGAGCGTCGCCGCCTCGCGGGTTCCTGGGAAACTATTGCCCAGGATCTTTCCAGCAGCAACCCAACCGCGCTGGCTTGCCTGTTTGGGATTATCCCCGACCCCCTCGATTTCCTCCGCCATGCGCTGACCTTTGACCGCGATCGTCCCTCCCGGAATCGTGGTATCCGCCTGGTCGTCCACGCCGCGTTGAGCAACCCGCTCGTCCCGGCGGCACATATCGAGATCTTCAGCGCGCTGCTGCCCGATCTTTCTCCGGATAAACGCTTTACCTTCATCCGCCATTTATCCATCTACCGCTCCGACCTTGCCAGGAGCCTCGCCCGGCGGCTTTATGATCTGCTGCCGGGTGAGCGGCGCTCTCCCCGCCCGGATGACCCGCTGCTCGCCCAAATGGAGGGCGGCTTGCGGGCGGTGGAGATCCATCAACTCGCTGGCGTGCCCGATCAAGCCCTCCCGGTAATCGAGCAGACCGTTCAATATGCTCGCCTCTTTCAAGCCCAAATGGCAGCCCGTCAGGCCCGGCTGGCCTCACTCAAGGAAGATACCGAAGCCTCCCTACAGGCCTGGGAGCGAGCTTGCGACCTGGCTCCCGACTCAGCCGACTACCTGGCCGGTTTAGCCCTCACCCTGCTCGCAGCCGGGCGCTCTGCCGATGCTCAGGCTCGTCTGGGCGCCTATCAGCCCGGGGCGCAAAGCGCTTCCCTGCACCTTGCCCATGCCCGCCTGGGCTTTTTCCGCGGGGAGCAGGATATTGCCCGCCAGGCGGCGCGACGCGCCCTGGAAATCGCCGCTGGACAGGATGATAGGCATGAGCCTGATCGCTCGGATGTCCCGGAGATTCTGGCCACCCTGGCTGAATTATTCCTGAGCCTGTCTCTCGTCCCTGAGGCTGTTAAAACCGCTGAGTTGGGTCTGGAGCTCAGCCCGAATGATCCCCTCGCCCTTGCCCGTCTGGCTCAATCCCAACTTGCGGCTGGAGATGTTCCTTCCGCCCTGCAAGCTCTCAGCCTCGCAGTCACCCAGGCGCCTGAGAATCAAGAGCTACAACGCCAGCTCGGCGATATTCTCGAAATCGCGGGTGAATGGCGAGCTGCCCTGGAGGAACGGGTTGGCTTGATCGATCGCCTGGAGGCGCCCTCCCCGGGTGACCTGCGCTCCCTGGCAGAAACGGCTATTCACGCTGGCGAGCCAGAAAAGGCCGCCCAGATCTGCGCAGAGCTGCTGAGCATGGATGATACCGACGGTCTTGCCTGCGCGTTGTTGGGCGCAGCCAAAGCCGACCTGGGAGAGGCTCAATCTGCTCAGGACCACCTGCAGCGCGCTGTCGAGCTCAGCCCCGGGCAGGCTAAGCCCTGGCTGGCTTTAGCTCGCTTCTACGAGCTGTCCGGGCAGGCGAAAAAAGCCCTGGAAACGCTGCGCGCCGCTACGCTCGCCGCCCCCGAGCAGGCGGAAATCCACCTGGTTTTGGGCGAGGCATACCTGCAGCAGGCCTCTCCAACCCAGGCTTTGAACGCTTTCCGATCCGCCGTGGAATTGATCTTCACCATGCCAGCTCAGCCCACTTCGCTGCGTGCAAACTACCATAACCGCCGCCTGCGCACCAGGATCTCCCTGCGCCTGGGCCAGTCCTTGCGCCAGTTGGGGCATTTCGAAGAAGCCAGAAGGGTGTTGGAAGCCGCTCACCAGCTCGCCCCCCATGATCTCGAGCTGGCTCAGGAGTATGCTCTGGTTTTGCTCGACCTTCACGAGGTGCGCCGGGCGCTATCCCCGCTGCAAATCATCCTCGAAAACGAGCCCTCAAACGCCGACCCGTACCTGCAGTATGCCAGTGCGTTGTTGAGCCTGGTAGATCATCAGGCGCCAGGTGTCGATATCCGCCGCGCTGTGGCCGCCATTCGTCGCGCCCTGGAGATATCCCCAGATCATCCCGAGGGTATAGGGCTGCTTGCCGAGGCGCTGGCGGTCAGTGGCGATAAGCTGGCTGCCATGGGCGCTTACCAGAACGCTTTGGAATCCAGCCTGGCAGAAGATCCACCCTGGCGAGCCCGGCTTTCGCTCGGCCTGGGCCGGGTTGCGCTTGAATTGGGACAAGTCGAAACTTCTCTGGCTGCGCTCCAAGAAGCCAGCCAGGTCGATCCCTTGAACCCGCAGGTACAGCGCAACCTTTCCGAAGCCTACTGCGCGGCCGGTCTGATTGAAGATGCGCTCCAGGCAGCCAGGGCCGCTCAAATCCTGGCGCCCACCGACATCCAAAACCTGACCTGGTTCGCCAGCCAGGTGCTCAGCCTGCAGGAGCATCCTGGATTTACCTCCCAAGAAGCGCAATCCGAGGCGATCCAGGCGCTCGAACAGGCTGCCCGTCTGGCTCCCAACCGGACAGACATCCTGGTTCTATTGGGTAACAACCAGATCAAAGCCGGCGACTACGCCGCCGCCCGATATAGCCTGCGCAGGTTGGTTGATATCCCAGAACCGGATACCGGCAGCCTGGTTACAGACCTGTTCCAGGCAGCTCAGGCGTTGATGGATCTGCAGGACCCCTCCGGCGCGGCTGCCTGTCTCAGGCGCGCTCTGCAGTGCGGGCCGGAGGCGCAGTCCCCAGACGACCCCAGCCTGCTGAACCTGCTTACCGCCCTTGCAGCCGCCCACTATCAGGAGGGCGATCTGCCGGCTTCCTTACAATCCCTGGATCAGGCGCTCCAGTTGGCGACGGGGGATGCCCGCCTTTACCTGGACAAAGCCGGCCTACTGCTTGAAATCGCCGAAACGCAGGATGCGCTTGGTCAGGATTGGGAGGAAAACCGCCTCGATGATATCAGCATCGATGCAGATCGTCTCGCCGTGACCAGCGCTCTGGACTGCGTTAGGGCCGCCCTGGAACTCGAACCCCAGAACGTAGATATTTTGCACCAGGCTGCGCTCCTGCACCGAAGAGCCGGCGCTTTGCCCGCTGCCCTGGATTACGCCGAAAAGCTCATCAGTTTGTCTGCCGACTCGCTCCAGCAAACACTCTTCGCCCGCACTCTGGCAGCGGACATCGCCCGCGCCTTGCTCCAGGCCGAGCGCGCTCGCACAGCGCTGGCTTTTCAATTTCCCGCAGCCGAACCTGCCAACCAGGTGGTGATTGGCGACTGGATCGAATATTACTGTTTGCGCGGCGAGCTGGCTCTGGAGATCGACGATGAGCCAACCGCGATCAACAGCCTGGAAGAAGCCCTGGAGATTGCCCCCGCAGCCGCGCGCGTGCAGTTACTTCAGGCTCGTTTGAGCCAGCGCCATGGCGAACGTGAAACCGCTGTAAGCCTGTACCGCTCCGCCATCCAATCCCTGGAACCAGGAGTTGCTCACTTACCGGCGCTGGCAGCCGCGGCCGAGACCTCCCTCGAGTTGTATGAATGGGAGGCTGCCATCCGCCTTTGGGAACAGGTCGCCTCGCTCGCCAGGCAGGATCCGTTCTCCCAGCTTTCTCTTGCGCGCGCCCTGGTGAAACGCGCCGAATTCCTGCGCTTCTGCCAGGCGACGGATGTCATCCGTCGCGCCCCCGGTGAAGCCACCCTGTCGCAGCCGGCATACGCAGCCTTCAGCGAAGCGATCCGGCGCTCGCAGGCCTTGATCTCGAAATTCGATCTCTCCCAGGTCGAAGCCGCGCAGCAGGCGATCAGCCGCTGGGCGGCGCGCGGCGAGGCGGTATTCCGAGATGATCTGGAAAGCGCGGCTGCATTGGGGAAGCTGCCTGCCCACTCAGAGGATGTCGCTGCCCAGGTTGCTTTGCTCCGCCGGTTGAAAGATGATACCGCCGTGGGTCGGACTGCCCGGATTTACCCGCACAGCCCGTTGGTCTTAATCCACCTGGCAGCCGCTTTGAGCGCGGATAAGCCTCGCCAGGCTCTCGCGGCTGCGCACGCTGCGGTTGAGATCCTCTCCAGCGGGAGCGGAGACCCCCGTCCCGCAGGTATTTATTCGCAGAGGCTGCTCGAACCGTTGGCCCACTACCTGCTCGCCCGTCTCTACCATCACAGCGGCAACCGTTCGGGCGATCATAGCCGGGCTATGGTCGAGATTCTCACCGCCTTGAACCTGTGGCCGGACGAGCCTCGCTGGAACACGTTAGCCGCCGACATCTACCTCTGCCATAACCGCCTGGAACCGGGATTGGCTGTCGAAAATGCTGTTTCCCATCTGGAGCAGGCTATTGAACTGGAGCCAAATAACGCCCAGCCTTATATCCGCCTGGGGCGCATCCACCTGGAGCGCGGCGCTTCTCGCCGGGCAATCCAGGTGCTCGAGCCAGCCTCTCAACTGCAAGAAGATGATCCCGAGTTGTGGCTGTTGCTCGCTCAGGCATACCGTGAGGTGTACGATCTGGACCTGGCGGCAGATTGCGCTGAGAAGGCGGTCAGTCTCTCCCCCAACCAGATTCAACCGCTCCTGCTGCGCGGTGAAATTGCGCTCCAGGCAGGCAACCCCAGAGCCGCCCAGGGACGCGCCCAGGCTGCCCTGCGCATCAACCCGGACGACCCGTATGCCTTGTTGCTCATGGCGCGCGTGCTGAACGCGCTCGACCGACAGGATGAGGCCCTGTTCATGATCGATAGAGCCCTACCTCTGGCTGTCGACCCCTTGCCCATATCATTGGAGAGAATTCGCTTGCTGCGCCAGTCGCGCGGCAAGGATGAGGCCCTGTCAGCCATCCGCCTGCTGGCCCAGGATCACCCGCATGAGCCCGCCGTCCTCGCCTTGTCAGCCGAGATTTGCGATCAAAACGGTCACTCCGAAGAAGCGATTCAGGCAGCGCAACACGCCTTGCATGCCGAGGGGACCTCGCTCCCGCTCAACGACCGGGATCGCGCCGGGCTTCACCATTTGCTGGGTCGCCTCTTCCGTCTTGCCGGTCAGCTCGACCAGGCTGTCCACCACCTGGTGCAGGCTTTGCAGCTCGATCCGCGCCTGGTGGAAGCTTACCTGGAGCTGGGGGGCGCTTATCAGGAACGCCGCGAGCATAACCAGGCCATCAACACTTTGCAGCAGGCGATTAAAGTGGCGCCAGATGACTACCGAGCGTTTCATCAGATCGGGCTGGCTCTCAAAGAAAGCAAGGATTACCTGGGCGCCGAGGCGATGCTGCGCCGGGCTGCCGGGCTTGCCCCGCAAGACCCCGCCATCCACCGCCTGCTCGCTGCGGTAGTAGCTCTCAACCTGGTGCACAACCGGCGCGAGGCTTTGCGGGATGTCTCCCTGCGCACGTAAGCTGCTGGGGCGTTCCAGCGGCATCGCGTATCTGTATTATTGATTTCAAGAAGGTATCTCTGGATGACCATCACCATCAGCCAAACCACCCATGCTGGACGTACCTTGAACCGCGATCTATTCCTGGAACTGGTTGAAAATGCCTTTTTTATGGGCAAGTACCGTTTTGCCCGCCAGGTTATACTGGCCTGGCTGGCGAACTATCCCGGCGACTTGCCCGTGAACTTGCTTTACGCTCAAGCGCTGCTCAGGTCCGCTCAACCCGGCCTGGCGCTGCCCGTTCTGGAACGCCTGTGTCGTATCGACCCGGAATATCTCGAAGCCGCCCGCCTGCGCCTGGATGCCATCCTGCGCCTCCAGGCTGAAAAAGAGTCTCCTCCTCCGCTTGCCACCACCTCATCGTCCGCAGCAAGCAGCCGCGCGGCGAGCGATGCTCTGGGATGCCTGCTTGCCCTGGGCGGCAGGCTCGCTGTTGAACCGTCCCCAAACAGGCCGATTGCCAAGTCTCCCAGCGTGCCGGTGTGGAGCCAACAGGTAAAATTGGCCCGCCAGGCTCTGGAAAAAAAGAACGGCGCGGGTATAAAGGCGGCTGCGCCGTCGGCAAAGCCGATGGTTATACCGCTCGATAAGGCAGAAGAAAGCCTGCACCCTGCCCTGGCGATTGAGATCCCCACTCCACTGGCTGCGATCACCCACCTGCAGATATTGCGCTTGAAAGGTATGCCCATTCAGAGTTTGCGCAGCCTGGCAGCTCACTACCATCAGCGCTGGCCCGACTGTCTCTATTTTCACCTGACCCTGGCTGAAGCCATGCTCGAAAGCGGGGATGCCGTTCAGGGGGTAGCCTGGCTCCACCAGGCCGCTGCCAGGGATGTCACCGGACAGGTCGCCCAGCGGCTGTGGGGTCGCGAGCAACCCTATCAATCGATCTGGGCTCAAAAACTGGAACTCTGGCTGGATGTGCCCGTCCCAGCCGAGATCGCCGCGGCTATGGGCTGGAACCAGCTGCCCCAGGGGCAGCTCTTGGTCAGCGATCCGTCTCGCCCTGCGCCAGCCAACGGAGAGGGCGAACCCGGAGCCCGCGCCGAGTTCATCTGGAAATCCTTCCACGTCGATCCAATCAAGCCAGACCGGGCGACCCAAGCCCCGAAATCAACCCCCGACCTGCCCGAAACCCTGCTGGATGTCCGCGCCGAGCTGGAGCGAGTGGCCGACCGCCTGAACCAGGCTCACCTGGCGCGCCTCGATGGGCGCTTTCCGGTTTACGTGATCCTGACGGCTCGCCGCGGCCTGGAAGCCAGGTACGGTCAGCAGGGCGCTGCCAGGCTGGCCGAAGCCATCCAAGGGCTGGCTGAAGCGGTGGGTTCGCGCCGCGATTGGCGCGCCGTCCCCTTTTATGCCGATGAAGGCCTGCAAGATGCAGGCTGGCAAACGCATGTCTCGCCAGCTCGCCATACCGATCCCTGGGCGATTAAACTGGCTCTGGCCGATCTGGATGCCGCCTTGCGCCAGAACGGCGAGATGATCGGCGCCGTCTTGATCGTTGGTGGGCCTGAGGTGGTGCCCTTCCATCATCTGCCCAACCCCGTAGATGATGACGACCACGATGTGCCCTCCGACAACCCCTACGGCACGCGCGATGAAAATTACTTCATCCCTGAGTGGCCTGTTGGACGCCTGCCTGGCGGCTCGCACCCGGACGATGACATGTTGTTGGGGGCATTGGAGGTTCTCAGCAGGCATCACCAGGCTGCTTCCCAGGCAGCGCGACCTGCCTCGTTTTTCACCCGCCTGTGGAGGCGTCTCCTTGCCTGGCTGCGCGGTTCGGACAACGACGATCTTCGAATCCACAGTCGGAAACCGAGCTTTGGTTTCGCCGCCGCTGCCTGGCGGCAGGCCTCCTTGCTGGTGTTTCGCCCGATCGGCGAAGCCCACGCTATGCAGACCTCGCCGCCCATCGACGTGTCCAATGGAGGCGGTTCACCCCTCCCCTCCGCTCGTCTGGGTTACTTCAACCTGCATGGGCTGGCGGATGCGGTCGAATGGTACGGTCAGGGGGAGGCGCAGTCCTGTGCAGCCTCGGGAGATTACGTGCTCGAATATCCGGTTGCCCTGCGACCCCAGGATGTGGTCAACGGCGGTCGCGCGCCTGAAGTCGTTTTCACCGAAGCCTGCTACGGCGCCCACATCCTCAATCGCTCCATTGAAGAAGCCCTGGCGCTCAAATTCCTGCAATCCGGCAGTCAGGCGTATATTGGCTCTACCTGTGCAGCTTACGGTTCTATTGGCACCCCTCTCACCGCAGCCGATTATTTGGGTCATTCCTTCTGGAAACACCTCCGCCAGGGGCTGCCGGCTGGAGAGGCCCTCCGCCGGGGTAAGATCGACCTGGCTCGCGAGATGCACCAACGCCAGGGATATCTGGATGGCGAAGATCAAAAAACGCTGATCTCTTTCGTGCTCTACGGCGATCCGCTCTCCCAGCCGGTGGCACCCGGGCAGCAGGTCAAGACCATCTTGCGCCCTGCCCATCCACCCAAACGGGTCAAGACCGTGTGCGACCGCGTGCGCCCTGAAGATGCCGCCCAGCCAGTCTCTCCCGAGATCGAGAGGCAGGTGAAGCAGGTGGTAGAGCAGTACCTGCCTGGTATGGCTGGCGCCCAGATTACCGTCAGCCACGAACACGCCGACTGCCACCTGGCGGAGCACGCCTGCCCCACCGCTCAACTGGGCGGCAAACAGAACACCCCTCTCCACAGCCAGCCTCAACCCAACCGGCGCGTGGTCATTTTGAGTAAGCAGGTCAAGAGCGCCGCCCACCTGCACAGCCATTACGCCCGCTTGACCCTGGACGAGGGCAACCGGCTGGTCAAGCTGGTCGTTTCCAGATAATCCAACCTGAATATGGTATGATAAATGCCCATGAGAAATCGGGGCATATTTTCACCCCTGCGCTGGTTTTCCGTCTTCTTTCTCCTGGCGGCGTTGATCCTCTCCGCTGTCCAACTGGTGAGCTACAGCCGGGTGCAGGCCAATTTCCCGGGCAGCATGGATATCGCCAGCATCCCGGTGGGGGGGCTGGACCGCCAGCAAGCTGCTCAGCGCCTGTTGGAGGCTTACTCCATCCCGGTCGAGCTGGAATACAACCAGGCGGTCATCCAGCTCACGCCCTCGACCGTGGAGTTCAAGCTCGATCTGGAGAAAATGCTCGCCGCTGCCGACCTGCAGCGCTCGCAAAAACTCTTTTGGGAGGGATTCTGGGATTACCTGTGGAACCGTTCCGCTGAGCCGGTCAAAATCCCGCTGCGCTTCGATTACTCCGAGAGCCGCCTGCGCAACTATTTGGAACAGGAGGTCGCCCGGCGCTACGACCAGCCTCCTGCGCCCGCCCTCCCGGTGGTGGGTACGGTCAGTTTTCAGCCTGGCGTCGCGGGCACTACCCTGGATATCGACGGTTCCGTTCGCTTGATCGAGAACGCCTTGCAGTCTCTCACCCAACGCCGGGTAGCCCTGCCCCTCAGGCGCTCCACCCCGCCTCGCCCGGCGTTCCAGAACCTGAAAGTCTTGTTGCAGCAAACCATCGATCTGTCTGGCTTTGACGGGATTGCCGGGATCTATTTGTTTGATCTGCAAACTACCCAGGAGATCCACTTCATCTACCAGCAGGGGCAGGAAGCCGCTTCCCAACCCGATGTGGCTTACACCGCCTCGAGCATGATCAAGATCCCCATCATGATCTCGACCTTCCGCCGTTTCGGCGGTGACCCAGACGCCGAGAGCTTGAAGCTGCTCAACGATATGATCACCAAGTCGGGCAATGAAACCGCAGACTGGTTGATGGAGCGGGTGATCGATCCCGACCGGGCGCCTTTGATCGTCACCGAGGAGATGCGCCAGCTCGGATTGCAGAACACCTTCATGGCTGGCTACTTCTCCTTTGGCTCTCCGCTGCTGGCGCGCATCCAGACGCCGGCGAATCAGCGCAGCGACGTAAACACCGATCCCGATCCCTACAGCCAGACTACTCCCTCCGAGATCGGCATGCTTTTGGTAGACATTTACCAGTGCGCTCAAAATGGCGGCAGCGCCCTTACCGCGGTCTTCCCCGGGGAGATCGCCCAGGTTGAGTGCGTGGCGATGATCGAATACTTAAAAAACAACAAGCTCCCCGTGCTGCTGACCGCCGGCATCCCAGAGACGTTGCAGATCGCCCACAAGCACGGCTGGGTCTCGGACATCAACGGCGTGATCAACACCATCGGCGACGCCGGCATCATCTACACCCCGGGCGGCAACTACGTACTGGTGGTCTTCCTCAACCACCCCGTGCAGTTGGTTTGGGAGCCAGCCTCAGCGCTGGTCGCCGATCTTTCCCGGGCGGTGTACAATTATTACAACTTGCCGGAATAAGGTATAATCCCAAGCGCAAACCCGCCCCCGTAGCTCAATGGACAGAGCGCCTGACTTCGAATCAGTAGGTTGTGGGTTCGAATCCCGCCGGGGGCGCCTATAGGTGAGGGTAATTTATGAAAAGACCGCCAGATATGGCGGTTTTTCATCACGAAGAAAACAGGTTTGTCCTGGCCGCTTTTATCGGCCAGGTTTACCGATTAGGCAAAAAACATAAATCAGCCCGAAAAAGCAAGAAACTCGACTAAACACAGGCTTATGAGGCAATCGTTGCTGTATGAGCAAATGAATCCGACATCCTAAGAAAACTCGTTCTCCCCTTGAAATTCCGACCACAAATCTGAAATTCGGAGACTGCATTATTGTTAAACCCGGCATCAAAGATCCTGACTTCGGCATCGATATCGGCGGCTGGCAAGGCCGGATCACAGAAATCGAGTCTTACCAGCCCGATCAGGTGACCATCACGTTCCAATGGGATAGCCTGTCGCTCAAACGCATGCCACCATCTGCAATCCGTCGTAGTGAAGATATGGGGTTAGATTGGACAACGATGGGTTTATACCCTGAGGAAGTCGAGCATGCGGAACCGCGTGACACACAAGCTGAGGTAGACGCACTCATTGAAGAGCTATCCGCTGAGCACGCATGGGACTACCTTGGTATACAAGGCCAGCGCATCCATAAGGTGCTGCAGGAGGTTAACGAAGACGACGACATGGCAGCATTCGAAGCCTGGCAGGAGTACCTGGAAGCACATCTGAAGCTACCGTTTGACGCAGTTGTATCAGAATACCAGGAACGCGGTCCATTACAAGTTGGCGATCAGGTGAAAGTCGTGGGTTTCGAAGGCGTGGAAAATCTGTATGGCGTGCTGGTTGACATCAAAGCCGGGCGCATACCGTATGTTTTCCCCCTATGTGACTTGAAAGCGGCCAACGAAAAATCGGCCAACTTTACCCCGACCGACGATTACGCCGTTTGGTTTGCCAACCGCTAATCGATGAGTGATGCAGCAAAGAAGGTAATTGAATGATCAAGCCCGGCAGTAAAGACCGTAAGGCAAGCATCTTGATCACTGGCCTGGAGTTGGATGAACTTCAGCGCTTTGTTTGGATGATGGCCGAAAGCTTTGGGCTGGATCGCCGTATTGCCAATTACCAGGGCGTGCGGCCCATTGGACTATGGCGTTGGGACCTTGAATGCCTGGTGGATGTGATTGACTCAGTGTTGGATGATCCCGAATACTACCCAACCCAGGATGCTCCTGAATACCTGGCGATCAAAGCATTGCGTGACCGCTTGCAAGCCGAAGAAGATGCTTTGTAAGCCGAATTACAGACGAATACTCGAAAGAGATAAGCATGTCAAACCATCGTAAACCTGCATCTGACCGCCTGGGGCACATCCGTGCCTACCTGGATAAAAAGACCAAGTCTGAGCTGATCGCACTGCTGCTGGATCTTGTACAGGAAATGGATGAGCCAACCCGCCAGCGGTTTTGGGAGCACCTGGCCCCGCCCGGGATGGCAACTGCCGATTTGCGCTACCCATCGGCAGAAGATTTCCTGGCCGAATTGGAAGCCTTCGCCGAAAAAGTATCCGAAGGGGAATATTACGACGAAGAAGTTGCGATGTTTTACGGGGAGGACAATTACAACGAGTACGTTGACTACGAGCCTGACGATCATACCGGGTTGAAAGCGCTGCGCGCCTTCTTTCACGAGGCCGACTCGTACTTCGACGCCGGTCAATTCGCTGTGGCTGCGGAAGCGTATGATATCTTGCTTGACCTGATATTGGGTGATACTTACGACACCCTGGGATTGCCCGACCCGCTGGAATTCTTACCGCAAGACGAACGCCAGGTGGTCAGCCGCTATTTTGCCGCCTTGCAAGCCAGCCTTCCCCAGGCTGAGTTTTTCGATAAGACACTGCGTTTCCTGGCGCTTCACGAGCATCCAACCGACCTGGAGCGATTCCTGGAATTGGTTGGGAGTGAGCGCCAGCTCGAACTTCTAGCGCACCTGGAGGCCTGGGCAGACCGGCATGTTCAGAGCGCCTGGCCAGCGCGCTTTCATGGCCTGGCCTTTCACCTGCACCTGCTATTGCGTTTCTACGAGCAGGCCGGGCAAGCAGAGGCCATGCGCACCTTGTGGATGCGTTTCCGTCGTATGTATCCGGCTTGCTATACCCCGCTGCTGGCTGACCGGCAAGCCGCTGGCGATTGGGAAGCGGTTCTTGCCTACGCCCAGGAGGCCCTCGAAGGAGCGCGTCCCCCACGTCCGGCTTATTCCCTTCGCGAACCGTGGGATAGCCCAGATACGCTCTCGTTACGCGGCTACCTGGCAAGGGCTTACACTGCTTTAGACGATACCGCCAAAGCCTTTGAACTCTATCGCCCAGCTTTCGATGACCTGCCCAGCTTTGAAACCTTTGCTCAGGCTCGCAGGCTGGCCGATGCGGTGTCGGCTGAAAAAGGATGCGTTTTTACCGAAGAGGCCATCGACCATCTGCGCCGACAAGGGGACCATCAGCGTTACGTGCTGTGCCAGGTGTACCTCAGTGAGGGGCGTTATGATGAGGCCTATTCGCTGGTTGCCAGGTTGATCGGCTACCAGAGCATAGAGGAAAGCAAGCTGGTCGCCAAAGCGCACCTGATGGCGGCGCTGGGTCCGGAGCCGGATGAGCGCATGGGCAGCAACCTGTGCGATCTCTACGCTAAGGTTAAGCAGGGGGAAAAGGAGCCGCAACGCTTTTTGCGCGACGCTTTGCCGCAGTCACCGGCGGTATTGCGGGCGGTCGCGCTCGAACGCGCCGAAGCCATTTACCGCCGCCTTATGCAGGCTCATATTGATAACGGGCGCAAGACCTATGCCACAGGCGCTTACTATTGCGCTTTGTTGGGTGAAATCGCCTTGCACGAGGGTCGCCTGGCGGCATTCCGGCAGTGGTTCGAAGGCTACATGGAAGGTTATAAGCGCTTCCGTGCGCTTCGGGCCGAGATGGACAAGAAGGTGGGACCTGTGCTGCGCAGCCAGATCAAATAGTGAGATTACCTGGCAAAATTGATCAGCCTCGTCGGGCAGCCGAACTGCTCAAGCTACCGGCCTTCGGTCTGCGCTCGCGCTTCGCCCGCCTGGGGATACCGCTGCGAGTCGAACCGCAGATCAATCCCCCGCAGATCGTACCCGAACCCGGTCCCGTTCCGCCGTAATGATCGATCCTGCACTCAACTCATTCCTATACTTTTCCAAGACCCGCAGACAATAAACCCCTTGTTGCCTTGCGGATAAGTTGACCAGTCGTACAATCCCGGAGTGAGATTGGCCTTGGACGACAGCTAACTCTCCGAAATCTTTATCCAATGTGATTAAAACCCTGCCTTCACGGTGAGCTCTGGCCAGGATTTCCGCGTCGCCTGGATCCTCATCCCATTGACCAGCCCAAACGACGTCATGACCTGCGCCCTCGAGTTCATCCCGCGCGCCTCCCCATACACAGGCATCAAGCAATACCTTCAAGAAGCAGGCTCCAAGCTCAAGGGCTCAATCCGCTCGTGCGCCACTAACCTACGGGCATATACGAGGCAGGCCTGGATATCCTCCGGCTCCAGCCAGGGATATCCTCCTAGAATAATTTCGGGTGTATCACCGGCTGCCAGCATACCCAACACATGCTCCACAGCCAACCGGTGACCGCGAATGATTGGCTTGCCACCGAAAATCTTCGGGTTCAGGGTTATACGTTCTAGTAACTTCGTTTCATCCATATCATCTGCACCTATGTATAGAATTTCAATTCAGGAAAATGATCCGCATCCTGTAGAATTATAACCTTATCTTGGGTGATTATCATCCAAACGGAAAAAATTCACTCCCCTCTATATCGACCAGCCAGTGAACCTCCGCCCCGAGGGAAAACTGCAGCATCTCCGACCTGGTGCGCGAGATCGTGCGCGAGCGGCTTCGCAATCAAGAAATTGATACAATATGGCAGCAGCGCATGCAAGCTCTGGAGGGGCTCACCCGACTGCGGCTAAAGATCCAGGAAGAACATGGCATCTACCAGGGTGACATTATCGAAGAAGTGCGCGTTGAGCGAGATGCTGATTTCGACCGCGTCTGGCAGGGTAAGGCGTGAGCGCGTTCGCCAATACGAACGTGATTGTGATTGACGCTAACGTTAGTCTGGCG
>DATEDC010000226.1:0-19135 GCA_035286585.1 Anaerolineales bacterium
CCAAACAACCCGGCAACCCCGAGCGAATTGTCCCCGATCCCCGGAGCGCAAATCCTCTCCTCTTCCCGGCGAATGGAAAGATCGGTCTCTGCCGGAAAAACCGTATCCAGGTGGGCGGATATCACCAGCGGCGCCTGCGAACCTTCGCTTTTGAGCCGGGCATACACATTGCCGGCTGTATCTACGGCTACGTCCTCAAGCCCTTCGGCTTCAAAAGCCTGGCGCACGAAAGCCGCTCGCCTGGTCTCCGAGAACGTGGGTGCAGGGATCTGCTGCACGGCGACAGCCATTTCGAGCACCCGTTCGATCAGTGCCTGATCCACGTTCACGCCTTTCGCACCGATTGGCGCAGGGAAGCGAGGCGCGCCTCCGCCAGCCCCTGCAGGGCGTCCAAAGCGTAGAATGGCCCTACCCCCTCGATGACCAGCGAAGCCGATATGTTCCCGTACAGCGCGGCCTCCAGGGGGTCGTATGTCTTCCGGTAGCCAGCCAGGAAACCGCCGCAAAACGCATCGCCCGCCCCGCTGGGATCCACCAGGCGCGCAGGATAAGCTGGTATCTCCCAACGGGTGCGTGCACCGGCATCGTAAAGCCATTGACCCCCCTCGCCGCGCTTGACGACCAGGAGCTCACAGCCGTAGCTCGCCAGCGCCTCCAGCATCTCCCATAAATCCGCGCTGCGGCCCTGGAAAAGCGAGCGCAGCTCCTCCTCGGAGGGGAGAAAAGCCGTCAGACCGGTGAGCAAGGCGGGGATATCCGCCCAGTAGGTCGGGTTCATGTAGCCGGGAGAAGGATCCAGCGTGATGGTTGTAAACTCGGCCTGGCGCAGCACAGCCGGCAGCAGGCTGTGGGTCAGGTAATCCTGGGGGCAAAGGTGGGCGACATGGGCGTCCAAATACTCTGGGTGGAGATCGCTCTGGCGCAGGGAGGTGTCGAGCAGCCGGGTGCGGCTGTCCAGGGTGGCTTGGGGATTGCGGTAGCCCAATAGCGCTTTCGGGAAGGGTACGCCCAGGCGGGCAAATTGCGCCACGGGCTCCTCGGCGGAGTAGCTGCTCAGGCTGGTAAAGGCCTTAAAGGAACGCACATCCACCGCGTGGGGCAGGACATTCACCCCGCGCACGTCCAATCCGCGGCGCTCGAATTCTTCCAACCAGGTGCGGGGATAATCCTCGCCTACCCGGGCGACGATGCCCGGTCGGGGCTCTGCTTCCCAAACCAGCAGCCCGGCTGCCGCGTAGAGCACGTTGCCGCCGGGGACATCGAGCAGGACTTTATCCGCTGGCAGGATCAGGTATTCGCGCAGCAGCTGACCGGTAAAGATGAAGCGCGGCGAGGTGCTCTCCATAAGAAAATTATACGCCAGGCTGGTGATTTTCGCCGCAGCCTTTGAAAGCGTTTCTGGAAGAGGAATCGCCCGCCCGCTCAGGAGGCAGGGGCTGCCAGGGCCAGGAACACGTCCTCCAGGGTAGGCTCGACGCGCTCGATGCGCACATTCGAGATCCCTGCTTCAGCCAGTTGCGCTGTCAGCTGCGTGTTCATAACGTCCGTGGGGGTGATCGCCCGCAGATGATCGCCCGCCAGGCCGGCCCGCCTGACGCATTCGCACCCTTCCAACGCCTGTAGTGCTGGCAGCAGCGCCTGCGCGGGTTGGTCCTCCAGGAATATATCCCAGGCGCTGCCTTGCAAGGCCTGCTCTTTCAAGGCAGAGGGGGCTTCCAGCGCCAGCAGCCTGCCCTCGCGCATGATCCCCACCCTTTTGCAGTACTCGGCTTCATCCATGTAATGGGTGGTGACCAGGGCGGTGACGCCCTCGTCCACGAGCTCATAGATCAAATCCCAAAAAGCGCGCCGGGCGGTGGGGTCCACCCCGCTGGTGGGTTCATCCAGGAAGAGCAGCTGCGGCTTATGCACAATGGCGGTACACAATGCCAGGCGCTGCCGCCAGCCGGTGGAAAGGCTGCTGACCAGCTCGCGCTCCAGGTCTCTTATCCCGACCAGGTCCAGGGCCTGCTCCTGGGAGGCGCGGCTCGTGACGCCGTATATGCCGGCGTAAAAAGCCAGGTTCTCCCCCACCGTCAGATCGTGATACAGGGAAAATTTCTGGGACATGTACCCAACCTGACGGCGGATTTGTTCGGCCTGGCGCCTTACATCGTACCCGAGGACGTGCGCCTCGCCCTCCGAAGGCAGCAGCAAGCCTAACAGCATCCGCAGGGTAGTCGTCTTTCCGGAGCCGTTTGGCCCCAAATATCCGACCACCTCCCCGGCGTTGATCGTGAAAGAGACGTGATCCACGGCGGTAAAATCGCCGAACCGCCGGGTCAGGTCTCGGGCGACGACCACTTCTCGAACGGGCAGGCTGTCTGGCATTTAGGGCTCCAATAATGAGATGAAGACATCTTCTAACTGCGGGCTGATTGGGCGCACCTGGAACAGCGCTGCCCCCCCGGTGGAGGCGCTGGCTTCCAGCCGTGAGATCACCGCCTCTGCCTGTCCTTCCTGCACCCTCACGTGCAAGCGGTCGCCGAATAACTGCACCCCTTCCACGCCGGGGGTCGCCTCAGCCAGCCGGCGCAGGCTGGAGAGCGGCTGGCCGCGCACTTCCAGCACCCGCCCCTGCAGGCGCTGGCGCAGACCAACCGGCGCGCCCTCCAGCCTCAGGGCGCCTGCCTGCATAAAGCCCACCCGCGTGCAGCGCGCCGCCTCGTCCATGTAAGGCGTGCTGACCAGGGCGGCTACCCTCTCGCTCGCCTCCTGGTAAACCAGGCGGATGATCAACTGCCAGAAATCCTGGCGGGTGACCGGGTCGACTCCGGTGGTGGGCTCATCCAGCAGCAAAACGCGCGGCCGGTGCACCAGGGCTGCCGCCAGCCCCAGCTTTTGCTTCATGCCTCCCGAGAGGTGGCCCGCTCTCCGTTCCGTAAAGGCGCCCAGACCGACAAAATTCAATATTTCCATGCAGCGCGGCTGCCACTCCGCCGGCGGCAGGCCGCGCACCTCTGCGAAGAAGCGGATATTCTCCAGTACAGTCAGCTCTTCGTAGAGGGAAAAACGCTGCGGCAGATAGCCGATTTGAGCCCTGGCCTGCTCCGGCTGGCGGAGCACATCGTAACCGCCCACTTGAACGACCGCCGCTCCGTCCGCAGCGCCTCTGTCGGGTTGCAGCGCCCCACACAACAGGCGCATTGTCGTCGTCTTCCCCGCGCCGTCCGGCCCGACCAGGCCGTAGATCTCCCCGCTGGCGACCTGCAGGTTGAGCCCCTTCACCGCGGCGGTGTGCCCGAAGTGTTTCGAGAGGTTGCGCGCTTCGATCAGGTATGCCATCATTGATCTTTTTACTGCCTGCTCGTTCCAGTAGTGTTAATCTGTGTTGAAGGTCACGTCGGCGGGCATCCCGGGTTTGAGCTGGCCTTCCGGGTTTGCCACGGAGAGCTTCACCGCGAACACCGTGGTCCGGCGGCCGGCCTCGGTCTGCACGTTGCGGGGCGTGAATTCCGCCTGGTCGGCGATCCGCTGCACCACCGCGGCGAATACCTCGCCGGGGAAAGAATCGACCCGCACCTGGGCGACCTGACCAATATTGATCGTGCCATAGCGGTCCTCAGGCACGTAAACCGTAATAGTCAGTTCATCCAGCCGGGCGATCGTCGCCAGGGGGGCGCCTGGCATGACAAATTCGCCGGGTTCAACATGGCGGCTGAGCACCACGCCAGCGATGGGCGCGACCAAAACCAGCCTGTCGAGCTGCGCCTGGATAACGCCCAGCGTCGCTCGGGCGCTGTCCACCTGCGCCTGGGCCAGCGCAAGCTGCTCCAGGCTTGGATCGGACTGGGCCGCCGCCAGTTGGGCCTTGGCGACCTCCAGGCGCAGCTCTGCCAGGGCTAACGCCTCCGCCTCGGGTCCCGCGGCTACCTCTTCATAATGCTCCCTGGCCTGGTCTAGCTGGGCCTGGGCCAGGGCCACGTCTGCTTCCGCCAGCGCCAGCTCGAACCTGTTCGAGGTGCCCGTGATGTTGTTGTAGCGGGTGACGGTGGCGTCGTAGAGCTTCCGCGCCTCAGCGACCTTGCTCTGGAGCATTGCCCGCACCACGTTGTCCTCAGCCTTTTTCTCGTAAGGCTCGAAGTCTTTCCTGGCTTTGTCCAGGCGGTCTTTCGCCAGCACAACCGCGGCCCAGGCTGCATCCACATCTGCCGGGTCAGCCAGGCCGGTCATATTGTCCAGGCGCTGTTGGGCTTTATCCAGGGCTTTGTCCCCGGCAGCCACTGCCTGGCTGGCCTGGGCAGCCGCCAATTCAGCGCCGTCGTAAAGGCTCTCGAGGGCTTGCTTGGCGCCGGTCAGCTCCAGCCTGGCTGCAGCAAGGGCGAGCTGGCGCTGCTCCGCGGACGGTCCGGCAGCTACCAGGGCGTAGTTAGCTTCCGCCTGGGCAACTGCGCTTTGCGCCTGGTTCAACTGCGCTTGCAGCAGCGCAGCATCCAGCCTGAACAAGACCGCGCCCTGCTGAACGACGTCGCCTTCGGCGATCGGCGCCTCCAGGACCAGGCCGCTCACTTCTGGGGCTACGCTCACCTGGTTGGCCTCGATCGTGCCCGAGGCCGAAAGTTCGCCTGTTTCCGCCTTAGCCTGGTCGCTGCCAAAATACCAGGCTGCCGCTGCAGCCAGCAAAACCAGGAACAGCAGCGGGAATATCTTGCGTGGGTTGGGATGCATAATGACCTCCGTTTCTCAAATAAGCAGCTTTCAAACCGCTCTGACTGCGCCGCTCCGCCTAATGCCATTGAGCGCTTAATCCAGGCGCTTGCGGAAGCGCAGCGAAGCAGCCGTCATGATCACAAACCCAAAAATGGCTAAAGCCAGGATCTCCTCCCGCAGCACTGCTGCCCCTACGCCTTTCAGCAGCAAGGCGCGGATGATCGCCAAGTAATAGCGCAGCGGCATGAGATAAGATACCCATTGCAGCACCCTGGGCATGGCCTCCAGGGGGAAGAAAAATCCCGACAGGAATATCCCCGGCAGGAGCGTCATCCACACCGTGAGCATGGCCTCCTGCTGCGTGTTGGCAATCGTGGAGGCCAGCAGCCCGATACCCAGGCTGGAGAGCAGGAAAAGCCCGGAAAGCGCCAGGATCAGCCCCAGGTCGCCCCGCAGGGGCACCTTAAACCACCAGGAGCCGATCAGGAGCACTTCCAGCGTGTTCAAGAACGCCAGGATGACGTAGGGCAGCACTTTGCCCACCACCAGCTCCCACGGTCGAATGGGCGTCACGATAAGCTGCTCGATCGTCCCCCGCTCGCGCTCGCGCACGATTGCCGTGGCGGTTAAGATCGAGGTCAGCGCGTACAGGATCATCCCGATCACCCCGGGGATCATAAAGTAGGCGCTCACCAGGTCGGGGTTGTACCAGACCTGCGAGCGCACCTCCAGCGGCAGTTGAATGGCGGCTGCCTGGCCGCGGCGCGCCAGCCTCTCGGCCTGCACCTGGGTCCCATGCTGCTGCCCGATCAATTGAGCCGCCGATAGGGCAGTGGAAGCTACCGTTGGATCGCTGCCATCCAGCACGAAAGCCACCGCAGCCCAGCCGCCGCTTTGGATGATCTGGCTGTAATCCGGAGGGATGATCAACCCGGCCCGCGCTTCGCCCGCATCGATCAATTCCTGCAATTCCTCTACGGAGGCGACATCAAAAGCAATCCGAAAGTAGTCGGCAGCTCGATAGGCGTCCAGCAGCGCCCGGGCGGCGGGTCCTCTATCCTGGTCGTAGACCGCCAGCGGGACATTGCGCACATCGTTTGTGGCTGCATAACCGAGCAGGAAAAGCTGCACCACCGGGATGACCACGACCAGGATCAGGGTGCGCGGGTCGCGCCAGATTTGGATGAATTCTTTGCGAATCAGCGAGAGCAAACGCGGGTTGAACATAATCACTCCTCTGAGGCAGCGCTTCCGCTATGACCGCGATCTAAGACGCCATACAGGAAGATATCCACGAAGTGTTCCAGGGCGTTTTCCTTCATCTGGGCTGGTATCTGTTCGCCGATAAGCGCCTCGGTAATGTAGTAGGAGAAGAACAGACCGACAAAAGCGCGCATCACAATCAGCACCGGGATCGGCCTCAATCGCCCCGGCATAGAAGTGAACTTTTTGCTGAAGGTGGCAAACTCAGGGAAGACCTCGGCGAACAGGGTGGGGACGTGCCGGCTGTTAAACTCCACGATCTCGATCAGCATCAGGTTGAGAAATTCAGGGCGCCTGGCGAGAGCGGCTACCATCTGGGCAGCGACGCCTCCCAGGAATGCTTCCAGGGTATCTCCATGTGCAGATTCGGCGGCAGACAGAATCTCGTGGTATGGGTGGTGGGCTTTCAGGACGGCGACAAAAACATCTTCCTTGCTGCTGAAATGGTTGTAGATGCTTCCCAGGGCGATCCCGGCAGTTTGGGCGATCTGGCGCATCGAGGTGCCGTGATAGCCATGCCCGATGAACAGCTTGTGGGCAGCCTGCACGATTTCCAGGCGGGTGTTTTCCCCGCGGGTAAGCTCTTCGTTCATCTCAGCGCCTGATTATCCAAACGAACGTTCGTTCATATTGTATCAAAATAAATATCGCCGTGTCAATACCCCGGCGCATTGAAAATGAAACAACCCAACCCGGAAATATCCGGCTGGGCTGTTGAATTTGCGCGTGCGCTCGCTCAGGTGTAAAGCTTATCCGTGCGAGACGCCATGATGAAATCGTTTTTGTGCAAGCCCTTGATCGCGTGCGTCCACCAGGTGACGGTTACCCGGCCCCACTCGGTCAGCAGGGTCGGATGGTGGTCTTCGGCTTCGGCGATCTCGCCAACCCGGTTGGTGAACTCCAGGGCCTGGGCGAAGTTTTTAAACCTGAAGACGCGCCGCAGCCGCTTGACGCCGTCCACTTCATCCACTTTCCACGCTGGCACCTGTTCCAACAGGGGGGAAATTTCTTCATCGTTCAATACCGGGTCGCCACCTCTGCAAGGCACGCACCGCTGTTGACTTAGATCTTCCATCGTCACTACCTCTAAAAGTATCCTTGCGCCTGAACCGGATGGAGCGCTGCTTGTTCTGCAAAACAGCGGCTTATTTCCGGTCTTCGCCCAGTTGGGCAACCTGGCGCAGCAATCCAAAAACTAAAACACCGAGCTTGACCCCCTCTCCGGCGCTGATGCTCAGCTTCTGATTCTCACGCTCTGCCCGCTGCAGCAGCAGATAAGCCGCCCCCAGCCCCACCACGGCGCCTAATGCCGTGCCGATGAGCAAAGCTTTGGTTTTCCAATTTTCGCCAGTCGTTTCAACCTCGTTCGTATTTGCCATCCTGTCTCCCATGTAAATAACGGTTAATCAGCGCCTGCGCCACAAGGCTCTCCAGGCGGCGGAAAAGCTTTGAGTGCGCAGGACCGGCTCGACCGCGCCATCGGCCGCTTTCCTGACCCACCGGCTGATCAGCCAGGTGAATTTCTGCACCCGGTGCATGAAAAAAGGCAGGCGCTGGATGCCCAGCGTCAAAACGTATACCAGTCCGCCGAGCAGCCCGATGAACAACACAGACACCAGCATGAGCGGCGTGATCAGCCAGATCAGCGCGGCGTCTGCCCACTTGCTCACCTCTCCGCTGTTGGTTGCCCCCGCCCAGGCTACCCCGCCCGCGGCAGCCAGGGCCAGCAGCACGCCAACCACCAGGGGCGTACTGATCTGCCAGAGCACTTCGCGCTGGTGTTCTCGCCGGGTGGCTGGATTTCTGCCTTGTGGAGGAAATTCTGGGCGGTCTCTCTGCATGGCTGTATTGTAGCAGAAACCCTGATCGCATTCAACTCACTTTCCCGGCGAGGAATTCATCCACAGTAGCCAGCAGCCGCTCGATATCTTCCAGGCGCGTCTCGCCCATATGGGCGATCCTGAAGGTGATATCTTTGAGCGGTCCGTAACCATTGGCGATGCGCATTCCCCTGTGCATCAGGAACTGATTGAGGGCGGGTACTTCCAACCCCAGGCGGTTATCGATCGTCGTCACCGTTTGCGAGCGGTAGCCCTGCGGGGCGTACAGGGCCAGGCGGCGAGAGATCGCCCAGTTCTGCACCCGCTTGGCCATCGCGCTGTGCCGGGCGAAACGATTTTCCAACCCCTCCGCCAGGATGCGGTCGAGCTGAACGTCCAGGGCGTAGATCAGGGAGAGCGCCGGCGTCGCCGGGGTCGAGTCCTTCAGGCGGTGTTTCTCCATTAAGAGCAGGTCGAAATACCAGCCGCGCTGAGGCACCTGGGCGGCGTACTCCAGCGCCCGGTCGGAGACCGCCGCCAACGCCAGGCCGGGCGGAAGCGCCAGGCATTTTTGCGACGAAGTCAGCAGCATATCCAGCCCCCAGGCGTCCATCTCGATTTTCACCCCGCCCAGCGACGAGACCGCATCCACACACATCAGCGTGTCCGGGCTGGTCGCTCGCACCGCTGCCGCGATCTCGCGGATCGGGTTCTGCACCCCGGTGGAGGTTTCGTTGTGGACGACGGTAACGATCTCAGCCGGCTTTTTCCGCAGCGCTTCGCTGACCCGGTTTGGATCTATGGGCTGGCTCCATTCCGTCTCCAGCAGATCGACCGTTTTGCCATTCCCCTCGGCTACCGCGTGCCAGCGCTTCCCAAACGCGCCGTTGACGCAGGAGAGCACGCGTTCGCGGGCAAAGTTTCGCACCGCCGCCTCTTGCAAACCGCTCCCCGAAGAAGCGGTGATAAAAACACGCTGGGTGGTGTAAAACAACTGGCAGGCTTTCTCGGACGCGCCTCGGAAAATCGTCTCGAACTCCTTACTCCGATGCGGCAGCATCCGCTGCGTCTGGGCTTCGAGCACCTCGGCATCCACATCCACCGGGCCGGGAACAAACAGGTAGGTCATAGCGAACTCCTCCGCGGGCAAAAAGGGCTGACATGGTCAGGTCTGCATCTGCGTTGCTCCGTCTAGAGCAGCGGCGGCGGTCCATGCGCGCCTATTTTACCAGTGCAGAGGGGGTTGAAACGCCTCAAAGCCAGAATCCGGCTGCTATAATTGTGCCCATGCGAAGTCGTTTCCTCATTCTCTCGGTTGTCGCTGCTGCCCTGCTGGCTTGCCAGGCAGCCTCGCTGGTCTTTGGCTTTCCGACCCTCACGCCCACTATCCCTGCCACCCTCACAGTTGCTCCGACCGCCTCGCCGACGCCAACCCAGGTCGCCACTCGCGGGACCGCGCAAGCCAGCGAATCGCTCCTTTTTTCCAATGGGGGATTTTCCGTTCGCCTCCACCCGGATGGCGGCTTATACGTGGGCGACCAGGTGAGCTTTGAAATCCTGGCTCCCGAAAAATACCGCCGCAGAGACATGCAAGCGACCCTCGCGATCCCTGGGGAGACCGCCCTTGGACCGTACGAATTCGCTCCCCACGGGATCGCCCGCCGCCCCCAGGCCACCCTGCTGTGGGCCTGGGATACCTCGGACCTGGACGCCGGTTCCTTTGAGCTGACCTTTTCGATCCAACCCCATGGCCTGTCGTGGACCGAGACGTTTAACTTGCTGCCGCAGGGTGCCCTCCCGCCGCAAGAGGCCCATGCCCGCTGGGTGTCCAGCGAAAGCGACTGCTGCCTGGTGTATATCATTTCTGGCACCGAGGCCGAGCGGGACCTGCCGGAACTGCTCGACCTGATCGACGAGGAGTATGACAAGGCTTACCAGCGCCTGCCGGCTGAGCTGGAAGGCCCCCTCCCTATCGTTATCCTGCCGCGGGTTATCGGTCACGGCGGTTTTGCCAGCCAGGAGCTTTCCGTTTCTTATCTGGATCGCAACTACGCCGGCGGTGCCACGGCGATGGTTTTGCATCACGAGATCGTCCACTACCTGGACAGCCGCCTGGGCGGAGAACTGCGCCCTTCTCTTCTTGTTGAAGGTCTGGCAGTTTATCTCAGCGGTGGGCACTTCAAACCGGAAGCGCTCATCCCCCGCGCCGCCGCCCTCCTGGACTCGGGCGGCTATATCCCCCTGGCTTCTCTGGTTGAGGATTTTTATCTGGCGCAGCATGAAAGCAGCTATTTGCTGGCGGGTTCCCTGGTGGAATATATGGTCGATCGCTGGGGGTGGCAGGCCTTTGCGGATTTCTATCGGGACATCCGTCCTGAACCCGAGGATAGCAGCCAGCTTGCCGCGCTCGACTCCGCCCTGCTTGCGCATTTTAACCTGACCCTGGACGCTCTAGAAAAAGACTTCCTGGAAGTTTTGCGCCTTCAGCCGGTTACGCCTGAGCTGCGCGCAGATGTGCGCCTGACGATCTCTTTTTACAATACCGTGCGCCGCTACCAGCTCGCTCTCGACCCCTCGGCATATTACCTGACCGCCTGGTTGCCGGATGGGGCGCAAATGCGCTCCCGCGGCATCGTCGCCGATTACCTGCGCCGCCCGTCATCCCCTGAAAACCTGCTCATCGAAACCATGCTGGTGGCCGCTGACCAGCGCCTGCGCTCTGGCGAATATCCCGCCGCGATGGAAATCCTGGAGCGCGTAAACACCGTTTTGGATTCTCTGCCCATACAGGATAATTCACCCCTAGGCAGATGAAACACCATAGGCTGTCCAAAAATGGGATGCGCAGCGCCCTTGCGCTTGCAGGCTACGGGCAGTAGAACAGGCCATCGAAGGGCGGAGTGCAATACAAGTCAAGGCTGTCAAAAATGATCGCACTGGTCAGGACAATACACAGCAGCACCACCAGCGCGCCGCAGCCGATATAGATCAGTATTCGCCTGTCCCGTACAGGTTCCTCTGCCATTGCCTCCAGATATGGCTCCGCAGGGCTGGCAGGGACCTGACCGGTATAAACCCTGCGCTGTGGCGCAGGGGCTGGGGGTGTATACGTCTCCGGCCTGGAAGCAACGGGCCGTGCAGGCACGTAGGTCGGGGGTTGAGCCGCCCCCGATGCCATGGTGGCATCCGCGTCGAACCCGCTTTCGAAGGACAGGCTTACATTCTCGCCCAGCGTGATCGTCTCGCCGGGGCGCAGCATGTGCGGGCCCATCAGGCGCTCGCCGTTCACGAAGGTACCGTTCGTTGAGCCGATATCTTCCAGCACGTAGCCGCCGGAACGTAATATCAGGCGGGCATGTTTGCGAGAGACCTCGGCGTCATTGATCACCACGTCGTTGTTGGCGTCGCGGCCAAGATAAATCTCATCCTGCTGCAGCTCGTATACCCGGCCCGGATTGGGACCCGTCTGCATGACCAGTTGGAATGTGAAAGAAGCCATCATCTCCTCCTCGCAAACCATGTGTGGAGCGCCCTGCCGGGCCGCAGCCAGCGACCCATCCTGGGCGCACGCTTGGATCCATGCTGACCACGCTGACGGTATCTCTGGGGTGCCATCATTCTGCTACGCTCATAGTGTACTGAGTTTTGCTAGTTGTGTCAAACGAAACCGAATCCCAAACGGTTCATAAAACCGGCATCCAGAACCAGCTCCTCCTCTTGCATCTGGTAGCCAAAAACGCCTCCAAAGGCAGCCACCACCGCATCTTGAACCGCTTCCATGGCCGGTGAGGCCGGGAGCAGGTCGCTCAGCCGCCTCACCCGGTGATCCACCAGACCGCAGCCGACGATGCCGTGCCAGTAGGTCATGTCCGGTTTCACATTCAAGGCAAACCCGTGGCGCGATACGCCGCGAGCGTCCACCTTTAAGCCTATCGCCGCAATTTTCGCCGGTCCGGTCCCCTCGCCAGGTTGGGAACCTGGGGCCGGGTCATCCACCCACACGCCGGTCAGGCCAGCTATCTGCCAGCTCGCCACCCCCAGGCTCGCCAGGGCCAGGATCAGCGCCTCTTCCAGCCGGCGCACGTAGCCCACGTAATCGGCCTGTGGCAGGCGGGACGAATCTTTCTCGGGGTCAACCCGCAGCCCCACTCTCCCGAGAGGCAATAAAGGGTAGCCGACAAGCTGATCTGGTCCATGGTAGGTCACGTCCCCACCTCGATCCACCCAATGGACGGCGACCCCGCGGCGCTGTAGTTCGCGCTCATCCCAGAGCAGATTTTTCATCTGGCCGCGCCGCCCAAAAGTGTAGGTGTGGGGGTGTTCGAGCAGGAGCAGCGTTGGCGGTCGCTCGCCTGCGGCGATCTCGGCTGCCAGCTCAGCCTGCAAGCGCCAGGTCGGCTCGTACGCCGCCAACCCAAGGCGGTGGACCACACAGCGTTCGCTCATATGCCCAAGTATAACCGCGCTTCTGCTCTATCGGCCGCTCGAAATCCAGGGCTGCTGGATATTTTCGCCAGGCGGGATGCAACTTATCCCTATGATGTGGGTTAATAACCTGGAGAGCCACTTTCAAACCCAATCTATAGATAGAAAGGTAAACATCATGAACACGAAAGCACTGGTCGCAGAAGGCATTGGCACATTCGCCCTGGTTTTCATCGGCGCAGGGGCAGGCGCTCTGGGCGTGGGCGGGTTGGTTGGCGTTGCGCTGGCTCACGGCCTGACTTTGCTGGTTATTGCCTACGCTTATGGGCATATCTCCGGCGCGCATATCAACCCCGCCGTCACAATCGGCTTGTGGGCTGCCAGGCAAATCGGAACGCTCACTGCCTCCGCCTACATCCTCGTCCAGCTCCTGGGCGGCATCCTGGCCGGATACGCCCTAAGCTTCGTGCTGGGCGGGCCGGGAAGCGGTCTGGGCGCCACCGTGCTGGCGCCAGGGGTTAGCCCCATCCAGGGCGTGGTGCTGGAAGCCATTCTGACCTTTTTCCTGGTCAACACCGTCTTGAACGCTGCGGTGAGCGGCAAAGCTGGCAACCTGGCAGGGCTCGCCATCGGGCTGACCCTGGCTTTCAGCATCCTGATGGGCGGGCCGCTCACCGGCGCTTCCCTCAATCCGGCGCGCACGCTCGGTCCGGCGGTTGCCACCGGCAACTATGCGGATATCTGGCTCTACTTCGTCGGCCCGGCCGTGGGAGGGGTTCTGGCTGCATTGCTGTACACGAACCTGTTCAAAACCGGCAGAAAATAGGCTTTGAGGCTTTCGCAATTAAATATGACAAATATCACTCATCTTGTAGGCTTTTTGCCCCGTTGACAGGCCTGTCTCCCCTTTGCTACAATACTCACAAAGCAGGCATTGCAAAATTACGCCGGCTGACATAAACGACCTTGGAAGCCAGCAGCCACCCTATTAATCCAGGGGCCGCCACGTCAATACATCGCCGCGACTGCCCTTACTGCATTGAGCAGGGAGGGCGGTTTTTGCTACGTTCCGAATCGGCCGTTTGTCCAGCAGTTCGTAATATCGCTTTTCTGGAAGGATAACCTGGAGCAATGACCATGCAGGTGACCGGATTACCAGAGGTACACACCAAGCCCGCCGCAGTGATGGTGGTAGGCGGCGGGATTGGCGGGATGCGCGCCGCCCTGGACCTGGCTGACGCCGGCTTGCGCGTCTACCTGATCGAACACACCCCCTGCCTTGGTGGGCGCGTGGCTCAGTTGGGCTACATGTTCCCCCAGCACGACTGCGTGCTGTGCCGGGGCACTTCCGACCACGGCTACGGCTGCACCCGCCCCTCGATATCCCCTGCTTATATCCAGCAAAACCAACACCCCAATATCCACATCCTCACCGATACCCACGTCACCGGCGTTGAGGGCCAGGCAGGCGATTTCACCGTTTCGCTGCGCCAGGAACCGCGCTATGTGGACCCCGGGCGCTGCATTAACTGCGGTTACTGCGCGGAGGTCTGCCCGGTGGAGCTTCCAGACCAGTACCAGCAGGGCATGACCACTCGCAAGGCCGTCTATAAAGTCGCCGCCCGGGCTGCTCCGGACGCTTACGTGATCGACCGCGGCCCTTATTGCGATGATTGCGCCAAATGCCTTCAGGTTTGCCCCAGCCAGGCTATTGATCTGGGTGAGCGCCCGCGTTTGCTCTCCATCGAGGTCGGCGCGATCATCCTGGCGCTTGGCTTCCAGGTGTACGACCCGCGCGAGCTGGGCGAGCTGGGCTATGGTCGCTACCCAAACGTGTTGCACGCCATGGAATACGAGCGCCTTGCCAGCCGTTCCGGTCCGACTGAAGGGCAGGTTATCCGCCCCTCCGATCGCCGCAAACCGCGCTCGATTGCCTGGCTGCAGTGCATCGGCTCGCGCGATCAAAATAACACTTTCTGCTCCTCCATTTGCTGCATGTACGCCACCAAGGAAGCTATCCTCGCCAAGCAGCGCCTGGGCGGCGAGGTGGACTGCCACATCTTCATCATGGATGAGCGCGCCTTCAACAAAGAATACAGCGCTTACTTCGCCAAAGCCCGCCAGCAGCACGGCATTCAGTTCACCCGCTGCCGCGTCTCCGCCATCCAGCAGGACCCGGACACCCACGACCTGATCCTCAACTTTGCCGATCCAAACGGGCAGGCCCGCCAGAGGCGCTTCGAAATGGTCATCCTGGCTGCCGGGGTCCAACCCCCCGCTTCTGCCCACCATTTCACTCAGATGCTCGATCTCGAGCTGAACGATTACGGATTTTGCCAGACCGACAAATTCACCCCCCTGCAGACCTCCCATTCGGGCGTGTTCGTTTGCGGGGCTTTCTCTTCCCCCAAGGAGATTTCCGAGACCGTCATCGACGCCAGCGGGGCGGCGGCCGAGGTGATGCGCCTGCTCAACGAGCGCCTCAACACCTACCCCTATACCCGCGAGTGGCCTTTCCTTTCAGCGAACGACCTGCCGCCTGAAAAAGATGTGAGCGGCGAGCCAGCGCGCATCGGGGTGTACTCCTGTGCGTGCGGTGGCACAAACGCTGAAGTGATTGACATCCCCAACCTGGCTCACCAGGCGGGGGACCTGCCCGGCGTTGTCCAGGCACAGGCAGTGGATTTCGCCTGCTTTCCGGAGGTCATCCGGACCATCCAGGAGCAGATTCAGTCCTTAAATCTGAATCGGGTGGTCATTGCCGCGTGCACCAGCCGCACCCACGAATCTCTTTTTCAGCGCGCCATCCGCCAGGCTGGCTTAAACCCCTACCTGGTCGAGTTGGTCAACCTGCGCGAACACACCAGCCGGGTTCACCGCTGGCAGCCAGACCTGGCTAACCGCAAAGCCCTGGAGCAGGTCCGCATGGCGGTCGGACGCGTCGCTTTGGCGCAGCCCGTGTACAAAAAGAAACACCGCGCTCGCCCCTCGGCGCTCGTGATTGGCGGTGGGCTCTCCGGAATGACTGCCGCCCTGGCTATCGCCGATAGTGGTTATGACGTGCATCTGATGGAGCGCTCCGAGGTGCTTGGCGGTAACCTGCAAAATATGTACTATGTCGCCGAAGGCTATAATCCCCGCCGCCTGGGGCGCGATCTGATCAACCGCGTGCGCGCCCATCCCCGTATTCAGACCCTCACTCGCACCGAGCTGGTTCACCATGAAGGGCATGTCGGTGACTTCCACTCCACCCTGCGCACCTCCCACCCGGATGGTGCAACAGATACATTCGAGGTGGAACATGGCGTGATCGTCGTCGCCACCGGCGGGCGCGAGACCCAGGCCCACCCCTGGCTTGATCTGCCGCAGGTGATCACCCAATCTACGCTGGAAGAGAAGATCATCCACAAGCCCCAGGAGATCGCCGCGCTCAAGAATGTGGTCATGATCCAGTGTGTCCGCCCGCCGGGCAGTCCCGAATACTGCTCACGGGTCTGCTGTACCAACACAATGAAGAATGCGATCCGGCTCAAGCTTTTCAACCCCAACTGCCAGGTGAGCGTGCTCTACAAGAATATCGTCACCTATGGCTTTCGCGAGGAGTATTACACCGAAGCGCGCCGGCTCGGGGTGGTATTCATCCGCTACACCGAGGAGAATCCGCCTCAAATCATCTCCGGTGGAGACAGGGTATCCGTGCGCGTGCGCGACCTGGCCCTGGATCGCTGGCTCTTGCTGCCCGCGGATTTGGTGCCTCTGAGCATGACCATCGCCCCTGCCGAAGGCACCCGGGCGCTGGCTGAGATGCTGCAATTGCCGCTTTCCAGCGAGGGCTTTTTTGCCGAGGCTCAGATGAAGCTCCGCCCGATGGATTTTATGCGCGAGGGCATCTTCCTGGCGGGCATGGCTCACTACCCCAAGTTCATCGAGGAGAGTATCAGCCACGCCCTGGCTGCGGCCGCCCGGGCAATCACCTTGATTTCGCAGGGCGGCTATCTCCACTTGGGCGGGGTGGTGGCGGTGGTGGACCCGGAAAAGTGCATCGGCTGCCTCACCTGCACCCGTACCTGCCCGTTTGGCATCCCCAAGGTCATCCAGGTGGAAGGCGTCACTGGCGTGGGGGGCCTCGGTGGAGCTGCCTTCATCGAATCGGCCCTCTGCCAGGGCTGCGGCACCTGCACGGGCGAGTGCCCAGCTAACGCGATCCAGCTCGTCAATTATACCGATCAACAGGTCATGCTCCGCGAGATCGGCGGGATTGGCGCCTGGCAAATAGACTACGCCCGGGAGCTGGCAGCATGAGCGCCCAGACCCTACCCAATTTCGAGCCGGAGATCACCGCCTTTTACTGCATTTACTGCGGGTACATGGCTGCCGACACCGCCGGTTCTTTGCACATTCAATACCCGGCCAACGTCAAATTCGTGCGCCTGCCCTGCACGGGCAAGTCGGATATCCGCTATTTGCTCGAGGCCTTCGAGCAAGGCGCGGATGGAGTCTACGTGGTGGCCTGCCCGATTGGCAACTGCCATCACGTGCGCGGCAACGAGCGCGGCCTGGCTCGCCTGAAGCGGGCCAAAAAAATCCTGGACGAGATTGGAATCAACGGCGAGCGCCTGGACATGTTCTTCATGTCGGGCAGCCAGGGGCATTCTTTTGCCATGGCTGCCCAGGTCATGACCGAACGTATCCGCCTCCTCGGCCCTAACCCGCTCAAGAGTTCAAATGGAAATGGGAAACAGGCAGAAAATTCCGAACATGAGGAAGATGAGGAGGCTGGATTTCGCGGCCGGCGCACCCGCTGGTCTGCCCCAAAGTAGAGATCAGCTCAGGCGCCAAACCAGGCTGAGGGACCAGATTTCCAGGCGCCTGGAATGACAGGTGCGTTAGCTTACCTGGATCGACCGCCAGTTCGCTACACAGAGGTGCTTTATCGTTAGTCAAGGTTGTTCAAAGGAGGACTTGCGTTGACCATTCGAAATCCCGGTCAGGGCACGCCTATAGGCGCCGTCATGGTGGTTGGCGGCGGCATTGCGGGGATGCAGGCCTCGCTCGATTTAGCCGAGCAGGGGTTTAAAGTTTACCTGGTCGAGGCGAACCTCGCCATTGGCGGCAAAATGGCGCAGTTGGATAAGACCTTCCCCACCAATGACTGCGCCATGTGCACCATCTCGCCCAAACTGGTGGAGACCGGTCGGCATCCGAACATCCAGGTCATGACCAATACCACTGTCCAGCAGGTCAGGGGACAGGCGGGTAATTTTGCCGTCCAGGTGCGCCGCCTCCCCCGCTACGTGGATGAAAGCAGGTGCGTTGCCTGCGGGGATTGCGCCAAGGTCTGCCCGGTGATCGTGCCAGATGCATTCAACGAAGGCCTTTCGCTGCGCCGCGCCGCGTACAAGCTGTACCCCCAGGCGGTGCCCAACGCTTACGCCATCGAGAAGCGCGGGGTTGCCCCCTGCCGGGATGCCTGCCCCGCCGGTCAGCGCGCCCAGGGTTACATTGCTCTTATCCGCGAGGGTCGTTGGGAAGACGCGCTGCGCGTGATCAAGATGGACAACCCCTTCCCGGGCATCTGCGGGCGTATCTGCAACCACCGCTGTGAGGATGCCTGCAACCGCGGTCTGGTGGACGAACCCATCAACATCCGGGCTCTCAAGCGTTTTGTGACTGACAAGGTGTATGCCAACCCCCGCCAGACCATCGCCTCGGCAGAGCGCAAGCACGCTCAAAAGGTCGCCATCATCGGCGCAGGGCCTTGCGGCCTGACTGCCGCTCAGGACCTGGCCCGGGCTGGCTACGGCGTCACCGTTTTCGAAGCTATGCCCGTCCCAGGCGGCATGCTCCGCCTGGGGGTACCTGAATTCCGCTTGCCCACCGAGATCATCGAGCGCGAGGTGCAGGATATCATCGACCTGGGTGTTGACCTGCGCCTGAACCACCGCATCGATAACCTGGATGAAGTCTTCGAGCAGGGCTATAACGCTGTATTGATTGCCGTCGGCGCCCACGAAGGCGTTCGCCTGCCCATCCCTGGCGCCGACTTGCCCGGGGTCATCGTCAACACCCACTTCCTGAGGGATGTGCGCCTGAACCACTATGAACCACTGGCGGATGGCCCGCTCGTCACGCCGGAGGGGCAGCCCTTTGGGCCGCGGGTGCTGGTGCTGGGCGGCGGCAACGTCGCCATCGACTGCGCCCGCACGGCTGTGCGCCTGGGGGCAGAAGTCCACCTTGCCTGCCTGGAGACCCGTGAGACCATGCCTGCGCACCTCTGGGAGGTGGAAGCGGCCGAAGCGGAGGGCGTCAGGGTGCACGCCGGCAGGACTTTTGAGCGCATCCTTTCCAACGATGCTGGTCGGGTTGGCGGCGTGGAATGCCAGCAGGTTGCCTCCTTCAGCTTCGATGAACGCGGTCGCCTGCATGTAGAGAAAGTCCCCGCTTCCAGCCACATCCTCCCCTGCGACACGGTTATTTTTTCGGTTGGGCAACGCGCCGGCCTGGCTTTCATCCCCGACGACGCGGGCGTGGGGCTCACCATCCGCCAGACCATCGCCATCAATCCCAATACATTCGCCACCAGCCGTCCGGGCGTATTTGCCGCCGGCGACAGCGTCTCGGGGACCGCCTTTGTGATTGAGGCGGTGTCCAACGGTCACACGGCAGCAGAATCGATCACCCGCTACCTGCAGGGCGAGCCGCTCGAACCGCCGCCTCGCCCGGAGCTGCCCGTTGTGCGCCTGTCTCAACAAGAGATCGATGGGCGCTTGGCGCGCGGCGAAATCCGCCTCCAGCCGCGCTTCCCCCTGCCTGAGCTGCCCGTCGAGCAGCGTTTAGACAACTTTGCCGAGGTAGAAGGCGGCTACGACGACAGCCGCGCCCAGGCCGAGGCCGCTCGCTGCCTGGCGTGCGGCATCTGCTCTGAGTGTATGAGCTGC
>DATEDC010000227.1:0-9856 GCA_035286585.1 Anaerolineales bacterium
CGGGTCGCCTTGCGCCTGCTGCGCAGGGTGCGCGATTACGCCGAGGTGCGCGCGGATGGGGTCATCACCCGCCAGGTCGCCGATCAAGCCCTGGACCTGATGGAAGTGGACGCGCTCGGGCTGGACGATATCGACCGGAAGTTGCTGCGCACGGTGATCGAAAAGTATCACGGTGGCCCGGTCGGTTTGGGCACCATCGCCGCCTCGATCAGCGAGGAGCCGGATACGATCATGGACGTGGTTGAACCCTACCTTCTTCAGCTCGGTTTCCTGGATCGCACACCGCAAGGCAGGACGGCAACCCGCCTGGCTTACGAGCACCTGGAGCTGCAATACCCGCAAGATGAGCAAGCGCGCCTGTTCTGAGAGATAATTTGATTCACGTTTTCGCGGAATTTCTGAGGCGATGATATCTCTGGCGCGCATCCTGGTCATGTTGGGGTTGATTTTGCTGATTGCCGGCGGCTTGCTCTACCTGGCAGGGCGCTGGCAGCTACCCTTAGGACGGCTGCCGGGTGATATTCGCATCGAAAGAGAGAATTTCACCTGCTTTTTCCCGGTGGCGACCATGATTCTGCTCTCCGTGGCGCTCACGATTGTGTTGAACCTGATTCTGCGCCTGCTCAACCGCTAAGCAGCCCTTCGCCTCCAGATCTAATCAACCCAATTTGCCTAAGCTGCCACCTGCTGTGAGAACCTCCGACTTCGATTACGACCTGCCGGCAGAGTTTATCGCCCAGACCCCGGTAGAACCTCGCGATGCGGCGCGACTGCTGGTGTACGAGCGAAAGACGGGCCTGGTGGAGCACACCATCTTCAAGGAGGTGGGGCGTTATCTGAGACCCAGCGACCTGCTGGTATTGAACGAAACCCGCGTGATCCAGGCGCGGCTCTACGCTCGTAAGATTCCCAGCGGCGGGCGGGTAGAACTTCTGCTGCTCAAGCGCCAGGATCAAAATACCTGGGAGGCGCTGGCGGGCGGCAGGCGATTACGGAAGGGGATCGCCGTGCAGGTCGAATCCGGCCCGTGCGCTGAGATCCTCTTTGAGCTGGATGGGAAGCGCCGCCTGGTGCGGTTCGAGGAGGCGATTGAGCCGTTTCTTGCCCAGGCCGGGCATGTCCCCCTGCCGCCGTACATCCATGCCCCTCTGGAAGACCCGGAGCGCTACCAAACGGTCTATGCCCGCCAGCCGGGCTCAGCCGCGGCGCCCACTGCCGGCCTGCACTTTACCCGGGAGCTGATCGAGGCGTTACAGGCGCAGGGCGTGCACTTTGCCACCCTGACGCTGCACATCGGGTTGGACACCTTCGCGCCGGTGACTGAAGCTGACCCGCGAGCCCACCAGATTCACACCGAGTGGTGCCAGGTCACGCCACAGACCGCGGAGGAGATCAACCAGGCGCAGGCGGCGGGTGGGCGAATTACCGCAGTCGGCACGACCAGCGTGCGCGCTCTGGAAAGCGCCGCCCAGGCAGCCAGAGGCGGCGAGCTGGTTTGCGACTGGACAGGCACGACCGACCTGTTCATCCTGCCGGGGTATCGTTTTCGCGCCGTTCAGGCGATGATCACAAATTTCCACCTGCCCAGGTCGACGTTAATTATGCTGGTGAGCGCCTTCGTGGGACGAGAGCAGTTGCTCTGGCTTTACGAGCAGGCGAAGCGAGAAGGCTACCGGTTTTATTCTTTTGGTGATGCCATGTTAATCCTGTAAGGCGGGCAGATGGACGAGCGGTCAAAGGATTGGGATGGCCTGATGGAAACCGTGGTGGGCTGCCGGCGCTGCCCCAGGCTGGTGGCGTGGAGGGAACAGGTCGCCCGGGATAAACGGCGCGCCTACCGCGATTGGACATACTGGGGCAAGCCAGTGCCAGGTTTTGGAGAGCGGAGCGGGAGGGTATTGGTGGTGGGGCTGGCCCCTGGCGCACATGGCGCCAACCGAACCGGGCGCATGTTCACCGGCGATTCGTCGGGGAATTTTCTGTACGCAGCCCTTTACAGCGCCGGATTTGCCAGCCAGCCGGTCAGCTCCCACCGCGAGGACGGGCTGCATCTTATGGATATGTACATCGCAGCGGTCTGCCGCTGCGTCCCTCCTGGCAACCGGCCTTCACCCGCGGAGATCGCCAACTGCCTACCTTACCTGGAGCAGGAAATCCAGCTCATGGAAAATCTACGGGTCATCGTGGCATTGGGGAGAATCGCTTACGATAACACCTTGCTGCTCTTCCGGCAGCGCGGCTACCCGGTGCCGCGCCTGCCTTTTGCCCACGCAGGGGTATATCGATTGGGCGAAGGCCTGCCCTGGCTGGTCGCTTCCTACCATCCCAGCAGGCAGAATACCCAGACCGGCAGGCTGACCACCGATATATTTGCACAGGTATGGGATAAAGTGCGAGAGCTTCTCGTGGCGGGGGGAGAGTAAGGCGGGTCTTTTTTCAGCCGACTTCGAGCCGATTGCGACCCGCTTTCTTCGCCAGGTACATGGCAGAATCAGCCCGGCCGAGCAAGATGTCCAGGTCGGGGATGGAGGTGGTGGAGCGGGAAACTCCCACGCTGACGCTGATAGCCACCGGAGCGCCGTCGATGTCCACAGGCGTATTGGCGATGCTATTGCGCAATCGCTCTGCTACCTGGCTGCCGGTTGAATCGTCTGTCTCGGGCAGCAGGATGGTAAATTCATCCCCGCCCAGGCGACCAACCAGGTCAACCCGGCGCAAGTTTTGCAAGCAGCGGTTGGCGACGATCTGCAAAACCATGTCGCCGTTGGCGTGCCCGTAGTTATCGTTGATCTCTTTGAAGTTATCCAAATCCATGACTATCGCCACAATCGGGCGCTTGTAGCGGCGGGCGCGCTCGACTTCGCGTTGCCCAAGCTCGATAAAACCGCGCCGGTTGTACAGCCCGGTGAGCGTATCGGTGACAGCCAGCTTCTGCACTTCGGCATGCTCGCGCGAGTTGCGGATCGCCGCAGTGGCTGTAGAGGCAAAATTCACCAGCAGGCTCAAGTCATTATCGCTGAAAGCCGCGGCCCGGGAAGATTCCAACGAGAGGGCGCCGATCACCTGGCTCTTCAAGACCAGCGGGGCGATGATGGCGGAGAGGGCTCCGCCCGGTGCCGGGGCGGAACTTTGGGCGCTGCTGGTGTAAGATTCCAGGTCGTCAATCTTGAGCGGGGTGCGCTCGCCCACCGCCTGAGCCACGTAGCCCACGCTGCCGGGGAGCTTGAAGCGGCGAATACGCGGGTCAGTGTAACCGAAACTGGCGCGCATCTCGAGCTGCCCGGTATCCTGGGCGATCAGGTGGATCATGCCTTTTTCAGCCACCGGAATGGCAAGGGTGGCTGCATCCAGGATGCGGGCTAACAGCGCCTCCATGTCGATGGTAGTGAGCAGCGTTTCTGTGGCGGCGTGCAGGGCACCGAGCTCCCGGTAGCGAACCTCATTCTCTCTCAGGTGGCGCTGCGCCTCCTGGATGGTGGTTAGAATCGCTTTCAGGTCGTGGATGGCTTGTGTATCGAGCGGTGAGGCGCGGGGCGATCCCTGCTGGCGGGAGGAGACTTGTTCGACCAGGGAGAGCAGTTGGCTGAAAGCAGCCTGGGTAAAATCCTCGAGCTGCTCAATACTCATCGAGCGGCTGCCCAGGGCGGCTGCCCTGAGGCGCAATGCGGCGATTTCTGCGATTATAGCCTCGTTCACAACCCCTCCTATGGCGAATCCGGGAACGTTTTGCTGACAGATGCCATTATAATGAAAAACTGCTGAAAAGGAAAATCCTAATCACCTGAAACTTCCAAGACAAAGTACGCGGATCAACGCGCAGGACACGGATTTTTCTTATCAGAGCTGAAACATCTCGGACTTTACGACCTGCACGATCCTGGTGTACAGGAGGGAGGATTTAGGCGTATCAAGCGGTTTTGAAGTTGGATTATAATCCCGTTGGCAGACAGGTTACAGGCAATAACAGAGCAAGGAGCTCTATGCGCGCGGTGGATATTATCGTCAAGAAGCGAGACAATCTCGAGCTCAGCAAGGAGGAGATCCTCTTCTTCGTGAACGGCTATGCCCGGGAGGAAATTCCCGACTATCAGGCAGCCGCCTGGCTGATGGCGGTGCTGCTCAACGGGATGTCTCTCCGTGAAACCACCGATTTGACCATGGCGCTTGGGTATTCCGGAGAGATGATCGATCTCTCGACCGTTGTACCCATGTCGGTAGACAAGCACTCCACCGGCGGGGTGGGCGATAAAACCACCCTGGTGGTTGAGCCGCTGGTGGCGGCCTGCGGCCTGCCGGTGGGCAAGATGTCTGGGCGCGGGCTGGGTTTCAGCGGGGGCACGCTGGACAAGATGGAATCGATCCCCGGTTTCCGGGTTAATCTGAGCACGGCTGAATTCCTGGAGCAATTGCGCAGCGTCGGCCTGGTGCTGACCGGGCAGACCGCCGAGCTGGCTCCAGCCGACGGCAAATTTTACGCGCTGCGAGATGTGACCGGCACTGTGCCGTCTATCCCGTTGATCGCCTCCTCAGTGATGAGCAAGAAGATCGCCGCTGGAGCGCAGGCGATTGTGCTGGATGTGAAGCTGGGCCTGGGGGCATTTATGCCCAGCTTAGGCGAAGCCCGCGCTCTGGCTGAGCTGATGGTCTCGATTGCCAGGATGGCGGATCGCAAGGCGGTGGCCCTGCTCTCGGATATGAACCAGCCGCTGGGGCAGGCGGTAGGCAACTCTCTGGAGGTAAAGGAAGCCATCGCGACCCTGCAGGGCTGCGGACCGGCGGACTTTCTCGAGCACTGCCTGGTGTTCGCCGGGCACATGCTGGCATTGGGCGGCAAGGCGAAGGACGAAGATGAGGGCAAGCAGATGGCGGCAGCTGCCCTGAAGGATGGCCGCGGCTGGGAGAAATTCAAGGCGCTGGTGCGCGCCCAGGGCGGGGAGGTATCGGCTGTCGAAGATCCCGAAAAATTGCCCGCGGCCTCCCTGGTGGAGACCCTCGCCGCAAGTCGAGACGGCTATCTGGCTGGCGTGAACGCCCGCATGGTCGGTGAGGCGGCGGTAATGCTCGGTGGAGGCAGGCTGAAGAAGGGCGACCTGATCGACCATGCGGTGGGCATCCTGGTGCATCACAAAGTGGGGGATAAAGTTGAAGCTGGCGAGCCTCTGTTCACGATTCACGCAAACGACCGGGATAGACTGGAGCAGGCTCGCGTGGGGCTGTTGAAAGCCCATACCTGGAGCGTTGAGCAGGTCGAGCCGCTGCCCATGTTCTACGGGGTGGTGCGCTGAGATGGTTAGGGCGGGTCTACAGCTTAATCATATTGGGCCAATCTTTCAATCAATTTACCCGGTTGGCGTGAGAACGCTTCTAGCGGCATGGTCCCCTCCGTCAGCCCCAGCAGGGTCTCGTTCAGCAGCCGGTTGACCGGGGTAGGGACGCCTGCCTGCTCGCCATAGCGAACAACTGCGCCGTTGAGGTAATCTACCTCACTTTGACCTCGCCCGCTGTGCAGGTCGATGTGAAAAGAGGGCATTTTGCCGCCGCGCCCACCGCCCACGGCGTTCTTCAGCATGCTGCGCGCAAGCCCCGTTGGCAGGCTGCGCACCGCGAAGCCCAGTGCGCGCACGGGCGTGCCCGGCATGTCCACCAACGAGTATTTATACACCGCCATCACCCGCAGCGCCTCGCGCAGTTGCTCCACCTCCAAGCGGAAGAGCTGGGGGTGAGCGAAGATCTCCCCCGGAGTCATGTTCAGGATCGCCGAGCTGGCGTTCGCCATCAGGTTGGTGAGCAGCTTGGACCATTTCATGTCGGCTGCCTGGGCGTACATGCGGGCGTTCAAGCCGGATTGGTTGAGCGCCTCGGTCAGTCTCTGGGACAGGGGGTGACCGGCCCATACGCCCATGCCGCGCAGCCGCTCCAGGACGACATCCCCGGCGAGGCGTCGCCCCACGGCGCTGGTTACCGTGCCTGGGATGACCCGCCTCTCCCCAAGCCGTTCAGCCAGGAGCGCTTCGTTCTCGACCCCGTTCTGCAAGCACAGGACCGGCGGTATCTGCTCCAGATGCGGTTCCATGCTCTCCAGGGCAGATCGCGTGTCAAACGATTTCAGAGCGAACAGGGCCACATCGAAGGGTCCATGCTCCAGTGCTTCCGCCAGGGAGGCGACGACAATCGGCTCAAGGATGTGATGGGTCCTTTCTTTGATGGTCAGACGCAGGCCGCGCTGGCGCAGCTCAGCGGCGGTCTCAGGTCGTTCCAGGAAAACCACTCGATGACCATGCAAAGCCAAACTGCCAGCGATATAGGTCCCGAGGGCGCCAACGCCAAAAGCCAGAATCCGGATGGAGGGCTGGTCCGAGGATTTCAGTTCAGAGCGCATTCGGGTAATCTTTCAATCCTAAGGGCGCAGGTCAGGAATGGGAAGGTCGCGCCGCAGCAGGTCATCCGGGGTTTCACGCCTCATAACCAGGTGAGCCTGCCCTCCTGCCAGCCAGACTACCGCCGGACGGCAGGCGCCGTTGTAATTGCTGCTCATAGTCAGGTGGTAAGCCCCGCTAACCGGCACAGCCACCAGCTCACCCGGGTCCATCGCAGGCATAGGGAGCGCTTCAATCAACACATCGCCGCTTTCACAGTACGGACCTGCCAGCCAGGCTAGGCCGCCGGCAGGGCGTTCTGGCTGGGATACGGGCAGGGCCGAATAGTGAGCGCCATATAAAGCCGGGCGAGGGTTATCCGCCAAACCGCCGTCCAGCAGCAGCCAGCGCCGGTTGGGGGTCTGCTTGACTGCGCCCAGGCGGTAGAGGGCTACCCCAGCCTGCGCTACGAGGCTGCGACCCGGCTCCAGTTGCAATCGCGGCAGGGGAACGCCTCGATGGGCGCAGCCCGCAGCCAGGTTTTCCGCTACCAGGCGGACATATTCCCGGATTGGAGGTTGCGGCAGCTCGCTTTCGTGGTAAGCCACCCCCCAGCCTCCGCCGGGGGAGACCACCTGAGGCAGCCAGCCAAATTTATTGCGAATAGCCACCATAAAGTCTAACACTGCCTCTATCGAGAACGCCAACGGCGTCGGATCCCGGAACTGCGATCCAAGGTGAAAGTGCAGCCCGGTCAGCGGCAAACCTGCCTCCAGGCAGGCGCTGACCGCCTGCGCCGCTTCGTTGAAATCCAGACCAAATTTGCTGTCAGACAGGCCTGTCTGAATATGAGCGTGGGTATCTACAAGCCTGCCCGGGCGCAAGCGCAGCCAGAGCTTGGGCAGGTGAAGGCTTGCCATGCGAGAGAGCTCAACCAGCCGGTCGAGTTCAACCAGGTTATCTACCACGAGAGTTCCTGCGCTGGTCAGGGCCAGCTCCAAATCCGCCTGGCTTTTGTTGACCCCATGCACGACTATGGTCGCTCGGGAGTCACCCCCGGAGCGAGCGAGCCCTGATAAGGCGGCGCCAGATATGGCGATAGTCATCTCGCCCACGCCAGTGCAGTCCAGCCAAAGGCCGCGGCGGCAGGCCCACTGCACCATCGCGGCGCATAGAAAGGCCTTGCCGGCGTAGGTGATCCCGGCAGGACCTGGATAATGCTCTTGCAACGACTGGCTGTACAGCTCCACAGCCGTGTCCAATGTAGCCTGGTCGTACAGGTAAAGCGGGGTGCCAAAGCGTTCAGCCAGTTCGTCGAGCGGCTGACCGCCGATAGCCAGAATCGGTCCACTTGGATGGGTCGCCAGGCCTGTAGTTATTGGGAACAAGGACAGGCGCTGGGTAAACAAAGAACCAGGTCCGCCAGGGGATGGGTCAGTCATGCCAGTCCCTGGCGCCGCGCAGGAAAACATCACCGGGCATGGCTCGCTTGCCGGCGGGCTGAACTTCATCCAGGACCAACAGGCCGGGATTGGCGCTGATCGCCGGCAGGTCGTCCAGGCTGGTGCGCCTGCCGGCTGGCATGGGACCGGCTTTGACAGCATGGGCGCGCAAGATTTTCAGCGGCTGTCCCCGCCAGGTTGTGAACGCACCGGGCCAGGGGTTGAAAGCCCGCACACGGCGAGACAGGGTTTCGGCTGGCTGATTGAAATCGAGGCGACCGTCTTCTTTCCTGAGCATGGGGGCATAAGTGGCCTGGGAATCGTCCTGAGGCCGGGGCTGGATCTCGCCGTTCAGATAGCCAGGCAGGGTGTCGAGGAGCAGCCCGGCGCCCAGCTCAGCCAGCCGCCTCCCCAGGCTGCCGGCGGTCTCGTCGGGGTGGATGGGCGTGAGGCGCTGGCTCAACAGCGGGCCGGTGTCCACGCCGGTGTCCATGCGCATGATGGTGACGCCGGCCTGCGCGTCGCCGTGCAGGATGGCGGCCTGGATGGGGGCGGCGCCGCGCCAGCGCGGCAGCAGCGAGGCGTGTACGTTCAGACAGCCCCATTGAGGCAGGTCGAGCACTGCCCGACGCAAGATCTGCCCATAGGCAGCCACCACGATCAGGTCCGGGTTCCAATCCTGGAGCTGCGCCATGGCAGCGGGATCATTCAGCCGCTCGGGCTGAATTACGGGTAGGCCCAGCTCCAATGCCAGGCTCTTGACCGGCGGAGGGGAAAGAGCACGGCCTCGGCCGGCGGGGCGGTCTGGCTGGGTGACCACGCCCACGACGGGGTAAGGCCCGCTCGCCAGCAGGCGTAAAGACGGCACTGCGAACTCCGGCGAACCCATAAAGACGATGAGCGCCCTCATGGCTCGGATTGTAGCATACCTTGCACATTCGTAAGATGTCCTGGCTGGGGGTGTGTAACAAACTCAAACTACCAGCGTTTATCTTTATGACACTTGGGCGAGTGTCGTTTGCAAGGGGGACATAGGGCGAGGTGAGCACCAGGCATAGCGATTGCATCATTATTCCAGGGAGACATTATTCTCACCCCGCCCGAAATTTTTTTATTTACAGCGGCGCAGCCCAGGCAAACAAAATTGCAAACTAAAAAATATATTAACTCGATTTAACGTATGCTCGGGTATTATTAGGAACAGGCGAGTGTACCGCTTTTCGAGCAGGAAATACCGGGATGGGATTTTACGTCAAGGATCTACCGCAGCGATTGGTAAGGCTGCCCAGCCGAGCATGGTTGGGTGTTGACATGTTCACCCGGCTGGGAGTAGGCGCCTTACTGGAAAGGGATTGGATCGCACGCCAGCCAGCAGTGCTGGGGGCAAGCCTGCTGCTGGTCATCCTGCTCTTCTCGGCAGGAGTCCAATTGGAAAAGCTGCACGCCCTGGTTGCGCTCGCAATTTTGAGCCTGCCGGTGGGCATCCTCCTGGTGAGTGGGGAGTAAACCTGCTCAATTTTTCTTCCGACCGGCTGCACTTGCGCAGTGGCCATACCCTTCCTCCCTAAGACAGGACTGCCGTAGCGGCAGTCCTGTCGTTTAAATTCCCCCCGAGGTGCGTGGAGTTTCAAAGGAGCTGGCAAGGAAACTGCACCTGCAAACATGCACTCGCCCGAGTGTGGCTCCTGCAGCCCGGCGATCAACCGGAATGCAGGGGCATTGTATTGGGGAGGGGAGCAAAACGGGGAAAAAGCTTAACGCAAAGGCGCGAAGAGGAAGAGAGGCGGAGGAAAGCATATTCACCTGCAATTAGAGGTTTTATAATATCTGCAACTCGATCTCGTAAAGTAGGATAATGAATGATGCCTGCTCCAAAAGAAGTCATCCAGCTAGTAGAACGCTTCCACCGCAATCTCGAGGATTACCAATCCGGGAAGTACAACGAGACCCAGGTGCGCCTGGAGTTCATCGACCCTTTCTTCGAGGCTTTAGGCTGGGATATCCATAATAAGAAGGGATATGCGGAAGCTTATAAGGACGTGGTCCACGAAGACCAGG
>DATEDC010000228.1:0-11060 GCA_035286585.1 Anaerolineales bacterium
TGGCGTGGATGTAATTGGACCGAGTCCGATTACCCGATTGGGCAGCAATACGCCCCGGACGCCGTGGTTCGATGATGTTTCCAGAGGCGGCGGAAGCTTGGGTGAGGTGCCGCAACTTTTAGGGGAGGGGGAGGCGTTCGCTTATCAGTTTCCGATGGACGGCGACTATCTCATCACACTCGATGGAAAGATCAAAGACATACTTGGCAACGATTATGAAATTTCAGGGACGTATCCAGTTATGGTTGCAGATGTCCTCGACATCGAAACCGCCCTCCTGCCCGGCACGCCTTTCGAAGTGGGCGATCATATGCCGATCGGCCTGTACGTGATGCCCGGTCTTCCGGCGGAGATTCTTTACAGGGTGACGACGGATTATGCCAATGGGGAAATGGAGACAAAGGAATACAAAGGCAGAGCCAACGCGTTTGGCTGGTGGGACAGCGGCGGGCAAAGCCATCTCTTCGAAAGACCCGGAGAATACCTCGTCGAAGTGGAGGCGCGCTTCGAGGGTGGGGGCAATCTGTGGGTCGGCAGGATGACCTTCGGCGGCGTCATCGCTTCGCCGAATCCAGCCATCGCCATGCACGGTCGCCGGGGTCCGGATGGGCTCACGTACCTGGCACCAGTCTGGAGCTTTGATACGGATTACGGCGCTGAGGAGCGTGCCCATTTTAATCTCCCCTATTTTTCTGGAGATATTCTGTGGGGCACCCCTCGCTATGACCCGGCTCTTGGCTTGATTGCCTCTGAAGCCGCCGTCGTGCGCTCCAGTATTCAAATATTGGATCCAGCGAATCCGTTGGTCCAAAAAGCCTTGGCGCAGGTTCGCCAGTTTGGTGGATATCAGGAGTCCATTAGCTTATCACAGATGGAAAGTGGAGACCAGATTCCGCTCATCACCTCTGCAGATCCCTCCTGGTGGAACGTGGGAATACACCCTGACGAGATCGACTTCTGGGCGTATCTCTATAATTCAGTCGAGCGCCCCGGTGTACGCGTGCGCGAGATCACGAGAGGAAGCGATGTCAGTGTGGAATACTGGCGCTTTGACGATGGGTACCATTTGCAATCCGGCAACGGCATCGAGGGCGACCTGCCCGGCGATTTCAAGTTCATCTATGGGGGCGCGGTTCTACGTGATGAAAATACGGGCGAGGGCGAATACGCCATCTACGGCTCGGGCTGGGTGCACACGGAATACGATGATCCGCTGGGCGGGCGCGTCATGCCGCCATTCCAGGGCGCGGCGGGCGGACCGAGTGGCGGCCCCTTGTTCACAATCTTTGATACGCCCATAGATATGTTCTTCGTCCCTCTGGCTGTTCGCCCCGGCATGACGCTGGAAGTAGGCGACACCTTCCGCATGGCGGGACCGATCATGCCGACGCTGCCGAGCAAGGTCGAATACACCGTCACTGCGCCGGACGGCTCTCGTCGGACCTTTGACGGGGTCGCCAATGCTGTGGGCTATTACTACCAACCGGACGACGATTTCACTTTGGATCAAACAGGTGAGTGGATCGTGGAACTGATTGTTTATCACGATGGGATGACCAGCGCAGGTCCGGTGGAAGAACCTTACCCAACGGGTGGACCACTAACACCAGATCTCCGCACGTTCAGCATTTTCGTCGTGGAATCGGCAAAAGACCGCCTGCCTGTCTACACCGATCTGTCCGAACTGGACATCCAACCCTGGCACTATGACGTGGATTCAGCCGCGTTTGTAATGCCGCTTCCTGAAGGCTTCAATGCAGACAAAGTCCGCATGGTGACTACGATCCCTGGGATTGTGATCGCCTCTGAAGAACTCAGTGTGGAAGATGGTCGTGTCGCGTGGGCGTTGAACGGTCCCGCGCTGAATCGGCTGGTTCACAATCTCGATTACCTTCAAGGACTGGCAGATACCATCACGGTTACGTTCTTTGCGCAAGGCAGCGAGAGGGCGGCGGCGGGCAGTCTCGTCGTTCACGGCTGGCATGTTCCATTACCACCTGCGCCTCCACAAACACCGATTACATTCCCCGCCCCAACGGGAATAACGATTGTGGTCACGAGTACTGCCGATAGCGGCGCCGGCACATTGCGCCAGGCAATGGAGCAAGCCGGACCTTACGATATGATCACGTTCGATCCCTCAGTCTTCCCTCCGAATGCTCCTACCAGGATCGCCCTCTCCAGCGGCTTGCCTGGACTCGATCAGGGCTACCTGACGATTGACGCCAGCAATGCTGGAGTCATCCTGGACGGAAGCCACATCACCATACCGGAATTTGTGCACGGCATCGTTATTTCGTCGGACAACAACATCATCCGCGGCTTGCAGATCGTCGGCTTTTCAGACGCGGGGATTGCCCTGGTCGATGGTGCTCAATACAACATCATCGGCGGCGACCCGTCCGTCGGGAACAGGCGTTTTGGCCAGATTAATCTGATCAATGGAAACGGGGCCTTTGGCATCGGATTGTGGGGCGAGGACACATCGCATAATACCATCCAGGGCAACATCATCGGCATCAACATGGATGGTACGGCATCGGGGCATGCCCGCGACGGGATTCATTCGAATGGAGCTACCCAGAACCTGATCACCGGTAATGTGATCGGCGGCAACGAGTTGGCGGGCGTATACTTGTGCTGTGTACTGAATGGCAGGAATGTGGTTGCGGAAAATCTGATCGGGGTAAGGTTTGGCGGAGTTCCGCTCGGCAACGGCTCGGGCGTCATCATCGACCGCTCGCGCTACAATATCGTGGGTCCGGGCAACCTCATCGCCCACAATCACGGAGAAGGTGTCTCGTTCTGGGAGGACACGCCATACAACACCGTCACGCAGAACAGCATCCACGACAACGGCGGAGGTGGAATTGTCATCACAAGCCCCAGCCAGGGCACGCTTCAACCACCTTCGATCCTCAACTTCGACCTCCAGGCAGGCACGGTGTCTGGCACCGCCTGTCCGAGCTGCACGGTGGAGATCTTCTCCGATAGCGGCGACGAAGGGGCAGTCTACGAGGGGCGAATCGAGGCAGACGGGAATGGGGCATTTAATTTTATGAAAGGCGCGCCTTTCGCTGGGCCCTTCCTGACTGCCACTACCACGAGCCCTAAAGGGAGCACAAGTGAGTTCTCGCTGCCGACACAGGGGAGCAGCCGGAATCTCAGCCTCCAAGATGGCAATGCGCGTCCTCTGCTCCGACTCCAAACCAAGCCGCCGAACGAGCTTGCCGACAACCGCACAGGAGCCAGCTTCAACGAATTGCATTCGCCAGATAACGTTGAGCAGATAGTAACCCAAGCCATAGACCTTGGACTGAAGCGCCTTGAGGTGCAATTCGGGGATGTTGAGGATCCCATTGATTGGAGTCTGGACGAATACGCTTTACCTCTGGAATTCGACGACTTCGTTGATTCTCTCGCCAAGAACGGTATTGCCCTCAACTACATGTTGCATTTCTGGGACACTGCTGGTCACGCTGCGGGAGAGGAACTGGGCAACCCAAGATTCCAGAACGAAACGGAGGTCCAAGAATTTCTGGGCTACGTGCGTTTCTTTGTCCGCCATTTCAAGGGGCGGATTCCTTACTACACAATTTGGAGCGAGCAAGATGCCTGCGGACCCGATTCGGTCAAGTGCATCCTGCCCGATGATTATGTTGAACTAGTCAGACAGGTAATCCCTGTGATTCGCCAAGAGGATCCTCAGGCGAAGATCGTCTCCGGCCCCAATGTTCTCTTCTTCGACCGAGACGACCTGTTCACACTCCTCAGGTCTGATGTTGTGAAGCAGTTCGATGTCATCTCTTGGCACCCGATCTATGAGGTGACTCCCAATAACGAATTCTATGGGAACTACTATTATGAGTATCCTGCGATCATCCAAGAAATCAAGCAAACCGCTTCTGCCCACGGCTTCACGGGGGAGTTTTGGGGTACAGAATTGAGTTGGAGTTCAAAAGCATATTGCAACCTACCAGGATGTGCGGATTATATTGCTAACGACCCGCGCGCGCAGTGGATGCCAGAGACAGATTTGCCGGTGGCGAAGTATTACGCGCGTGGCATCGTGATGCAACTTGGCATGGATGTGGGCATTAGCGTAGGCGGTCATCAGGCTGATGCACCCTGGTCATACCCGGCGATTCGTAACCTGAATACAGTCATGGCTGGAAACAAGCCTCTTGAAATCCCCGTGGAAATCGAGAGCGACGCCACTAATATCATGAGTTTCGGCTTCAGCCTGCCGGATGGCGATAGACTGTTCGCCTTGTGGACGAATGGTGTAGCAGTTGAAGACGACCCAGGTGTGAACTCCACGCTCACTTTCGCCGGTACCTCTGCACAAAAAGTGATCGGGATCGATGTCCTGCATGGCTTCGAGCAGGAACTCATCTTCGTGATCGAGAACGGCAATCTGGAAATCCGCGATTTCCTGATCAAGGATTACCCGATCATCCTGCGTTTGGTAGATTAATGGCTGCGCATCTTGGCACCCGGCTCAAGGGATTGACTGCAGAAAAGCGAACAGGTCCGCCAGGTCTTCGTCGCTCATCTGCCAGCGGGGCATATCCTGGCTGAGCAATTCGCCATCCGGGTGCTCCCCCTCGACCACGGCCAGGCGAAAATCTTCCAGGTCGTATGCGCCGTGCTCCGCTTCCTCGCCTTCGCCATGTCCCCCAGCCTCGGCGCTCAGAGCCGCGTAACGGATATCCGGCGCGTCCATGACCTGCATGTGCATCACGTGGACGCCGCCGCGCGCTTCCGGTCCATGGCAGGCGGCGCAAGTCAGATAGGAGCCCATCATCATGCCGCCGAAGTTAGGCCCGCCGGTGTAGGGGATGCCCTCTCCACGCGCGTTGGTGGCGGTGAAGTAGATGCGCTCGCCGTTGGTAAGGCTGGCGTCTTCGCTCTTCGTTCCAGCAGGTTCGAAGCCAAAAGGCGTGCGAGAAATTATTCCGCAAGCGCCGATAAACAGGGCGAGCGAGGCTGACAGAGCCAATAAGGAAAGACGCCCTGAGGGGAAAATTCTCATACGATTCTGTTTCATCCCTCAACCTGCATGCCAGGCTCTCGTTCAGCAGGGAAGAATCGAACAGACCAGAGCCTCATCCACCACAGCGCGGCGAACATGGCGAGCAGGCCAATCACCTGGGCTGCCCGAAAGCCCCCCGCCCAGATCAGGCTGTCGCCGCGGTAGGCTTCCAGGAAGACCCGCGCCCCGGCTGACAAGGCGACCACCCACAAGAAATTGAGCCCCCGCCCGGGCTCGCCGAACGGTCGCTTGATGAAGACCAGCAGAACCCCCAGGGCCAACAGGATTTCGTAGACCTGGCTGGGGTGGCGGTACTCGCTCCACAGGTAAATGCGCCAGGGGAGCGTGCTGCTTGGCGCCCCGAAGGCGTCTCCGCTCAACAGGTGGGCCAAGCCCAGGAAAACCATAAAAACCGCCAATCCCGGCGCCAGTGCATCCAGCGCCGGGCGCAGTCGCAGTCCCTTGCGCTGGCCGTAGACGAACGCCACCAGCAACCCGATCAGCAAGCCCGGATATGGAGCCAGAGTGTTGGGGTTGAGGGCGAACAGGCTGAGCGGGTTCTCCAGGTAAGCGCTCAGAAAGCGAGCGGCGTAAGCCAGCCTGGCCCCCACCAGCCCGCCTATCAGCCCGAAGAAGACCAGGTTGTACACCCTTTCAGGCATGATCTCTACCCGAGGCGCTTCCTTCTCAGCCAGCCAGGAACCCAGCCAGACACCCAGCAGCAAGGCGAGTCCGGAGGTTTGCAGCAGGAACGGTCCGAGGCGCAGGTAGGGGAGCATCTCACTCGCTTTCCTGCAGCAGCTCTTCGACTTTGGACTGGATCAGGGCTTCGCTCATCGGGCCACCCACCACCACCGAGCGGATCACCCCCTGGCGGTCGACGAAGAAGGTGCTGGGCAAGCCGCGCAGCAGGTAGCGTGCGCTGACCGACCCATCGCGATCCAGGGGGATGGGAAAAGTCAGGTCCAATTCCTGGACAAAGGCGGCCACGGCGGCTTCACTGTCCTGGTCGGTGAGGTTGACAGCCAGCACCTCCAGCCCCAGGGGCTTGAAGGATTGGTATATTTTTTCGATGGCCGGCATCTCTGCCCGGCAGGGCGGGCACCAGGTGGCCCAAAAATTGACCAGCACCACCTTTCCGCGCAGCCCTGACAGGCTTGCCTGCCCACCACCCAGCAGCTCCAGGGTGAAGTCAGGGGCGCTGAAGCCCTCCCGCGGGCTGGGCGGCGGCGCGCCTCCCGAGGTAGCAGCGGCAGGCGCGCGGGAAGTGAATGTCCAGATCACCCCCAATGCCAGGGCAGCGAAGGTCAACGCCAGCCAGCGGCGTTCATCGTTCAGCCAACTGTTCAAGTGAATGCACCTCTCCGGCGAATGCGCAGTGCTCAGTCAATCAACAACTTGTTTTATCCACTTGGCTTTATTATACCCCGCAGCTATTGCCGCCGCCGGGCGCCTGCTGGAGCAGGCCGTTGGTCGAGAGCCACTGGTGCACAGCTTGAAAGCCGGAGAGGGAGGAGAAACGCTGGCTGACCACCTGGCTGGAATCCGCCTGATCGAAATTTACCTTTTGAGTGGCTTTGAAGTAGGTGGCCAGCTCCAGCGATTGCTGAGGGTACCAGTAGGCGTTGGCATACTTGGCGGCCTGGAACATCGCCTCAACCGTAGCACCTTGGGAAGCCATCAATTCCATCAGCCCCAGCATGGCCATGCCGTGGTTGCAGTCGGGGAAATGCGTTGGGTTGTCGCAGCAGGGGCGATACACTTGCCGGACTACCTCCTCCAGGCGCGATTGCTGTTCAGCCGTGAGCGCTACGATTGAAGCGCTGGCGTAGAGCTCACCCACCGGTTTGGCTGCCAGCGTCCAGCCGCCCGTGGAGGCGTAATTGACCACCTTCGCCCGGCCATTGCGCATCATCGGCCCTTCGGTCAGCACCGGGTTGTCGTTGGTCAGGCCCAGCGCCCAGAAGAAGTTGAGCAGGAAGTAAGCGTTCTCCCGATTGAAGACCATCTGCGCCGGGCTGCCTGACTGCAAGATGGCGAGCTGCTCCTGGCTCAAAGGCTGGCCAGCGCTCGCGTAAACCTGGACGAAATCGTCTGCTTTCATCGCCCCAGCTTCCAGCAGCTTTGGTCCGATATCCCCGAACGTTGCCGGGACGGTGTAACCTTCGGGCGGGTTGATCTGCGCCGCCAGGGAAGCCATGTCTGCCTGGGAGGGAGGCATGTCCCCGTGTTTCTGGCTGCCCAGGAAGTAGCCGCCAACCGATCCGCTGACGAAGGCGACCAGTGTGATGAGCGTCCACCAGGTGTTGAGCCTTCTTCTGCGGCGTTTTTCACGGGGTGTCAATTCAGAAGAGCCTTCTTCGGTTGATGCGGGGGGCGTCGCCGGGTGATGGGTGGGATATTGCATCTAATACTCCTCTGATTATAGATTGGACTGTTGAACTCTAAAGCCGTTCTGCCACTGGCTCAGCCGATAGCCGTCAGGGTCGCCAACAGGTGAAGGCTTGCCACTCCCCCGCCCTGGTAGAACAGCACGTACCCGATCAAAGCAATCAGGGCGACCAGGATCAGGAGGACGATCCACCCGACGGGGTTGGACATCATGCCAGCCATCATGGCCATGCCGCCCATCGCCATACCTCCACCCAGCAGAGCGATCAAAACGATCAGCAAGATGGCGCCAATAACGATTAACAAAACTGTTCCAGCATCCATAAACACCTCCTTGGCTACTTTGCGCCGCGCCAGCGCTTCTTCACCCGGCCGGTGACCAGGGGCATGCTGACGATCAGACTGAGCAGCCCGACCCAGACCATGCCGCCAAAACGGGCCACTGGGGGATAATTGCCGCTTATGCTGGCCAGCAGAAAGAACAGCAACGCCGCCGTCAGGGCAATGGGGATATAAATCGTGGCGCTGCGCCGGGCGACTTCTTTTTCAACTTGTTCATGTTCCATCAATATACTCCTTCGATTACTCAGGCGATCAGGCGCGCAGGGGATCAGCAGGCTGACAACTTCTGCGGGAGGCATGCTGGTTAATCACCCGGCGCCATCGCCACACGGATGTCCGCTGCCCTGCGGGCGGTTTCGCCTCGGATGGTGGGTTTGAAACCCTTAAGCAACAGGGTGTTCAGCGTGACCGTCACCGAGCTGACCGCCATGAACAGCCCGGCCAGTTCTGGGCTGATGACCAAAGCGATGAACGGATAGAACAACCCGGCTCCGATGGGAATGCCCAGCGTGTTGTAGATGAAGGCCCAAAACAGGTTCTGCTTGACTTTGCGCATGGTGGCTTTAGCCACCTCCAGGGCGATCACCACGTCGCGGATGTCGTCTTTGATCAGGATCACGTCGCCGGTCTCCTTAGCCACGTCGGTGCCTGAGCCGATCGCCATGCCTACATCCGCCTGAGCCAGGGCGGGGGCGTCGTTGACCCCGTCGCCGACCATAGCTACTCGCTTGCCCTGTGACTGCAGCTTCTTGACCTCTTCAGCCTTATCCTGCGGCAGCACCTCTGCCAGAACGTTGTCGATACCCACTTTGCGGGCGATGGCCTGCGCCGTGCGGCGGTTGTCGCCGGTGATCATGACCACCTCCAGGCCCAGTTTGTGCAGGCGTTTGATCGCCTCGATGGAGTTCTCCTTGAGCGTATCCGCCACCGCCACTAACCCGGCTGGCTGCCCATTCAGAGCGATGAACATCACCGTCTTGCCATCCGCCTCCAGCGCCTCGGCCTGTCCCATCAGCTGGCTGAAGTCCACCCCGCGCTCGCCCATCAGCTTGCGGTTGCCCAAGAGCACCTCCTGACCTTCCACCCGGGCCTCCACCCCATGCCCTGGGATGGAGTTGAAGGATTCGGGCTCGCCTAGCTCCAAGCCGCGCGCCTGCGCTCCATTCACGATTGCCTCTCCCAGGGGGTGCTCGCTGTTCTTCTCAGCAATAGCAGCCAGGCGAAGGATGGCTGCTTGGTCTTTCCAACCAGCCATAACATCTGTCACCGACGGCTCTCCTTTTGTCAGCGTACCGGTCTTATCGAAGATAATCGTCTGCAGCTTCGAGGTGTTCTCGATCGCTTCAGCCCCCTTAAACAGCACGCCATGTTCGGCGCCCTTGCCCGTCCCGGCCATCATGGCGCTGGGCGTCGCCAGGCCCACGGCGCACGGGCAAGAGATGACCAGCACGGTCACCGAGAGCAGCAGGGCGAAGCCGAACACGCCGATCTCGCCCAGCTTATAGGGCGACAGGATGAAGCTGGAATCCGGGTTGAAGAACATCTGGTAGCCGAAGAAGAACCAGAAGACGAACACCAGCACGGCCAGCATGTGCACCCCCAGGATGAAATGCCCCGCTACCCAGTCGGCCAGCTTTTGGATGGGGGCTTTGCTGGCCTGGGCGTCCTCCACCAGCTTGATGATCTGCGCCAGGGCGGTCTCTTTGCCCACACGGGTGGCGTTGAATTTGAAGGCGCCGGTCTTGTTGATCGTGCCTCCGATCACCGAGTCGCCAGCCTCCTTCTCCACCGGCAGGCTCTCACCGGTGAGCATGGACTCGTCCACCGCTGAGTAACCCTCGATCACCACGCCGTCCACCGGGATGCTCTCGCCGGGGCGCACCAGCACCAGATCGTCGACCTCCACCTCGTCGGCGGGGACTTCTTCTTCGCGGCCATCGCGGAAGATGCGGGCAATCTTGGGCTGCAGCTTCATCAGTTTACGGATGGCTTCCGAAGTGCGCCCGCGGGTGAGCGCCTCCAGCCAGCGGCCGAGGATGATGAAGGCGGTAAGCAGGGCGGCGCTCTCGAAGAAAGTTGCCCCTTCGCCGCCGAAGCCCGCTGCGGGGAAAAGAGTGTTAATCACGGCGATGCCGTAGGCCGCGCCGATGCCGGTGGCGTAGAGCAGGTTCATGTCGGTCACGCCGTGCCGCAGGCTGCGCCAGGAGTTGGTGAAGAACTGCCGCCCCGGACCCAGGACGATGGGCGTGGTCAGCAGGCCGATGACCCACTTGTAGGAGAGAAACTCGGGAACAAAAGACTTGAAGGAGCCTAGCATGTCATAGAAGGTGCCGATCATGACGATCATCCCGATGGTCCCCGCGATGAGCAAATTGCGGCCCTGGCGGCGGATCTCTTCTTCGCGCGCCTGCTGCTCGCGGTCCAGGGCGTCGACCCCGGCGCTGCGCTCCGTGGCTTCATAGCCCACATCACGGATGGCGCGCTTCATCTGGCTTGCGGTCACCAGGCCGGGGATGTATTCCGCCCGCGCCGTGCCCAGTCCCAGGTTGACCACGGCGCGGGTCACACCGGGCAAGCTGTTAAGAGCGCCTTCTACGTGGGCCACGCACGAGGCGCAGGTCATGCCGCGCACTTCCAGCGTCAGTTCAGCGGTGGGAACGCTGTAGCCGACGTTCTCGATCGCCTGGCGCATTTCGTCCAGATCAGCATGTTTGGGGTCATAGATCAGGCTGGCCTTGTTGGTGGCCAGGTTCACCACGACGTGGGAGACGCCGGGAAGTTCTGTCAGAGCGCCTTCTACGTGGGATACGCACGAGGCGCAGGTCATGCCGCTCACCGGCAGGGTGAGCTCAAGGGTTGTATCGGTCATAAATTTTCCTCCTGGATGAATATCGGGGCCCGAGTGAGCCAGCGATATAAGTCTTTAAGTTTATCCAGCTCCGTCTGGCGCTCCTCTTCACATGGGGCGCACAAGATGGCTTCCAAACTGCGCTTCACCTGATGGCGGGCCAGGGCATACCCGGCGAGGCGCAGGGCAGATTGCACTGCCCCCAATTGGTGCAGCACCTCATCTCCGGGCTTGCCAGTTTTGAGCATGATGATAACGGCGTGCAGGTGGCCTTCGGCGGTGCACAGGCGCCTCAGGATGGCTCGCTCCTCAGGTGACATCGATTTCCGCCTCCCGGTCTGGCAAGCCGAAGTTCCTGGCCTGAAGAGCCCGGAAGATGGCTTGCTGTAACTGGTGTTCGGGCCGCTGCTGGGGCGTGTCCACCAGGACGAGCTGCGTCTGGCC
>DATEDC010000229.1:0-15608 GCA_035286585.1 Anaerolineales bacterium
CAACGGGCAGCGCATCCACATACAACAAGTTTGTCATCAAACCGGCGATCTCCTCGCGGGTGATGGTTACGTCGCCCATCCACGCGCCGATCATTCGCCCCGCCATGTAGCCCAGCCAGGGTGGCACGCCGATCACCAGCCTGCGCACGCCAATTGCCCTGGCGATTACCCTGACCAGCTCGCGGTAGGTGAAGGTCTCGGGGCCAATGGCTTCTACCACCACGTTCTCGCGGTTGGCGCCTTGCTGCACTGCCAGCGCCGCCAGGTCACCCGCGTAGATCGGCTGCAGCTTGTATTTTCCATCTCCAAAAACACCGAAGATCGGCAGGCGGCGCAGCATCCAGGCGATGTTGTTGATCAGAATGTCCTCTTTGCCGAAGATCACCGCGGGTCGCAAGATGGCATAGGACAGACCGCTTTCCCGCACCATCCGCTCGAGCTGAGCTTTGCGGCGGAAATACTCCAGAGGTGAATCCTCGGAGGGGTTGGTGACGCTGATGTGTACCACTCGTTGTACACCGGCCTCACTGGCAGCCTGGAACAAGCGACCGGATTTCTCGACCGCTTCCGCAAGGGTGAAGCGTGGGTGATTGAAGCGCACCCAGTAGGTGTTGTAAAGCACCTGGACGCCCTCCAACGTGCGGGCGAGCAGCTCGGGCTGGTCGAAGTTGAACGGGTAAGCCCGCACCAACCCGGTTAATGAGCCGCGCGGCGAGGTGTTGGTCAGGGCGAGCACATCCTCACCCTGGGCCAGCAGCTTCTTAGCGATATATTTGCCAGAGAAGCCGAATGCGCCGGTAACGGCGTTAGCTGGCTTATCACGCACTGCGTTCATCGCTCTGCCTGGAGAACCTCATTCTGCGTTTTGAGCCTGGCGCCCTCCCAGCCAGCCGACAATGATCACCATGAGGACGATCAGCGCTACCAGGATGGCGAGCTCTACCCATACATCTGAAAGACTTGCGCCACCCTGGCTGATCTTGATAATCGGGGCAAGCAGGTAATAGGTGGGGAAGATCCTACTTACCCATTCTGGAATTTGCGGGAACATGTAAACAATCGCCGGCGCATAGATCAACAGACCCAGGCCTTTGATGATGGTGAAAAGGCTGTTAATGTCGCTGGTCAATGTGCCCAACAGCAGACCCAGAGTCGCGGAAAAGGCTGCCGCCAGGATAACAGTCAGGATCAAAAGGCTTGGCCGGGCGCCAAACGCCTGGTTGATCAGCAGAACTAAAACGCCCACGAAGGTGCTAAGCAAGATGCCAGTCAGTCCCTTCGCCAGATAGACTTCACCGACCGTGGCAGGCGTGGTGATCAGGGCGCGCATGGTGCGCTTCTGCTTCTCTTCCACCAGCGAGGTCGCCGGCACCATCGTCCCGCCGACTACGATCGTTACCATCACCAATAAGGGAAACAGGCGTTCCTCCCAACTCAATGTCTGCCCTGCTCCAACCGTGATGGGAACGACTTCCACCGGGGCTTCGATGCCACTCACTTCGCGCAGCAGGAAAACGATCGTGGAACCCAGGATAATGCGGTTCTTGAGCAGGCTCTCGCCCCACAGGTAGGCGTTCACCTCCACTGGCTCGTTCTTACGCAACTGCTGATCGAAACCAGCCGGCAGCACCAATCCCATATCCACTGCGCCGCTCTCGACCGCCAGGCGCAATTCGCTATCGCTGGAAAACTGGCGGGTGACCAGCGAATCGATCTCCCGAGCAAGCGCCAGGACTTGCGATTCTCCTAAGTCGGTTATGCCCAGGCGGGGTTTGCCGCTGAATATAGTGCCCAGCAGCAGCCTGACGACCAGCGTGACGACAATCGGCACCAATAAGGCAAAGATGAACATAAAAGTCTTGGAGCCATGGGCCAGCTCTTTCCAAAACAGGGAACCCACACGCCTTGGATTCATCGATACCTCCTTTGCAGAGTCACGATACCTAATAGAAGAAAAGCCAGGCTGAGCCCCAAAAGCGCCAGCAAATTTATACCCACCTCTCCCCAGCTTGCGCCAAAATTGATGACTTTGTGGACGGTATCCACCAGGTAATAGGAGGGTATGGCTTTGATCCAGCCAGTGAAAAGTCCCGGGAATAACACGCTGAAGCTGGGTAGGGCAAGCACGACGATTGCCAGGATACCCCAGCCCATCACGGACATTAAATCGCGCGATCCTGAAGCCATCAGGAAACCCATACCGGTCACCAATAATGACCCTAACAGCAATGCTGTCAGAATCAAAACCGGCTCACGCCGCAGACCGCCAGTGGCTGCAATCATCACAACTGCCTGGAAGAAAGCCATCCCGGCGCCAGCGGCGCCCTTTCCAACGAAAAGCTCCCTGGCTCTCATCGGTGTGGTGAACAAGGCAGTCAACGTGCCCTCCTCCACCTCGGCGCTGATCAGGCTGGAAAGCCCCATGGTCTCGATCATCAGGATAAAAACCGCCATCAGCGGGAGCATGCGCTTCCGAGGCGGGATTTGCAAGCCAGCCATGTCCTGCCCAAGCAGCACCTCATCCGCCTGCACGTTCAGTTCCTGCCCGGTCATCATGAAAACCAGCTCCCTGAACAGGATGATGTAGGCGTCTTTGAGCTCCTCGGGGAAATCGTAGCTGAAGTAGACTTTGATTTGTTGTTTGCTCCCCGAGAGCAGGCCCGCCATCAGGTCGTCCGGCAAACCATAGCCGACGGTAATATCACCGTTCAGCAGGCGCTGCTCCAGCTCGGCCTCGGAATCCAGCAGCATCAGCTCCAGGCCCTCCTCCTGGAGGTCTTCAAACAGGGGGGGTATCTGGTCGGCGATCAAGCCAATTTTGATCGTCTCGTCCACCGATCCAGGCAGCAGGTAATAGATGCCGATGTAAGCGAAAAGCCCCAGCACACTCACGAAAGCAAAGAAGCGGTTGCGGAAGAACAGCTTCGTATCCTTGCGGACTAGGGTCCAAACGATGCGCCAGTTCATCTCACCTCTCCAAACCGTAGCACAGGTTTCAACCTGTCGACCAGGGTCCAGTCGATGCGCCAGTTCATCTTACACCAGCCCACGCCCCGTGATCTGGATGAAGATATCTTCCAGGCTGGCCTCCTCGCTGTGCACGGTGACCACCTGCTCCTGGCTGAACAACTGGTGGACCGTATCGGGGGTTTCAGGGACATCCAGCACAATTTCGCGCCCTACCAGCTTGCCATCTGACCCAATCACCTGAGCTAAAAGGCGGCGCTTGCCGTATGCCTGTTTCAATGCATGCGGGGTATCAAGGGCTACAATTTTACCCTGGTCGATGAAGGCCACCCGATCGGAGAGACGGTCTGCTTCGAGCATGTCGTGGGTGGTCAGGAAAACGGTCGCCCCGCGCTGGCGCTCCTCTAAAATGATGTTGCGGATCGCCTCGGCGGAGACCGGGTCGAGCCCCTCGGTGGGTTCATCCAGGAAGAGGATGCTGGGCTGGTTGATCAGAGCGCGGGCAACCATCAAGCGCTGGCGCATGCCTTTGGAGTAGGTTGCGACACGATCGCGCTCGCGACCGGTAAGCCCCACCCGTCCCAGTAAGGCGTCAGCGTCGAACGGCTTAACCCCAAACAATTGGGCGAACAATTCCAGGTTTTCTTTAGCGCTCATCTGCTCGTACAGGTTAGTGCGCTCGAAGCAGATGCCGATCTGGGCCTGGATTTTTTTGGGTTGACGGGCGACATCCAGTCCGAGCAGAGTGGCTTTGCCCTCCTTGGGGCGCAACTGCCCGGTCAGCATCTTGACGGTGGTGGTCTTGCCTGCCCCATTAGGCCCCAAAAAACCCAGGATCTCGCCTTGCGCCACGTGGAAGCTGATGTGATCCACGGCGGTCAGATCCCCATAGCGGTAAGTCAGCTCTTCGGCGTTGATGGCAAATGTATTCATCATTTCTCCTCACTATTTAGCGGCTGCCAGGCTTTGCAGCAGCCGGATGATTATATACCCACTCCAGCCAATATGTGAAGGATACCTCAATAAAACTGTTTGCCAGGGGAGGACACAGGTTTCAGCGCACCTCGATCTGCTCTGGCGCAGTCACAATGATCTCGGCGACGCCGCGGTAGATCTCGATTTGCCCGCTAACGCAGATGATTTTAGCGAAGTACAGCTCTTCGGGAGGTTCGGGAAAGCGATCGCGATCTCCCCCCCAGATCAGGACGGTGAAGCGCCCGGCTTCCGGGTAGGGCAGGCCGATGTTCAGGAAAGTGGGCTTGCCCCGGCTCTCAGAGGCGTAGACGCCATCGACTACGGGGCCGCACACGTTAGCCTGCTCTCCGGCGTGGTCCCTTGCTAGTTCCCAGGAGAGCGCTCCGGGAGGCAGAGAGGGTGTTGGGCTGGGCGAGGTGGTTGGGGTGAGGCTGGGTAGGCTGGTCTCTGTGACAGTGGGCGTTATGGTCGGTGTGCTGGTGGGCGTTGGAGGCTGCGGTGTGGCTGAGGCGGGAGGCAGGCTCGGCGTTTCGATTGGGGTTGCAGGTTGAGCTATGGTAGAGATCGAACCGGGAGCCGGCTTACAACTCCCCAACACTAAGGCGAGCAGGTATAAAGCCAGGAGCCTGGATTTAATAGAGGAGGCGTCTTTGCCAGGCGTAGGCGGGGATAGCAAGCAGGAATCTTGCCCTCCCCACAAGGATGATTTGTCTGCTCGGTGAGTTGGAGAGGAGGGAAGCAGGCTCACACCGGCGGATGGATGGTCACCTTGATCATCTGGTCGCCCTGGTGGATGGCATTTACCACCTGCTGCCCATTGACGACTTTGCCAAACACGGTGTGTTTGCCATCCAGATGCGGCTGCGGCGAATGGGTGATAAAAAACTGGCTGCCGTTCGTGTTAGGTCCAGCGTTAGCCATAGAGATATTGCCGGTGCCGTGCTTGAGGGGGTTGCCGACCACTTCATCTTCGAAGCGGTAGCCCGGACCGCCGCGACCAGATCCGCTGGGATCGCCGCCTTGAATGACAAAATTGCTGATCACCCGGTGGAAAGTCACCCCGTCGTAGAAGCCTTGTTGAGCCAGAAAAACGAAGTTGTTGACTGTTATGGGGGCATACTCGGAGTAGAGCTCCAGCTCGATATCCCCGCGTGGGGTCTCAATAGTGGCGCGGTAGACTTTGCTTGGATCGATCTGCATGGCGGGGGGATGATCCCATTGTTGAGAGGTCATATTGTGTTCTCCTGATTGTCTGGTATGGATTATTATAAACTAACTGAGGAGGACAGGTCTGTGCAATGAGGCCATCCTTCCTTCGTTCAGGCGGATTAGCACCACACCGGCCAGGATGGTAGCGCTACCGAAAAGCTGCGTGGGAGTCAGAACTTCATTTAAGAGAAGGTAAGCCGATACCGCGGTCATGGCTGGTTCAAGGGTGGCGATCAAATTGGCCACGCTGGCGGGCAGATGGTTCAGGCTGACGGTGTACAGGCCGTAGCCGCCGATGGTGGGCACCCATGCCAGAGCCAGCAGCACGCCCCAACCAGCCGCTGACCTGCCCAGCCAGAGCAGGTCTCCGGACAGGTTCTGGTGGGGCAGCCAACCAGGCGCCAGGTTGTACAGGAGCAGGAAACCGGCTGCGAACATAAAGGTGTATAGCAGGGCTGTCCAGGGAGGCAGCCCGCGGCGTGAGGCGGCCTTGCCCATCAGGCTGTAAGCGGCAAACGCCAGACCTGAGATCAGCCCGGTGAGGATGCCCAACGGGTTTGCAGCCCAGGCGCCGAGATCGTACGCACCAGCGACGAAAACGCAGCCCAGCAAGCTGAGAGAAACGGCCAATATTTTAAGCCAGCCCAGGCTCTCGCCGAAGATACGCCAGGCGAACAAGGCGGTGAAGGCAGCGGAGGAATAAGCCAGCACTGTGGATACTGCCGCGCCGTTCAGGGAGACCGATACCGTCCAAAGGGAGTTAAACAGCGAGAGCACCAGCCCGTAGAACAGCAGGAAGCCCAGGTTTCCCTGTTTGACTTTCAAACGGGCTGGAGTAAACAGCAGGAAAACGATCGCCAGCCCGACGAACACCAGGGCGTCGCGCCAGAAAGCCAGCACCAGGGGCGGCATGCGGTAAGCGTCATTCAAATAACGGATGAAGATCGCGGTGAACGACCAAAGAACAGTGCCGCTGAAACAAATCAGGTAGCCGCGGTTGAAGCTAGTCTCCAAAGCGAAACTCCTAGGTTGTGGGGAAAAGTCATCTTTGAAGCAAGTAGCGGTGGACTCTATTTCTGTTCTTTGCCCGCTCCCCCGTCTTTCCCGATAACACCCTCGATGGTTTTTATAAGCAGCCGTTCTGAAAAGCCGGCAGTGAAAGCAGCCGCCAGATACAGACCGGGCGATTTATCTCCGAACTCCAAAATACCAATTAGAACAAAGACTACGATCGCCAAGGCGGAGACTGCCCCCACCAATGGGCGAGCGATGGTCACCCATGAATTGAGCAGTTTTTCGGGGATCTGCTGGCGCGTGGAGCTGTTAGCCAGGGTCAGGATACCGCTTATACAAGCGCCCAAAACTCCGAAAATCACAGTTTGGATCGTCAGAGAAAGATCGTAAACCTGAATTTTATCCTGCCAGAGTTGGTGTTGGAAGATCAGGAAAACAACCCATCCAACCAGCGCGATGATAGCCATCATTGCCAGCCACCAAAATTGCCGCTGAACAATTTTCAGCCGGCGATAGATATTGCTGTGATGTTCATGTAGGATTTCCTCGGATTGAAGCAAATCACTGAGATCGATCCTGGTTTTCAACTGGTTATTCTGACTGAGGAGCGAGTTTACTGTATCCTTCCGCCATCCATCGAGCTTTTTGTTAGCCTCTGTGTACACGCAGACGGCTTTTGCATGGAACATGCCCCCTGCAAAGGCTTTGAATTCTCTTTGGGTCAATAACTGGTTGTAAATTTGGGTTTCAATGCGTTGCGCGGCGTTGAAAGCACCCCAACCGAGCTCGAGATCCGCCGATTTTAAGCCCAGGACAGATTTTTCGAGCAATCCTGAGAGCGCGTCGAACCCAAATTGAGATGGAGTAAGGTTTGCGCTCCTGAGCTGGCCTTGCAGGAGACTCGTTTTAATCGAATAGACCTCCAATGCACTTGCCAGCCTCTCACCAGATTGCCCAGTGCGTAACCGGTTCAACCTGCTCCGCTTGCCAACTACTGGATGTTGTGATTGGGAAGTTTCATCTGGCTTCATTTTGAACCAATTCTTTCTCAGCAGGATAATTCAAGCGTGCGAGCGCTTCGGGAACAATGAGCCAGCAAACCTGGTCTCCTTCGTCTGGGCTGTCAGAATTTTCTTTGTCAGCCGGGGCAACTTCACTCACGCGCATATTCCAAAAGAGGACGATTTTCGGTCGTTCACCGTGATAATAAAAGGTCGTCCCGGCAAAATTTTCCAGCCTGGGCCGATATCCGGTTTCCTCAGCCACTTCACGCAAGGCGGCTTCTTCCCAGCGCTCACCGGCTTTTAACTTGCCCTTCGGCAGAGACCAATCGTCATAGCGGGTACGGTGAATGATAGCAATTTCTCTGCCGCGTTCAGTTTCACGCCAGAGCAATCCGCCAGCGGCGCGGATCAAACCAGGCTTATTCATTTCTGTCAAATGAGTGCTCCTTTGTGTGAAAAAAAACTCATGCACTGGGATTTTAACACAGGTCTTTTTATTTGAGCCAGCGCACGACGAGAATCACGCGCGCGGGCGTTTAGTGCCAGGATTTGCGCCTCGTGATTCACGCATGTACCTTCAAAGAGTGAAATTGTCAGGAATTAGAGGCTATCACGTGCTTGTGTGGCCCAGAACGAACCAGGTTTGCATCGTCCCTTTACCTTTAACTTCTACCAACCCTTGCTGCTCGCACAGGAAATTGTCTTTGACCAGCTCATATGTTGCCTGGGTGATCTGAATTTTCCCAGCCACGCCGTGCGATTCCATCCGGCTGGCGACGTTAACCGCATCGCCGTACAGGTCGTAGTGGAATTTTTCCTGCCCGATGACACCCGCCACTGCAGGACCGGAGTTGATGCCAATGCGAAAATTAACCCGCGGCTGGATGGCTTTCAAGCATTCCAGAAGTTCAAGAGCCAGGTTCACCAGGACAGAAGCGTGGTCACCTCGCGGGCGAGGCACACCCGCAGCAACCATGTAGTTATCCCCGATGGTGCGGATCTTTTCGACCCCGTATTTAGCTACCAATGTATCGAAGTTGGTGAAGATCTGGTTCAGCAGTGCCACGAAACCTTCAGGCGACATCTGGGCTGCTAAAGGGGTGGAATCGACCATGTCCGCGAACATGACACTGACCAAGTCGAAGCGCTCGGCTATTGTAATCTTACCGGTTTTCATGATGGGGACGATTTCTGCTGGCAGGACGTTGAGCAACAATTTCTCGGATTTCCGGCGCTCCTGGTCGAGAAGGTCCAAGGCAAGGTTCTTCTGGGTTACGAAGTAAAGCATCAGGCGGAACACGATCAGGGAGAGGGCACTGAAATTGAGCACGAAGAAGGCGTCCTTCATCCAGGCGGGCAGGTTGTTAAAGGGGCGAGCAATGGGCTCCAATAAGCCGCTGATGATCACCAACCCAATAAAAGCCAGGAACCAGGGGGTGCTCTGCCGAGATCCAGCGGTGAACAGCGCTCCAATCGGCGCGGTGAAAGACCAGACGATTACTGCGCTGCCGTTCACAAAACCACCCAGCGCGATCATTAAAATGAAAGGCAACAGCAAACTTAAAGCGAGCTGGCTGAAACGGAACCAGTGGTAACGCTTCGTGCGGTTGAAATGGATAATGCTGGTGGAGGATAGAAGCGAATACGTAAGAGGGATAGCTCCTGCCAGTTTCTCCCCCAGGCTAAAATACAGGGCGCTCCAGACAATCCCTGCCGTGGAATACATCAGCGCAGAATACAGCAGCAGGTTTTTCTGCAAACGCACATCATGTGTGTCTTCAGGCTCGAATCCTATTTGAGAAAGCGGTTTGATGATCCCAGCAATTGAAAGGTTCATAGTAAACACCAATAATCAAATGCCTCGAGCTCAGCCGGGGTGAGATAACCCGGCGCGGATAGAAAAAACACCTACAATGGGATTTCGACGCCGCGCAATCCGCTAAACCAGGTATCATCAACGCTCAGGAAAGGCATTTGCATTCATGCGGATTTAGCCCCGTGCGGGCAAACATTAGCGTGGAAAACGCAGGCCGTCCGCGTGCAGCGCCAGGAGGCTTGCAGGTCTGCCATCTGCTGCAGATACGCCTCTTTCAGCCTCTCATCCTCATCCACTTCCTTAGCGCGCTCTCTCACAGGCCATTCGTCAAAGCCCATCCACTTCTGCGCCAGAGCCAGTGCTTCCTGGTCCTGATCGTCGCTGGGAGGTTGGGCCTCCAGGTGCTCGCGCAGCGCCCATAGGGTGTTGTAACAGCCCATAGTCAGCATCTGGAGGGCGTTCTCCTGGCGGTAGCCGAAGCGCTCGGTAAACTGAAGCGTGCTGAGCGGCATGGATTCGGGGAAAATGCGGACCATATCAACGTGCAGCGGTAAACTGTCCAACCGATCTGCGCTCCATCTGTGCATTTTGTCAAGCAGATCGTCGCTTGGCTCGCTGGGCAACCTGTAAACGCCAGCTTGCTTGGCCTGGGCGGCGATTTTCTCCAGAGCGGCCTGCTTCTGAGCCGGCTCCATGTCATCCAGGACCTGGCTGGCGCCTGCCAGCAAGGCCTGAAAAGCTTCACCTAAATATTCACCGCGTTGACCGAAGGTGTTGATCGTCCCAACGACAACCGAGTCGCTGGAGAGCTTGGCTGCGCCCTGGATCTCCAATGTGCGTCCCACCACCTCAAAAATGGCGGGGTCTGCCAGCTCTTTGGGATCCAGCCTGGGCTCGGGATGCAGCCAAATCACGAACAACTCCAGCTCATAATCGCGCTTGGCTTGCTTCTCCCTCTCCAACCATTCTCGGGTGGAGTCGACTGCGCTGTTCGAAGGCGTGTTGTCGATCGCTCCGCCGTCCACGTAGGCATCGCTTTGCCTTGGAAAGAATTCTTCCAGGTTTTTAGATTTCTGCCATGCCGTTGATTTTTCAGCCCAACTCTGGCGCGTTTTTTGCGAATCGCCGTGCACGTTCAGGTAGGCCTGTTCCAAAATTTTGGCCGCAGTTTCATCCTTAAAGCGGCGCCCCAGCAGGTGCTTCAGGGCCTGGTTGTCGGGGTGTTCGAGCGGGTAGATGCCATCGATGGGATATGGCCCAAATACACCCGGGAAACGACCAGAGGCCAACCCTCCATTGATGGCGTTCGGGTTGCCCGGGATCTGCATGCGGAAACTGCCTAAGGGCAGGAAGCGCGGGTCACCCGCCTCCAGGCGCCAGGCCTGGTTTTCCATGTAGCGGATGAAATCCTCATTGCTGAGATACATGGAGATCTCCAGGCGACCAGTGCGGTAGTTGGCGCGCGTCAGGCGAACGTCAATACCCAGTTCATAATATTCACGCATAGTTCGTTCCGGGAACACCAGCCGGTTGCCCATCTCCGGGGGGTCCAACTCTTTGGCAATCCCCTGGCTGAGGTGCTCGGGGCGCAGCGGAGTGACTGGTTCGGTGAAGACCATGCGCAGGTTCTGGTCATCTCCAGGGGGGACCAGGGAGCGCTCCAGCTTGAAACGTCTGAGATAGGTGATCAACACCTGGCGGGTAAAATCCTGGCGATGGTCCTTGAGCAGGCGCAGCAGTTGACCGGCGCCTCCCAGGCGCTCGACCAGCTCGCTGAGCAGCCTGGCTAATGCCGGCCAGGCACCCGGCTCGGGGATCTTGCCCTTCTGCGGGTCGGTGTTCCACCAGGCCAGGCGGACCAATTGGGGCAGGTTAAGGTTAAACTCGAGCAGGTCATCTTTGAGCTGCCCAATGGGACCTTCTTCACTATCGTCAATCACCCGTTTTTCGGGCATTAACAGCCAGGCGCGGTGGAATGATTTGACCAACGGGTCCATGGCCTCCACGGCTTCGAGGCGCTTGCCCGCAATGTTGGGGAATTTCTGCCTCTTACGCAGCAAGTAATCGGCGTAAAAAACGCTGTTCATCGCCCCGATGGAAGAGCCGGTGATCACGTCGAACTCCATGCCAGTCAGGTGAAAGGCGTGGATCACCCCGGCCTCGTACAACCCCTTAGCGCCGCCACCGGTCATTACAAAACCGCGCCGTTTTTTCTTGATTGCCATGAGATGCCTCCTCTAAAAGTGGTGAATGTGGTTAAGTCAAGCTCGCCCGCTTTCGAACGCCGACCTCAAAACGGACGGCGGCGGTGTGCTCTGTGGCTGTAGATATCAGTAGGCGGCCTTTGTTCGCAGCATATGTATCATATAGAAATTCGGACTGCGAGTCAAGCAGAGTTGGCATCCCCTTTCAGGCTAATGCACCTGCGGCGCGTCTTATTTGGAAACGGTGCATCCACAGGATGGCAGTCAGCGCCAGCAGCAGGAAGGGCAATGTCGCCAGGATCAGGGTGTTCCAATTTGAAAGGTAAATCACTGTCCCGGCGGAGAGCGAGGCAAAAGCCTGGACGCCGAAGACGGAAAAGTCGTTGACCGCCTGGGCTTTGAAACGCTCAGCGGAACGGTAAGTGCTGGTCAACAAGGTGGTGCCGCCAACGAACATGAAGTTCCAGCCCACGCCGAGCAGCACCAGCGCGCCCCAAAAGTGCGCAAAGGACACCCCAGCCAGCGCCAAAACCATGCAGGCCAGCATCACCCCTACTCCAGCCAGCATCATGCGCTTCACGCCTAAGCGAGCGATCAGCCAGCCACTGAACAGTGAGGGGACGTACATGCCCAGCACGTGGCTCTGGATCACGAGGGTGGTTTGCCCGAGAACAAATCCGTGAGTAGTATGCATATTGACCGGCGTGGCGGTCATGATAAAGCTCATCACGCCATAACCCACTGCGGCAGTCAATGCAGCTACGATGAACTCGGGCTGGGCGACGATCCTCTTAAGTGGACGGGCCTCTCCGCTGACTGCCTGCGCCTGCTGGGCTGTACCCTTAAAAAACGTCATCAACAGTACAACACTTGAATAGAGCAGCGCCAGGACAGCGAACGACCCGGTAAATCTGCCGTATGGCAGCCAGTCACTGGCGCGATTGCCCAGTTCGGGGCCGATCACGCCGGCAACAATCCCGCCCAGCAGCACATAGGAAACCGCCTGGCTGACGCGATCAGGGGAGACACTCTCAGCGGCGGCGAAACGATACTGCTGGACGAAGGCATTGCTGGCGCCCAACTGCAAGGTGGCAAGGCAGAAGAGGGCGAAGCTGCCGACCGCCACTGCGTAAGCTGCCAGGAGAGCAGCCAGGACCGCCAGAAGAGCGGCTGTCATGAAGCCGCCTCGCCTGCCAAAGCGCTGCATGAACATGGCAGCCGGGATGCTGGAGAACGCCGCGCCGACGATCATCAGCGAGATGGGCAGGGTGGCCAGGGCAGGTGTCGGAGCGATCTCACGGCCGATCAAGCCTCCCAGCAGCACAACCATGGAGGCGCCCGATAGGGATATCGCTTGCGAGAAGCTCAAAATCAATACATTGAAGCTACGCGCTGGGGTGGTTACAGACAAGTAGGGGCTCGCTTATTGAGGTGATCAAGAATGGCTTATTTTACTCCATTATGGGTCAATCTGCTCGGATACTCAAGGTAGGTCTAATCCGCTAAGGCTCTTCTCACCAGCAGTCACCGCGAAGGGCAGGCGGTTCTCCGGAGGCGGTAATGGGCATACCCAACGATCGTTATAGGCGCACGAAGGGTTGTAGGCGTAGTTGAAGTCCAGCACAATCTGGTCACTCTGCATACCCAGATCGGCGCCTTTGATCGTATCGTAGAGGTAGCGTCCGCCCGCGTAGCCCTCGATCCCACTGGTGCCATCCTTGAACGGGAGGAACAACCCTCCGCCATAGCCCTCCAGCCAGAACAGGCTGAGGGTTGCGTCACGTCCGGTCCGGGTGAAGCGAACCCGAGCCACCCGCGTGAAGCGTAGCAGGCCCTCGGCGGGCAGCTCCAGTTGAAAAGTTTCGTTTGGCACGTGGGTGTCAATCCTGCCCGTCAGCCGCCAGGCAGGATCATAGGGATAGTAGCTCAGGCCGGTAAAGCGTTCTCGCTGCGCCAGGCTCAGCGGCGTAGAGGGGTGAGACTTGAAAAGATGGTCCCGGTCGGCGCAGAAATCCCGCCAGGCCTGGCTCGGGCCGCGCTTCGTTTCCTCGCGCACACGAGCGTAAATCTCGGCGACCGCTCGCCGCCAGTCAGCCAGGGCGAAGGGATCTTCAGGGGTTGGCATTGGGTATGGCAGAGAAATAGCGAGCTCGTTATTTTGGTCCTTAGCAGCGACTGGGCTCTTACCGGCAAGCCGGGATATCAGGCGCGCAGCTCGACAATATCGCCGTCCTGCAGCACGTATTCTTTCTGTACCATCTGCCCCTCGAAGGCAGAGCTGCCCCACACCCGGGCGAAGGCTAGCCGTTCGTAGAAATCGTGGTGCACTTTGAGGGCCAGGTCGGCGACGGTGCTGCCTCTTTTCAGGATGAAGGGGGCGCTCATATCCGGCTCTCTGCCCGGCGGCTTGGCGTAAACCCGGATGACGTCCAGCGCAGCCAGAACGCGCTGCTGCATGAAGCTCAAATTGCGCCCGCTCGCGGCGCTGACCGGCAGGCAGGGCCATTCTTCTTCCAATTCCTGGCAAAAAATGGTGTATAGCTCTTCCAGCTCGTCGTCATCGCACTTGTTGGCCAGCACCAACAACGGCTTGACGACCAGTCCGCGCTGGTCTTCAACGCGGCGCGCCCGCTGGATGGGCTCGATGCGGTGCTCCTCCAGGATGGCAATCGTTTCCTCGAGCTGCTGCAGCGGATAGGTCTGCAAATCCACGACCAGCAGGAGGAAATCCGCCTGGCGGATCAGGTTGAACAGCTCCGCCTCCACGTAGGTGCGGTCGAGGGCAGGCGTGTCGACAAGCTGGATGGGCACATTTTCAACCAGCATCATGCCAGGCGTGGGTAGGCGGGTGGTATAGGGCGCGGCGGAAATTTCGGGCTGGGCGTTGGTCAGGGCGGTCAGCAGGCTGGATTTGCCGGTGTTGGCTGGCCCAATCAGGGCAACCTGCCCGGCGCCTTCTTTGTTGATGTGGAAGGCGGAGGCGGCGCCGGAGGATTTTTTGCGCGTCTGGGCGGAGGCTTTGAGCTTTGCCAGGCGGTTGCGCAGGTCGGCGCGCAGGTGGTCGGTGCCTTTGTGCTTGGGGATGGTGCTGAGCAGCTCCTCCAGGCGGAGGATTTTCTCCTCCGGGGTGCTGGCCTCGCGGTAGCGCTTATCGGCCTCGAAATACTCGGGGGGCAGATTGGTGGGCATAAACCTTGGAATGGGGTGATCGTCTTTGATAATCATACCCGATTTTCCGCGTTGGGGAAATGCTCTTCGCACTATGCACTTTGCATTTCGCATTTCGCACTTCGACTGCGGGCGCTTCGCGCCCTCCGCTCAGTGCGATGACTGCGCCCTCCGCTCAGCCAGATGGAAAGTATCCTTATCGATCCTATAATTGAGATGTGCAGTTCGGGCAGCGGGTGGCTTTAAGCGGGATGGCGGTAAAGCAATAGGGGCAGTCTTTGGTGGTGGGGGCTGGAGCGGGCGCTTCTTTTTTTTCGCTATGCGGTTAGCCACGCGAACCGCCAGAAAGATGGCAAAAGCCACAATCAGGAAGTTGATAATGGTGTTGATTAACACGCCGTAGTTGAGCGTGGGCGCCTCGGCTTCTTGGGCGGCTGCCAGGGATGGGTAAGACTGCCCGTCCAGGCTGAGGAACAGGTTGCTGAAGTCCACTCTGCCGAGCAGCAGTCCGATGGGCGGCATCAAGACGTCGTTGACAAAGGAGGTCACGATGGCGCCGAATGCCGCGCCGATGATCACCGCACTGCCAGGTCCAGTACATTGCCGCGCATAATTAAGGGTTTGAATTCTCGAAACATGGTGAGCGCTCCTCACAGTAGGCAGGATTTGTCAATCCAGGCTTAACCGCTGGGGGTCAAGCGAATGTTGGCTAGGGTTGGATTATATAGTGAAAGGGAAGGGTGCGCCCCCGGGGTGAGACCGGGGGCGCGTGGGTTAGCGAACTAACGTGGGCTCATTCAAGGGCTTGGCCCAATTCGATCTGGGCTAAAAACCTCCAGCGCTGATCGGGCAACCGCCGGGCGCGTTGTTGGCCGCGTCCAGGATGGTGTGCCAGTAGAGGAAGGTGCCATCATTCGAGGCGGTTATCCAGATGGCTGCGACCTCCGCGGGTGTGTAAGCGTAAGCCATGCCCCAGGAGGCGTTCAAGTAGGCAACCACCACGTCGCGGGCGAGCTTACGCCAGTCTTGCTCACCGCCGCCGGTATCCACCAGCTCGAACATGGTGAAGGCGCCCGGATTGAAGCCATCAAAGAATGTCCAGAAGTCATCCGCGTGGATGTAAGGGTTAGATCCCATGCCGCCGGATGCCACCCAATCGGGGTCTGGATAGACCGGGTAACCGGCGTCGAAGGGATCGCCATCCCACAGGCGGGCGCCGCCGGATTGCGGATCAGGCCCTCCCGGTCCGCC
>DATEDC010000230.1:0-6297 GCA_035286585.1 Anaerolineales bacterium
TGAAGAGGCCGAAGCGTTCATCAAGGTCAGTTGAGCACTTCACCCGGGGCAGCGATGCGCCCGGCGATGGCCGAGGCCGCGGCCACGTAAGGGTTGGCCAGGTAAACCTCGCTTTCCGGGTGCCCCATCCGCCCGCGGAAGTTGCGGTTGCTGGTGGATACGCATCTTTCCCCGGAGGCCAGCACGCCCATGTGACCGCCAAGGCACGGACCGCAGGTGGGCGTGCTGACGGAACAATCAGCCTGGAGGAAGATCTCGATCAAGCCTTCTTTCACTGCGTCCATATATACCTTCTGAGTGCCCGGGATGATGATCGCCCGGACGCGCGGGTGAATTTTCCTGCCGCGCAGAATCTCGGCTGCGGCGCGCAGATCCTCCAGGTTTCCATTCGTGCACATACCGATGGCAACCTGGTCAATCTCTATGTGGTTAAGCTCGGACACAGGTTTAACGTTCTCCGGCAAGTAAGGCACGGCGAGGAAAGGCTCGAAATGGGACACGTCGAACTCGTGGATTGCGGCGTAGGCGGCATCGGGATCGCTGCGCCAGTATTCACCTTCCCGGCTGCTGCGCCTGCGGACAAACTGGCGGATTTTCTCGTCCGCAGCGAACAAGCCTGTTTTTGCGCCGGCTTCAATAGCCATATTTGCCATGGTGAAACGGTCGCTAATTTCCAGGTAATCCAACGCCTCGCCGGTGAACTCCATGGCCTGGTAGCGAGCCCCATCCACGCCGATTTTGCTGATGGTGTGGAGGATCAAATCTTTGCCCCCCACCCACTTCGGGGGCACCCCGCGATAGACGATTTTGATGCTTTCGGGGACTTTCAGCCAGATTTCGCCCAAGGCCATAGCCGCTGCGGCATCGGTTGAGCCGATGCCGGTGCCAAAGGCGCCGAGAAAGCCGTAGGTGCAGGTATGCGAATCTGCGCCGGCGACCAGGTCACCCGGGACAACCAGACCCTTTTCGGGCAAGAGGACGTGCTGAATTCCCGCCCGGCCAACGTCGTAGAAGAGCACATTGTGCTGCCGGGCGAACTCCCGGCAGCGTTTCACGATTTCGGCGCTCTTGATATCTTTGGCAGGGGTGAAATGATCCATCACCAGCACCACCTTTTGCGGATCGAATATCTTAGCCCCTTTGATCTTCTCGAACTCCTCTATTGCCAGCACGCCGGATAACTCCGATGCCAGCACCAGATCGACACGGGCATTGATAAACTGCCCGGGATAAACCTCCTTCATGTTCGCTTTGGCAGCCAGGATTTTTTCAGCCATTGTATGTCCCATGAGCGTCTCCTCAGGCGCATTTTCAATCTATCTAACGATAAGTCGCAAAATCAAGTTACGAACTCCGGTCGATCTCTGAGCGGAGGGGGCGAGGTGGGCAGCAGCTCGCCGGTGAGGACCGATTCCACCAGTGAAGCCTCATCGAACCAGCTCGCTGGCGGTTTGTGACCCCAGAAGGTCGCCCGGCGAGGGTCGTTGATATTCCAGCGGATAGGCTCCCAATCCGCGTCTGGGATGATATAGTCGTTGGTGTAGAGCTCGATGCGGTTGCCATCCGGGTCGCGCAGGTAAACGAAGAAAGCGTTGCTGATGCCATGCCGCCCCGGGCCGCGTTCGATGCTGTCGGCGTAGCCGCTGGCGGCGAGGACGTCACAGGCGCGCAGCACGCTATCCTGGTTAGCCAGCCAGAATCCAGCGTGATGCAAGCGCGGCCCAATCCCATTCATCAGAGCAATATCGTGCACGTTTTGCTTGCGGTGCAGCCAGGCAGCCCACAGGCTAGGTGGGTCATCCTCGGTCAAGGTCAGCTCCGAACAGTAAAACCCGAGGCTTCTGGTGAACCAGTCGTATCCCGCCTGCACCTGGGGCACCTGGCAGTTGAAGTGATCCAGGCGCATCACATTCGCTCCCCTGTAGCGATCGAAGCGCTGCAGCAGCCAATCGCGCCGCTCCATCCGGTGATAGAACTCGAGGGGCAATCCGGTGACGTCTTGAACGCGCAGCGCCTTGCCCTGACCTTTTTCGAACCCTTCCGGGATCCAGCGAGTCTGGCAGCCGTTTTCGGCGTACAGGGCTTCCAGGGAGTATAGATCCTGCGGGCTGGCAACCCGAAAAGCGAGGTGGGTAACGCCGGGCGCTTCCGCTTTGCACAACGCCAGGCCGTGGTGCTCGCGCTCCTCCAAGCCGCCGAGATAGAGCCGCTCCTGGTCTTGGTCGATCTGGATGAAGCCCAACACGTGTACATAAAAGTGGCGGGCGCGCTCGAGATCGGTGACACGGTATTCGATGTGAGCAGCGCGAGTGATATTAAAGTTCATGCGGGCACCTCCAAAGCTCAAACTACTCCTCTTTCCAGGGATCGTAATACACGTGCACCGGGGTTTCCACCCAACCCAGGTCCGGAGCCAGGCCGTCGTCTGCCCGGCTGAGCCGGGTATAGCGACTGGTAAAAAAGACCAACGGATGGTGGGGCTCAAGACCTACCTGCATAGATGTGACTTCCCCAATCACAATCCAGTGGTCGCCGCCCTCTATTTTTTGGGAGCAGACGCAGCCGAGAGCAGCCAGGCAGCCCTCGAGCCGCGGCCTGCCCTCCCAGGGGACGAAGCGAAACGGCGGCGCTTTGGCTTCTTTCCAGCCCCTGGCGAAGTAGGTGGACAATGCGCGCTGATCCTCCCGCAAGAAGTTGATCGAAAAATTCTTCTCTTGATCGAGCAGCTCCGCCATGCGGGTTTGCTTGCCGAGGCAGACGAGCACCAGCAGGGGGTCCAGGGACAGCGAGGTGAAGGCGCTGACGGTCATGGCGTGGATCTGGCCGCGAGATTCCGTAGCCACTACAGTAACGCCGGTGGGAAACAGGCCGACAGTGCGGCGAAATATCCTGGCGCCAACGCCCTGGCTTATTTTCTGGTCACTCATTGGCTTGATCCTCGAGGCGCGACAGGAACTGGCGTACGTGATCCATATACGGGGTCATGTCATGCGAACGGACGAGGGCACCAGCCATGCGCACCGGGTCGCCGAAGAAGTAGCGCTCGTAGAGCACCTGGCGAGAGCCAAAGGCGGATAGGGCGGTATCCCACGCCAGGCGAAAGATGGGGATGCGCTCGAGCGCATCTGCCCTGGCAGCCTGGTAATAGCGCCTGATCTCTTCCGATAGGGGACCGTTGACATCCGCTTCGGTTGGAGCAGATACCAGGCCGCTGGCGCCAAGCTGCTGGATGATCTCGACCATGCGCGGGTAGAGGCGCGGGTAGAGATTCCGCCCGGCGTCGAGCGGGTCCCAGGCAGGGCGCATCACGCCGTATTCGTCCGGCGTGGCGTTCGTCTCTGCGGAGTGAAGAAACGCCTTCATGGTCTCAAGATTGATCCAGATTTCGGCCAGTTTTTCCTGGACGTGTTGAAAGGCTTCGATGCCAATGGTATAAGCCATCAAGGAAGCCAGGCCGATGAGGAACTCTGTTTTGGCGACGTTTTTAACGATCACCTGGTGAGCCATGTTCACAATTGCGCCCGTGGCGCTGTAGGCCTGATTGCAGATATCCACGTCGCGGTATAGAAATACCCTCTCCCAGGGCACGAAAACGTCATCGAAGACCACGACGGCGTCCATCTCTTCGAAGCGCGAGCCGAGGGGATGATCGTAGTTCGAACGACCGTAATCCACGCTCTCCCGGCAGATAAACTTAAGTCCCTGGGTGGCGCAGGGGATTGAAAGACCAAACGCGTAGGGGGCGTCCTCCGGTTGATTCTTCAACAACGTGGAGGGGAAGACCATAATTTCGTCCGCCACGGGCAGGGTTGCCAGCATGCGGGCGCCGCGAACGACAATGCCGGCGTCGGTCTCCTCTTTCACCCTGGCTGCCAGGTACGGATCGGTCTGCTCTGCGGTCCCCACTGCCCGATTCGCCTGGGGGGTGATCAAGGTGTGGGTGAGGCACAGGTCCTTTTCGCGGATATAGGCGTGGTAGCTACGAACGTTCGCAGCGAAACGCGGGTCGTTTTGGGCGATGAAATCGGCGCCGCCGGCGTAGCCGGAAATTGCCCGATTGAGATAATCGGGGCTGCGCCCCATCATCCCATTGTGATAATCAGCCCATACCTTCATCATCCGGCTGATGCTTTTCAGCTCTGCTTGCGTGCGGGGTATCAGGTAGGAGCGACCGACTTTATCCCCGCTGTCGGGCGAATCGAACAGCATCACCTCAGGCTGCTGCCATTGGAGATCATAGAGGGCAGCCAGGCTGTGCAGCCCGTTCTTGAGAGCGGGGTGGCGGGTTGGGTCCGCCACGCGCTCCCCGCGATACCAGATCTCAGGAGATTCCTCCAGAATTTTTTGCAAAACATCTTCACCCTTACGCGCACCCATAACTAAACACCTCCTCTGCCCATTCTGGGGATGCGATGTTCTCCAAGCGCCACGTGGACAGTGGTCAGCTCAGTGTAAAAATCGAAACTGTAATGCCCGCCCTCGCGGCCAATGCCGCTGGCTTTGGCGCCACCGAAGGGGGTGCGCAGGTCGCGCACGTTGTGCGAATTTACCCAGACCAAACCCGACTCGAGGGCCGCAGCGAGGCGGTGGCCGCGGCCGATGTCGCGGGTCCAGATATACGCAGCCAGGCCGTAGCGCACGCTATTGGCGATTCTCAAAGCCTCGGCCTCATCGCGAAAGCGGATGACCACCAGGACAGGGCCGAAGATCTCCTCCTGAGCGACGCGCATCTCGTCCTGCACCTCGGCGATCAATGTGGGTTGGAAGTAATTGCCCTGGGGAAGTTGCGCCGGTCTCTCGCCTCCGACCAGGATGGTTGCGCCCTCATCCCGGGCGACGTCCATGTAGCTATACACCTTGCTCCAGTGCTCCGGGTGGATCAGCGGGCCGACCTCCGTCTCCGGGAGGGTGGGGTCGCCAACGCGTATGTTGGACACCCTCTCTTTGAGCCGATCGAGCAGCTCGGGGTAGATCGACTCCTGAACGAGCAAGCGCGAGCCGGCTGTGCAGCGCTCTCCGTTCAGGGAGTACACCTGCCAGATGGCGCCGTCCAGCGCTCGCTCGAGATCGGCGTCGGCAAAAATGATGGTGGGGGATTTTCCGCCCAGCTCCATGGAGAAGCGCTTCAACGTCGAGGCGCCGTTGCGGATGATCTCCTGCCCGGTGACCGTCTCGCCGGTGAACGAGATCAACTGCACGCCCGGATGGGAGACCAGAGAAGCGCCGGCCGGCTCTCCAAAGCCGTGCAGGACGTTAAATACGCCCGGCGGGAGGTCGGCCTCCTGGATGATTTTGGCGAGCTTATCCGCTGAGAGCGGCGCCCATTCGGCTGGCTTCAGGATGCAGGTGTTCCCCGCCGCCAGGCAGGGGGCGACTTTCCAGGTTTCCAGCATAAACGGCACGTTCCAGGGGGTAATTAAGCCGGCCACGCCAAGCGGGCGGCGGATTGTATAGTTGAGGAATTTACCATCCTTGGGGTAGGATTCACCGCCGATCTTGGTCGCCATCTCAGCAAAGAAAAAGAAGTTTTGGGCTGCCCGGGGGATGGCTCCTTTTTTGATCTGGCTGACGGGTACGCCAGTATCCTGGATCTCGATATCGGCGATCTCGTCGGCGTACTTCTCAATGAGATCGCCAATTACCCGCAGGGCTTTCGCTCTCTCGGCGGCGGCCAGACGCGGCCAGGGACCGCTGTCGAAAGCCCTGCGGGCAGCGGCGACGGCCCGCTCGGCATCCCGGGTAGAGCCTGAGGCCACCTGGTCAATTATATGGTTGTCGGCCGGGTTCAGGGTCGGGAAAGTCTCCTCTTCCATGGAGGGCACAAACTGGTTGTCAATAAAGTGATTAATCATCTTACCTCGTTCTCCGCAAGGCGCTCGGGCTCGGCTGCTACCAGGTTTTCCAAAAAACCGAGCCCATCAATTTCCAGGCGCATCACATCCCCAGGGTATACGTGGGAAATGCCCCGCGGGGTGCCGGTCCAAATCATGTCCCCCGCCTCCAGGGTCATGATTTCCGATATATATTCAATCAACTCAGGGATTGACAGGATCATCTGCGCCGTGTTGCCCCGCTGGCGCAAGTCGCCATTCACGTAGGCGCGCAGCTCGAGATGACCGGGGTCGGGCAACTCGTCGATGGTGACCAGGTAGGGTCCCAGCGGGCCAAACGTGTCGTACCCCTTAGCGCGCACGGGAGGGCGGTAAAAATTGGTTACGTAATCGCGCACAGTGACATCGTTGGCGATGGTATAGCCGGCGATGTATTCGTGGGCTTTGCCCTGCGTGACGCCTCGGC
>DATEDC010000231.1:0-6662 GCA_035286585.1 Anaerolineales bacterium
TTCTTTATGCAGATCCGGATAATTCCAAATCTTCCACATGGCTTCGATCACTCGGGCGGACAGCGTCATGGACTTGCTAATGATGCTCTCGGCGTAATAATCGCGCAGCGTCTCGCGGATCTCGTTTTGTTGGTCCAGATCGTCCCTCGCGATGGACAATAACGGACCGGCCACCTGGTTGAGCCGCGGCGATATAGTCAAGTCATAAAAAGACGGATCCACCTCAATATCCGGCTGCCAGTTTTCCAGCCGCCATCGCACCATCAGGTTGCGCAGTGCCTGGGCTCGTGCCCGCACCTGGGCATTGATGGCCAGCGGAATGTGGGCTGCCACCAGCTCTGTTGTTTCCCTGGATACCAGTTTGATCGTCAGCGACCGGCTGCCGACCGCGTCATCCCGGAATTCCTTTCGCATGGCCACCAGCTTGGGGCAGAACGTCTGAAAGGCCACCGCCTCCCAGGTCTTTTCGCCATTGGGACCGGTTACCTCAATGGTGCGCCAGATGGGGTTGCCGCGCATGGCGCCCAGGTTGTAAAACTTGACCATGTCGTTTTCGGTGTCGGATTGCTGCAGGTCAGCCTCGTCGATGTACACCGTGCCTTTGTAGCGTTCCAGCGACCGGAACAATGAGCTGGTTGATCCCGCGCCGTTGGCGGTCATGGTGCGATAACACACCAGGCCAATGCGTTTCATCAGCTCAGACTTACCGGATCCCGCCGAACCCATGGCTCTCAGGTAGATCACGGTCTCGAAGGCGTCATACAGCCAGGTCGTGATCACCCAGTAGGCAATCAGCCGCCCCATCTTGTCCGATGGCAGCAGGTAGATCGACTTGAGATACATGGTGATGTAACTCACCAGCTCGCGGATCGGCTTTTTCTCGCCCAGGCTGGAGGGGAAAATCACGCCGCCAGAGCGCATCACGTCATTGGGTGGATACGGTTCGTAATATCGCCCTTCAATGCTCACGCCGGATCCGCTATCAACGATCCCCTGGGGATCCCGCCAGGCCAGTATCGCCCGGTCCGTTTCGATGTCATACAGATATTCCACCTGCCAGCCTTCGATGCAGCCGCCCCAGGTGTAGGTAGGTTCTCCCATGCGCTGGAGCTTTTCGGTAATTCCGCTGGCAGACTTGATCATCCGTTCCAGGTCGCGCAAGGTCACCTGGAGGATCTTGGCCAGCCGCCCCTTGTGTTGCGCCAGTCCAAATTCATCCAGCCTGCCGATGACAGTTACCGCCTGTTTGACGGCTTCATCGTGCTCTGCCCCTTCGCGCGCCCCAGCCCAGGCCGCCATGGCTTCCACAAACATTGGCGATTTATCCAGCAGCTGCTTAATAAAGCGGGTTTGGTTCTCAAGCGGGGCATTCGCCTGGGTGAACGCGCGCAGCAGATCGTTGGAATCCTTGTTTTCCTCAACCTGGCCGTCCCGTTCGTAACTGGCCAGCTTTTCGGTGATGGGGTAACTGGGCGAGCTGCCATCCACCGCCAGGATGATGCTGTTAGCCGTCTGGGTGATTTCAACCATCTTGGCAGGTGCATCCGATTTTGGAAGGAAGCGGATCCCGCCCGGATCCCTGGGCAGCACCAGGCGTACGGTTGGGCCGACCTGGTTGGCAATGCGCCAGGCGCTATTGACGCCAGTGACATCGGCATCCATCGCCAGGTACACGTTCTTATGCCGCTTGACCACCTCGGCCAGTTCTTCCGTCCAGTCCACCCCGCACAGGCCGATGGACGCATAACCCCAGATCCCCCAGCTGATGGCGTCGGCCTGGCCTTCGACCAAAATAACCGTTTCGGCGCCGGTGGCATATTCCGGATTAAAGTAAAACCGCTTTTTTCCGGTCAACGCCTCGGGCAGATTGTAATGGCTTTTCTCGCCGATGGATCGGCACGAAAGGTAGCGCAGCCTGCCAGATTCGACGTGTGGGTACACCAGGCGCTTATGGCCGATCATGCCGGGGATATATCCCTTTTTCACCCACTCATCACTGATGTTGGCAATATCATACCGGGCAGACCAGCTGAGCACGTCCCCCTTGTAACCCATGATGGCCACTGCAGCAGGGCTGTCCATATCGACGCCCGAGAACTGCATTTCGCTGATCATTTCGTTGCGTTCGGCAGCTGAGCCTTCGCCGGTGAAGCCAAGTAAAGCCCCCGCAGCAGTAGAAGTTGGGCGGTGATCTTCACCAAGTTCACCCTCGGGCATGGTCCAGCCACGAGAAGCCACGTAAGCCAGCGCCTCAGTTGATTTGGCAAACCACCGCATAAATACCCGGTGCGCCACATCCAAAGCCTCTTCGCGCTCCCTGGCGGCCACACGGGCAGCGTGTTCCTTATGTCCCCATTCTGGGAGGGGCAAGTTTGCCCGGCGGCAGCATTCCTCAATCGCACCCTTGAAATCGGTCTTCGCCCGGTGCGTGCCGCCGTATTGGATCCACTGGATAACATCGCCCCACTCGTTGAACGAATACCAGTGGTAAAGCTGATTTTGGGTATCCACCACCAGGCCGCCATCGCCTGCGCGGGTACTCCGCCGCCAGCGACCGCGCTGAGCCAATGGCCAGCCATCCTGGGTGATGATGTCTTCGATGCGTAACTTGGCCTTGATTTGGTCGACGATATCCAAAATAAAACCTCGGCCTTGCTGGGATAATTGCAAAATTTGTCAGGCGGGGGCACTGACTACCCCCCACCATCAAACCATCAAACCGAACGTAATTGCGCCGGCGCGGTCCGCCTGGCAGATGCTGCGCGGGTTATGCGACACAAATTGACCGCGATCCAGCGCCCAAATCGGGCTGAAAAGCCGTATCCTGGCCGGTTTTGTGTCGCATAATGCGGTGTTATGCGACCAATAATTCCCGGTCGCTTCATGACCCGAGCCCCTTTTTTGTGCACCCACCCACATTCGGGGCGGTTTGGTGAATATTGTGAGTTTTTTCGCTACTGGATTCAGAGGTTACAGGCGCGCGGGGGGACGAGCGCTCTCTGTCGCTCAGGCGTTCCTGGACTGTGCGGATAAGGCGGTAGGCATAGGTCAGGTCATCGATGCCGGGAGCCAGCAGATACTGCTGAGGGACCACTGCCTGAACAGCCTGGATCCGCTCGATGACCAGGCGGATGTACACCAGGCTGTTCCCCAGCATCGCCATGTCGCCCTCAGTGGCTTCGAGGGACGCGGATAGCTTATCGGTTAGTCGCCCCATCGTTCCGCCTCCGCAGCTCAGCCTCGCGCTCTGAGATTTCCATGCGCGAGCGAGTCTCAAGGTGATTGTCCAAAAGGTTGATGCCAGCCACTACCGCACCACCAACAACAGTGATGGACCAGAGCGCGTACACTGCCGGGAAGAAACCCCAGATCAGCAGCAGCCAGGTCAGCGGAATGTGTATGGCCAACACGCCCAAGATGTAGGCAAATATCTTGTCAATTGGCTTTTTGATAATGGCCTTCCAGGGCCAGTAATGTTCAACTACCAGCAATAGGCTGCTGATCAGCGTCGTGAGTAGAATTTGTCCGAGCATCCATATCCTCCAGCAGTTTGTCCAGTATCCACTTCCAGGCTGCCGCATAAGCGGCCTCGCGCTCAGGCGGCAGCGGTACAGAGACGGCCACGAGCTGAGTGCTCAGCTTAGTCATAGACTTCCTCGTACCGTGGTTCGAGGTGCAACCGGGCCTTGCCAGCTATGACCTCAAAAGCTTCGCCGCGATCGGCAGCGATTGCCAGTGCAATTTCCAGCTCTGTGGTGAAATAGGGATCCTTGCTGTTCCAGGAGGGACCAGTGAACTCACCACCGGAAAGCGCCAGGACTGAATAATGCCGACCATTCGGACCACCAACTTTCCATTTCTGGGCGTCGAAGTCATAGCGCAGATCCACCTCGATAGGCGCCAGGTGCGGGATAACCAGCTGGACCGTCTCATATTCGCCAAAGTTGGCTTTGATGTCTTCCGCCTCGATGGAGCTGGCAAACTCGACATGCTCCCTCACGTAGGCTGGTAACGCCTGGCGCACTGCCTTCTGACGTTCAAGGATCTGATCCCTGGCAGCCTGCCGCTCGCTCTCGCGTTGAGCCTTTTCAGCGTCCTCACGCTCGTCCAACTTTTTGCGGCCCAGCTCAATAGCCTCGCGCATCGCAAGGTTGTGACCCGCGCCAACATTGCAAAACGTGATCAAATTTACTTCAGACAGTTTTGACATTTCACTATCCTTCCTCCTGGGGACCAGGATTGTTGGGTACAGCCGAGATGTAGACCCGGCTTTTATCGTCTTCTGGCGGGCGGCAGGGAAAGGGTGAGGTCCACTCGATGACCTCGTACCCGGCTCCCTCCAACACACCCACCAGCTTGTCGGCTACTTCTGTGATCTTGCCGTGCCCGGCCATGAGCCGGATCTTGACCAAACCTGCGCGAGATCCCGTCATCCGTTTCCTCCTCAAATAATCTTTTCGACTGCCGCGGCCAGCTCATCCCAGCCGGGTTTGATATAACGCTTGGTGGTCTCCAGCCGGGCATGCCGCCCAAAGTCCTGGACGGTAGTCAGCGGGGTGTTGGCATCCACCAGCGACTTGAGACAGGTATGCCGCAGCTGATGCGGGGTGCAATCCACCCCGGCCAATCGGGAGATCTCTGCCATGCGGCGCTGTACCTGGCGGGTAGTGAGCCGGTCGGTGCTCTTTCCAGTGAAAACCGGCTCACCACTCGTTCCGGGTCCACGCAGGTTCAACCAGTAAGCCAGGGCCGCGCGAACCTCGGAATTCAGCGGGAGACAGCCCGCTTTATCCCCTTTACCACGCCGGATATCTACCCGGCCTGCGCGTTCACTGAGGGTGATATCCCCCAGGTTGAGCGCCACTACTTCGCCGACCCGCAGGCCAGCGTACCGCATGAGTAAGACCATGGCCGCGTCTCGGGCGGCCTGTTTGCGCCAGGCGTCCGTTGCCGCGCCGTTGATCTGGCGCTCGAGCTGACGCATCAGACGACCCTGATCTGGCCGGTTGAGCCAGCGCGGAGCCAGCTCAGTTTCGCCCATGGGTCGGATCCCCTGGGAGGGGTTGACCTGGAGGTACCCGGCTGTCTGCGCCCAGCTGCACAGGGCGGCCAGGGTGGCACGGCGCCGGTTCCAGGTGGCGGGTTTCACCTGTTCGACAGAGATGGCGTGTTCACGGTAGGCACGCAGGTCATATCCGGAGATGAGGCCCGGCGTCAGGGGTTGATCGTTGACCGCGGCGAACCAATCACTGAAACGGTGAACGTCTGACAGGTAGGAAGAAATGGTCTTGGTGCTTTTGCCGTGATATTCGAGCCAGGCGCGAAACTCCGACTGCCAGCGTGGGGAGGTTAGGAGGGGGTTAGAAACGGCTGCCAGGTCTGTCATGACCGCACCTCGAGCGCTGTAACCAAAATTTGCCCGAGGGTTTCTTTTGAGAGAATGAGACTGAAGTACATGGGGGTTTCCTCTTTTGTTCGTTTTCGTTTTCTGATTTGGGTACGAAAAATCCCCACCACCCGGGGATTTAAGCTACTCTTTGTTGGCAGGCTCAGCAACGGGGGCAACTTCAGCCAGGACCGGCTCAGCCATGAACCGTGAATAGAGTTCCGCCACTGCCAGGTCGATGATGTTGGCCTTCGAGCGATAGGTCTTCGAAGCCATTTCAGAGATCATTTCATCGGTGCGATCCAGAATGGAGTATGTTTTTGTGGTTCGTTTTTCGTTCATTCCCGTAGGCATTGAGCCCTCCCAACAGAATATCGTCTTAGCCAGTATTATAGGCTAAGACGATATAAATGTCAATAGGGATAAATAAACCTATTTATGCTTATTACTACTTGCTATAATCTATTCATGACCTGGCAGGAATGGATTACTGCAAAATACCTGGAATGGAGACATGACAAACCAGGACACGCTGGTTCTATGGCCAGCTATGCGCGTGAGATTAAGGTCACATCACAGTTGCTCAACGAGTGGATAAATAGAGGAAAAGTACCCACTGATTTTGAAAATATCCATAAGCTGATTGATTACTACGGTCCTGTTATCTACGAAGTCCTCAATGTACCCCCGCCAGAGATTAACCCCCTGGATCAACTACCCCCAGAACTGCGCTCCCGTTTCTCCACAGCCATTTTGGAGATTGCCCAGGAACTCAACGCCCGGTCTCTGGATACTGAATCCCCCGAGGCAGCGGAGATCTCCCGCGATATCCTGAGCAAGTATGGATTAATCGTAAAATCGATCGACAGTGCAGGATAGCCTTTATCTTCAACAACGATTTTCATCCAAACAATTCCCCTTCCAAAAAAAGTATAGTACACTTGTTCTATGATTGCAATAGGTAAAATCGCGAGAACGGGCTGCTATGAGTAAAATTGTGGGCGCACGGTGGGATAGAACAAATAAATTATTACCAAAAACAAACTTCTATAATCATAACCGGGAATTATTTGACTGCGGTCAAATATATCTTTTCCCCAATGGAAAACTATTAATGCAATACTATTCGCATGAAACGCGTTTGCGCGAAAGGGCGGATAGAGAGCTTCAATGCCTGGCTGAATGGGGAATTGGCCAAGCGCGGCTGGAGCGATTATCAGCTGGCCAGAGAAGCCGACTTAAGCCCGGCGGTCATCTCGAGAGCACGGGCGGGTAC
>DATEDC010000232.1:0-3264 GCA_035286585.1 Anaerolineales bacterium
CGGAAGGCAGCCTGACGGCGATAAAATCGGCCTGGGCGGTCATGACCATGCCGCAAGTGGTGATCGCCCAGGCGATCGCCATCGCCGCCTTGCCCACTTTCTCTGCCCAGGCGGCGCGCGGCGAGTTGGTCCAGATGCGCCACTCCCTGGCGGGGACGCTGCGCGGTGTAATTTTCCTCTCCCTGCCGGCTTCCATCGGCCTTGTCTTGCTCCGCGGTCCGATCGTCAGCCTGCTCTTCGAGCGCGGCAAATTCGACCCGCACTCTTCGCAGTTGGTTGCCTGGGCTCTGCTCTGGTATGCAGCGGGCTTGGTGGGTCATTCGCTTGTGGAGATTGTTTCGCGGGCGTTTTATGCCCTCCAGGACACAAAAACACCGGTGTTGGTGGGCGCGGCTGCCATGAGCTTGAATGTGCTCTTTAGTCTGGTTTTTTCGGCTTTCTTCGACCGGGTTGGTTGGATGCCCCATGGGGGCCTGGCGCTGGCGAACTCGCTGGCTACCACGCTGGAGATGGCCGTCCTGCTCTATTTAATGCGCCGCCGCTTGGACGGTCTGGAGGGAAAGCTGCTCCTATCCGGCAGCGCTCAGGCCGTTCTGGCGACCCTGGTGATGTCCCTTGCCCTGGGGTTGTGGTTGGGTTGGAGCCATGATTTGAGCGCCTGGGTTACAGGCGGCATTGGTGTGGTCGTTGGCGGCGCTGTCTATGCCGCGGGGATCCTGGTCCTGCGTGTGCCAGAAGCCCGCGAGCTGCTCAGCTTGCTTCCCATGAGAAAGCATTGAAACTTAACCGTACAAGAACCAGCCTAATTGGGCGACGATTAAACCCAGGATGACGCCCGCGATTGCCTCCACTGGTGTGTGGCCTAGGACCTCGCGCAGTAGCTCTCCCTTCAAGTGATGCCCGCTGGCTAGGTCCTTGATCATGGCGTTGATCAGGGTGGCGTGCATGCCCGCCTGGCGGCGGATTCCGGTTGCATCATAGACAACCACCATGGCTACTGCCACCGCGAGTGCAAACTGGGGGGTATCAAACCCGTAGAACAGCCCAATGGCGTGGGCAACACCGGTAACCAGCGCTGAATGAGAGCTGGGCATGCCGCCAGCGTGCAGGAGCAGCGCCCAATTCCAGCTTCCGGTTTGCAGGTACTCTAAAGGCACCTTGATCGTCTGAGCTATACCCCAGGCAGTCAGGCCAGCCAGGAGGGCGTAGTTGGAAAAAATTCCGCTGAGAGGCATTTTTTGCTCTACCCCGTAAACTCTTCCAGGTCGTCTCCGGCAAGCTGATGGACTTTCAGCTCGGCCTGTTCCAGGAGAGCAGCACAGTGGCGCGCCAGCGCCTGACCGCGCTCGTAGAGCCGTACGCTTTCATCGAGCGTATGCTCGCCAGTCTCCAGCGCCCTGACGACCTGTTCAAGCTCGGCAAAAGCCTGCTCGTAAGTGATCTCCTCAACAGGCGTTTCTTTCTGTGGATTGTTGGATGTCGGCGTCATTCTTTCTCTCGCTTATTCTTCTCTTTGGCGGTCACCGCCAGATCCTCGGCGGCTGATGATAAAAAATTGGCCAGCGGCGCTCTGGCAGGCAGCAGTAGTGAAACGAGGCTATCGAACTGCTGCCGGGATACGCCATGCTTGACTATGAATTGGGCGATCTCCGTTTCGACGCGGCTGCGGTAAACCCGCTGCATGGTGTTCCAACGCGCCCGCTCCGAAATCAACATGGAAATCCCCAAAAGTACGAGTGATATGATGATCAGTACGACGAATGCCAGGATGATATTTACGACCTTAAATAGGAACAGCAACAAGACCAGCCCCAGCGCGGGCAGAAATCCCAGCCTGACGATCACGCCGAGGGCCAGTTCTGCGCTTTCCGCTCCAGCCGCTCGCAACGTTTCGTCCAGGTTTTCAGCCAGCTTGCTGAGCTCTTCTGCCTGCTCAGGCGTCAGTTCGGAGAAACCCATCCGCATCCTATCTAAGCCTCGGAGCCTCGAACCGCGCGAGCGTCAAATTGACCGTCGCTGACCTGAACTTTCAATCGATCTCCAGGGGATACCTGCCCGACGCTGCGCACGAGGCGCCCATCCTGGTGCGTGACCACCGCGTAGCCCCTCTCCAGTATTGATGCCGGATTTAATGAAGCAAGGCGCTGGATGGCGCCCTCCAATTGGAGGCGCTCGAATCTCAGGTGGTTGAGCCAGGCGATAGATGAACGGTGTTCCAGGTCATCCAGGCGTTGGCGGTGGCTGCGCAAGCGCGCCTCTGGCGATCGCAATCTCAGCATGTTCGACGACTCCGCCAGGTTCCACTTGAGATTTTGCAAGCTGGCTGCGGCTGCGCGCCCCAATCGCTCGGTAAACTCGGAAAGCGAGGCGAGCAAGTCTATCTTATTTGGCGTCGCCAGTTCAGCCGCTGCGGTAGGGGTGGTTGCGCGCAGGTCGGCGGCAAAATCAGCGATAGTGAAATCCGTCTCGTGGCCCACGCCGGCGATCACGGGCGCGGCGGATGCGGCGATCGCCCGCGCCACGCCCTCGTCGTTGAACGCCCATAGATCCTCCATCGATCCTCCGCCGCGCGCCAGCAGGATCACATCCGGCTGCGCTACACGGTTCAATTTCTCCAGAGCAGCGACAATGCTGGCGGGAGCCTCAGCGCCCTGAACCGCGCAGGGGGCCAGGATGACCTGGACCAGCGCGTAGCGGCGCTGGATCGTATTGAGCATGTCTCGAATCGCCGCCCCGGTTGGAGAGGTGGCAATTCCGATCCGCTGCGGCCATCTGGGTATGGGTCGTTTGCGCTCGGGATCGAAAAGCCCTTCAGCCTCCAGCCGAGCTTTCAGCCGTAGGAATTCCTGGTATAAGAGCCCCTCCCCGGCCGGGCGGATCAGGTCGGCATAAAGCTGGTACTGCCCGCCGGCTTCGTAGACATCCACACCGCCATGTACTTCCACTGCCTCTCCGTCTCGGGGTATAAATTTCTGGCGGATGAATGTGTTTCGCCACATTACACAGCGCAGGGAGGCGTTGGCGTCTTTCAGCGTAAAGTATAGATGCCCCGAAGTCGGGCGAGACAGGTTCGAAACCTCCCCCATTACCCACACATCCTGGAGGAGGTCATCGCCGCTGATCAGCTCGCGCAGGTAGCGTGTGACCTCAGTGACCGTCCAGGAAGGGGGCTCAAATAAAGGCAACTGGCTCATGGTGACAGCCCACCGGCAGCAGACCGAGGGCGGCAAGAGGATACCCCCCTTCGGGCAACCTGTCAACCAT
>DATEDC010000233.1:0-10968 GCA_035286585.1 Anaerolineales bacterium
AACCCAATGCAAACAACCGGGCTGGAGCGCCGCGCAAGACCGTCAGGCCGAGCAGCACCACCGCCACTGGAATGAAAGTGAGCACCAGGGCGTAGATTAAATAAACGGCTGGCACCAGGTTGTTTTGTAAACTCTCATACAACAAGGGCAGCATGCGCGGCGCAAAACCCAGCGCCATGAAAGCCAGGAAGATCACGTTCCAGGACCAAAACAGTCCGGCGGCCCAGCGCTCCCGGGCGCTTCGTTTGGGTGATAGAGCGTTCATGGGTTATTACCTCCCTCCAGGCTGCGCTGGACTGTCTGGCGCAGCGCAGCGTACAGATCGAGCAGGGTTTCATCCTGCGGGTTATAGGCCTGGTCGAAGAGAACTGTGACCAGCACCCAGGGTTCAGTCTCGGTGGGCAGGTCGGCCCACATGCGCGTGCCGTAGTCGTCGGTCGTCTGCTGGCGAGACTGGAACCAGTAGATGGCGGAATACAGGTTGTGATATTCGCCCTGACCTAGCGTTACCTGGCGGATGGGAAAATCCGGGGCGGCTAGCATGACGTACGAGTTTTCAATGCGCAGCCCATACACTTCGAAGCAGCGCTCCGGGCGGTGGTGGGCGCGCCAGGTCTGGCTGGTGATGAAGAGCAGCGAGCCGCTGAAGCCGCGCCATTCGAAACGCCAGCGCTGCGCCTCCAGGGGATCTCCTTGTGACAGCCAGGCCAGCTCGCCAGGGGAGAACGGCCAGGGTTCGGCGTTCAATTGGGGGTCGAATTGCCAGCCTGGCATAGATTGGGCGGCGGCTACCTGTGGGCGGGGGTGATAAAGCAGCACCAGCAGGAGCAGGACGGCGGCCAGAAGGGCAGGCAGCCAGGTGGGGCGGGGGCGATACCCGTCTGGGATTTCGACGCCGGGTTCTGATCCCGGCGCTGCCTGCGCCTGGGAGAACACAGCGGAGGGGGGGAGCTCGGGGACCAGCCAGCGCAGCAGGTACACCGCCGCGGCGCATGCGGCGACGAAACCGATCACCCCCAGGGGCACGTGGAGCATCTCTGCCAGCAGGCGCCAGCCCATCACCTGTCCCGTGAAGACCAGCAAGGCAACCCGTAAGAGGTTGGCGCCCAGCAGCAGAACCGCGAAGCTGATGGCGACCAAGACCCAGCGTAGGTTAAGCTGGCGGCGCTCGATCCAGCTTGCCGCCAGCAGGAACAGCCCGCCGGTCCACAGGCTCTTCACCCCGCTGCAGGGCAAATCCACCTGGGAGACGCCGTTCTCGAAGACCAGGATGGTTTCCACGCCGATGGCGGGGTAGCCGATGGCCGCCAACCCGTCGCGCACGATCCTGGCGGTCAGGAGGCGCACCGGGTAGCCCACAAAAGTCTCCATGTGCTCGCCAAAGGGCAGCGCGCCGATCAGCAGCAGGGCAGCTGGCAGGCCTTGCCGCCACTGGCGCGGGCGCATCCACAGCCCCAGCAAGCCGTAGCATCCCAGCCCGAACAGGCTGGCCGATAAGGTGTTGATATCCAGGAAGTGCTCCGCGGCTAGGAAGAGCGCGGAACCCAGCAACGCCAGCCCCAGCGCGGGCGGGTACAGTTGGGGCAACACATCCATCCGCAGGCGCAAATCGCCCCGGCGCACCTGCATGGCGATCAAGGCGATCACGCCCACCAGGACGATCTGGTTGGTGCGGAATTCCTCGCGGGTGAAGATCACCCCCAGGTAGCGGTAAACTGGGCGGTAAAGCCAGAACCAGAGGACCAGGATGCCCGCATTGGCAGCCAGGCGGGCGGGTAGGGTCAGGCTGGCGGCGCTATCAGGTTGGTCTTGCCGGGCAGGTGATTGCATACTTCTATATCGGCGCCTTCCACTGGCGCACCTGGCGCCACAGGGCTAACAGCCACAGCGGAGCGGTGAAGACCAGCATGGCGGCGTAATTACCGACCACGCCCAGAACCAGGTTCCAGCCTTCTGGCTCCTGGCGATAGCTGACCGGCTGATTGTTGAAAAAGGATGCGTTGTAGGAGAGCGGCAAGCCGGCTGCCAGGATGACAGCCAGGATCAACCACACCGCGGTCTGCCAGCGACCGACGCGAACGATGGCGATAACCGCCAGCGCGACCAGCAGGCCGATGCTGATGTAGAGGATGTTTTCGGCTGCGCCGCCTCTGGCGCCCTCCAGGCTTACCCACCAGACCCACATCGGTGTGATCGGCAATGCCGCCAACAGGCCGCCCAACCAGTCGCGCCGGGCAAGCCACAGCAAGGTGATCACGATCAGGGCCAACCAGGCGACCAGGATGAGGAGCGCTAACGGCCCGGCTGGAAAAAGGGCGTTCACCTGGTGGAGGATGAAGACCAATGCGTAGCCTAGCCAGGAATGCGACCAGCGCGGCCAGTGGCGCTTCCAGGCCAGCAACAGGGCTGCAAATACCAGCAGCCAGAAAGCCCGGCTATCCGCCAGCCAGTAGACCAGTGGATTGGCAAACTCTGCCGTCATCGCTGGCAGGAAAAGCCCCAAGGCGTACAGCAGGTGCGGGGCGCCAGCCAGGAGGGCGCTGCGCCAGGAGCCGGGCAATTGATCGGCGAGGGGGCTGTTGAAGCTATCCTGGAAATACTCGCCTTCAGTTGAAACTGGCCAGTCGCGACTCTCTCGTGCCAGGTTGGCCGGCAGGTCGTGCACCTCGCGCCAGAACACCAGCAGCGTATGCCGCCAGCCTTGGCGGGCGGCTTCCTCCAACGCCTCGTTGAACACCTGCTGCATCTCATCCCCAAACTGGCTGCGGAAGGTCGATTGGTAGGCGCGCAGCAACACGGCGTATAGGGTGGCGAGCAGGCGAAGCCCTATGTTCACCGCTTTATCTCCCGGGATGCCTTACCCTGCGCTTGCCCCATCTGCGCCTCGCTCCAGCCAAAGAGCCTTCACGGGGCATTGTTTGCCACGCGCAGTTGAGCCGCGGAGACCAGGCTGTCCAGCCGTTCCAGTTCGGCTCCAAGGATATGGCGGCCCAGCTCGGTCAGCAGGTAGGTTTTGCGTTCGCGCTTTTTGCCATTTGGCTGCGCTTCGTCGCTGCGCAGGATCCAGCCCCCCTCCAGCAGGCGCTTGAGCGCCCCATACAGTGTGCCGGTGCTCAACACGACCCGCCCCTTGCTCAGCGAGCGCACGTCCTTCATGATCGCGTAGCCGTGGCGCGGGCCGGGGGTCAGGCTGAGCAGGATGAAGTAGGTGACCTCTGTAAGCGGTAAATGGGTTTGGATATCCGCTGAAGCGTTCATAACCCTCCTCGTATATGTAGCCTGGTAATATGTCGTCTGGCTACATATTACAGGAAAATCGGCTAAATGTCAACAGGGAAATTTCTTTCTACGCCGGCTTACCTCTCAAATCTCTGTAAGATAGGTGTTATTTATCCAATTCATGCTATAATACCCACCTACTCTCGTTGGATCTTCAAAAGAATAACGCAAGAACCGCAGGGATTCCCTGAAGAACACCACCCCTTTCGTTGAAAACTGCTGGATATTACCGTCAACATGCACGCTCATCCTATCCCAAGTTTATTCTTGAGACAGCGGGTCAACCTGCAGAAGGGAGGTGCCTTGGATTAACTACAGGTAGAGCAGTCGGTAATGGAAAATCACTCTTCAGGAGGTATGTATGATCCCACCCAGATTTGATTATCAGGCGCCGGAAACGCTCGCCGAGGCAGTAGCTCTGCTCTCTGGGAATCCCGGGGCAAAAATCCTCTCAGGAGGCCAGAGCCTGATACCCATGATGCGCTTCCGGCTTGCTGAACCAGCCCTTATCGTGGATATCAATCGGGTATCCGGGCTGGAATACATCCGGGAAGAAGACGGCTGGTTGAAAATCGGTGCTCTCACCCGTGAGTCGGCTGTGGACGGCTCGGCATTGGTTGCAAGGCGATACACTCTGCTTGCCGACACCACCCGGGTAATAGCCGACCCATTGGTCAGGAACCGGGCAACGGTAGGTGGCAACCTTGCCCATGCAGATCCTGCCAATGACCATCCCGCCACAATGCTGGCATATCGAGCCCGGGTCGTCGCCATGGGTCTAGCGGGCGAGCGGGAGATCCCTATCGATGATTTCTTTCTGGGACCCTTTGAGCCTTCCCTTAATCAGGACGAGATCCTTACCGAGATCCGTATTCCCGCTTCGAATGGGCGATCTGGGGGCGCCTACCAGAAGCTGGAGCGTAAGGTCGGCGATTTTGCCACCGCAGCTGTAGCTATACAGCTCACACTTGATGGCGCAGGGAACGTCGCCTCCTTAGGGATAGGCCTGACCAATGTCGGGTTAACCCCCATCCGGGCGAGCGTTGCCGAAGAGTACCTCATCGGGAAGTCTCCCACTGGGGAAAACTTCTCCCAGACCGCATTCCTGGCATCCGAAGCGGCAGAACCCGAAGCGGATTATAGAGGTTCTGTGGCTTACAAGCGTTCATTGGTAAGGACACTCACATACCGTGCTCTGATGAAAGCGGTCGAACGAGCAAGCGGAGGTCAGGCATGAGCACCCATACCATACACATCACTGTAAACGGAGCCTTGCACACCGTGGAAGTGGATTCCCGGCTGTTGTTGGTACATTTCCTGCGGGAAAACCTGAACCTGACGGGCACCCATATTGGCTGTGATACCACCTCTTGTGGTGCCTGCACAGTCCAGGTTAACGGGGTACCCCTTAAGTCTTGTACCATGTTCGCGGTCCAGGCTGATGGTGCAGAGGTAAAGACGGTTGAAGGGCTTGCACAGAATGGCAAGCTGCATCCCCTGCAGGAGGGGTTCTACGAGAAGCACGGCCTGCAATGTGGGTTCTGCACCCCTGGGATGTTAATGACCTCAGCGGCGCTGTTGGAATCGAACCCGAATCCGACCGAGGAAGAGATCCGCTGGGGAATATCCGGCAACCTGTGCCGGTGCACTGGTTATGTGAACATAGTGAAAGCCGTTCAATACGCGGCAGAGAAGATGCAGCAGGAAAAAGGAGGCGGTCATGACTAAAGAGGTCATGGGCTTGGGCCACAGACGGAAAAGAGTGGAAGATGCGCGCTTCTTGCGCGGCAAAGGAAATTACATTGATGATTTTAAGCTCCCCGGGATGCTGCACCTCGACATCGTCCGCAGCCCGTATGCCCACGCGAAAATCAAGAGCATCAATGGCGAGAAAGCAATGGAGATACCCGGAGTGCTCGCCGTAATAGACGGCAAACTTCTGCAGCAGTACAACGTGCACAATATGCCGACACTGATGAGCGACGTCCAGAACGTCCTGCCCATCGACACGGTCAAGTATCAGTACCAGGAAGTCGCGGCTGTCCTGGCAACAGACCGCTACATCGCCGCTGATGGTGTGGCGGCGGTGGAAGTGGATTACGAACCGCTTCCCGTTATGGTGGATCCGAAAAAAGCTTTGCATCCGGGTGCGATGAAGGTGCGGGAGGACAAGGAAAGCAACCACATCTGGCACTGGGAATGGGGCAACCGCGAAGCAACTGATGCGGATATCAGAGCCGCAGAGGTGGTCGTCAAAGAGGATATCTACATCCCCCGCATCCACGTCTCCTCGATAGAGACCTGCGGGTGCGTAGCGAAGTGGGACTCTGTCGATGGGCATCTTACCCTATGGATGACCACCCAAGCGCCCCACGCCATTCGGACAGTGGTTGCGCTCATTACGAGCCACTTGGGTTTGTCGGAGGAAAAAATCCGAGTGATCTCGCCCGATATCGGTGGCGGTTTCGGCGGCAAGGTCCCCGCATATCCCGGTTATGTGATTGCCGTGGCGGCTTCAATTGTGACCGGCGCACCGGTCAAATGGATCGAGGACCGCACGGAGAACCTGGCAGCCGATTCGTTTGGGCGCGATTATCACATTACTGCAGAGCTGGCAGGAAAGCGCGACGGAACACTGACCTCCCTGCGGATCAAGACCATTGCCGATCACGGCTACACAGATGCCGCAGCCAACCCATCCAAGTTCCCTGCGGGTCTGTTCCACATCTGCACCGGTTCCTACGACCTGAAGAACGCCTTCGTTGAGGTGGATGGAGTCTACACGAATAAACCGCCTGGCGGGATCGCTTACCGCTGTTCCTTTCGGGTGACCGAGGCTGTCCACACAATCGAGCGTATGGCAGATTTGTATGCTCACGATATCGGAATGGACCCTGCTGAATTCAGGATGAAGAACTTCATCAAGCCAGAGCAATTCCCGTATAAATCTGCGCTGGGATGGGAGTATGACAGCGGCGATTATCATAGTGCCCTGCGGCTTGCCATGGATATGATTAGCTACGAGGAACTGCGCAAGGAGCAGAAGGAGAAACGTGCCCGCGGTGAGTTCATGGGTATTGGCATCTCCTCCTTTACCGAGATCGTCGGTGCCGGACCATCGAAGCATTTCGACATCCTCGGCTTGAAGATGTTTGACTCCTGCGAGATACGCATCCACCCGACCGGAAAAGCCATCGCACGCTTTGGCACCAAGTCGCAGGGTCAAGGGCACGAAACTACCTATGCGCAGATCATCGCCGAGGAGTTGGGCATCCCAGCCGATCACATCAAGGTCGAAGAAGGCGATACGGATACTGCCCCTTATGGTCTCGGCACGTATGCCAGCCGGAGCACCCCTACCGCTGGCGCCGCAGCAGCTATCGCTTCCCGCAAGGTCCGAGAAAAAGCCCGAAAGATCGCTGCTCACCTGCTTGAAGCTGCCGAGGAGGATCTTGTCTGGGAACAGGGTAAGTTCTTCGTGAAGGGCTCCCCCAACCAGGTAAAAACCATCCAGGAGATCGCATTTGCCGCGTACACCAACCATCCCCAGGGGATGGAAGCCGGGCTGGAAGCGGTGAACTACTACGACCCGCCCAATCTGACCTATCCCTTCGGTTCTTACATCGCCGTAGTGGATATTGACAGAGGCACCGGTGAAGTCAAAGTCCGTCGATTTGTAGCGGTGGACGACTGCGGTGTGCGCATCAACCCGATGATCGTGGAAGGACAGATTCACGGCGGGCTCACCATGGGCTTTGCCCCCGCATTGATGGAAGAGATCCAGTACGATGAAAACGGGAATATCTTTGGCAGCACGTTTATGGACTACCTCCTGCCGACTGCTGTGGAAACCCCCAACTGGGAGCTGGGCGAGACAGTCACCCCATCACCGCACCACCCCATCGGGGCTAAAGGCGTCGGGGAATCTGCCACGGTTGGCGCCCCCGCTGCAATCGCCAACGCAGTGGTGGATGCCCTCTGGCATCTTGGAGTCCGCCATATAGACATCCCCATCAAGCCCTCGAAAGTCTGGGAACTCCTCAATGCCCATGGGGCGGCAGAATATAAGTAGGGGCGAAGCAGTACTATCAATCCCATCTGTAGGGGATGAGACACGCTTCGCCCTTCTTTTTAGACTCCAGTGATGATCACAGAACACCTCGAATTGCTGAATTCTCTTGTCGAGCAGGGCGAACCTTTTGCTCTGGCTTCTGTCGTCCGGGCGGAAAAGCCGACCTCGGCAAAACCCGGGGCGGCTGCCATCATTACGCTTGACGGGACGCTGAGGGGCTGGGTCGGCGGGAGTTGTGCGGAGCCATCGGTCAGGAAAGAAGCCCTCCGTTCGCTCGCCGATGGTCAGCCCAGGCTGCTGCGCCTGTGCCCGCCGGAATCGCTCGGAGTGGGCGCTCAGGAAGGTGTGGTCGAGATCGCGCTCACCTGCATCAGTGGGGGGACCTATGAGATTTACATAGAACCTCAGCTCGTTCAGCCCCGGCTGGTGGTTGTGGGGCACCTGGCCACAACTGAATCCATGGTCAAACTCGGCAGGGCGATGGGATACCCGGTCTCCGTTGTGGGATACGAAACCTCAGCGGAACGTTTTCCGGGTGCGGTTCAGATTCTGGATCACATCGATTTTTCCGCTTTGCGGATCACAGCCCGCACATATATCGTGGTAGCCAGCCACGGTAACTACGACGAGGAAGCCCTGGTTGCTGCCCTGCGAACCCCCACTCCTTACGTCAGCCTGGTTGCAAGCCCCAAAAGGGCGCAGGCTGTCCTGCAATACCTGAGGGATTCTGATCTCCCTGCAGGCTGGGAAGAGCGCTTTAAGTTCCCCGCCGGGCTGGATTTCGGAGCCATCACAGCTGATGAGATCGCCCTGAGCATCCTGGCTGAGATAGTCCAGTTCCACCGGCGCAGGACGGAGCAGCAAATCCAACAGTTGTTGGAGGCTGAAAGTGCCCCCACCTCCGAAATAGCCATAGACCCGATATGCGGGATGACGGTCGAAGTCGGGACTGCCCGCTATACCTTAGAGCACCAGGGAAGAATATACTATTTCTGCACAGCCGGATGCCGGCACACGTTCGAACGGAACCCTGAAAACTATCGCATGAAGGAGTAAAGCCGTGAACTTCGAGGGAAACGTAACCATAAACGCCCCGATGCAGAAGGTCTGGGGGTTCCTGACTAATCCCGACACAGTCAGCAAGTGTGCTCCCGGATTGAAATCCGTGGAGATTGTCGTCCCCGACCAGCAGTTCAAAGCGGTCGCTGCTGTCGGTTTTGGGGCGGTTTCCGTTACCTTCACAAACGATGTATCTTTCATTGAACTGAACCCCCCCGAACGTGCCGTAGTCCAGGTGCACGGCATCGCGCCTGGCAGTGCGGTCGACGTGGTGAGCGAGATGAAGCTCTCTGAAGGAGGGGATGGGACCACAGAGCTGCACTGGACGGCGGATATCAAGGTCGTTGGCACGATTGCCAGCCTGGCTTCGCGGATGATGAGTGGCGTTACCAAGAAGTTAACCGGCATGTTTTTCGCCTGCGTTAAAAGCAAGATCGAGTCATAAACCGCTATATCAATGCCTTAGCCGCCCCCCATCTACATGGTTGTCAGGTGCCGTGAGTTTAGCTCACCCCCGAGCGATCACCACCGATGAGCCTGTCACAGTGTCTCGGTCAGTGTTTCTTAGCGGGCGCCGAGCGCCTCTATCCAGACCTCGTCGCTAGTATCGTAGATGAGTTTTGGCTTCGTCAGGTGGATCTCGTGACCGGCGCCTTTAGCCCAAACGAATCGGCCTCCAGCGCCTGCATCGGCGAGCAGGACTTGGGCTGCAGCTAGTGGCTCGAGGATGCGATCACATTCCTCTGCTGTCGCGACCTTGACGGCTGCCTCGATCCACCTCGTGTATGGCGGTGTCGGGTTCATCGAGACGAACCCGGCCGCCTCCCAGCGGAACGCGTACTCATGCACCAGGTGCGAATCCACCTGCGTTTCCGCAAGCTCTGTGCTCACGAAATGATCCGCCTCGGACTGCTTCTCCAGGTACTCTCTGTGCCATTCATAGCTTGCCAACGTCCCCGGGCTGGGGGTGAGGGACAGGTCATCTTCGATGTCTCGAAAACCATTCCAAACTGTTCTGCCACATGGCCGGGACTGACTGGTGCGCTACTCCAGGATGCAGATTGACCCGCAGACGGTCTGGCTGCGCCCCGTAGGTTTCCTGGAGCGCGGACTGAAAGCGCAACGCGCCATCGGGCGGGACGTGGTCGTCATCCGCACCACACTCGAAGGTGATGGCCGGACAATGTGCATAACCTGCTAGGTTCGTGAGCGGGTTTATATGGTCATAGAAGAACTGAGCATACCGGTCTGGCTGGCCGGCAGGCGCCAGTTGGCCCCCAACGTGCATGCCGGGGCGCCGCCAATCTGGCGTCGCAACGATCGCGCTGACGCATCCAATGCGCGCGTCGATGCCCGCCGCCGCAACCGCGATATCCCCGCCCAGTGATATCCCTCCCACCAAACAGGGTGGCGAAATACCGAGCTCGGCAATTGCCCAATCGATGACGTGCATGGTGTCGAGCGCCGATTGCCCGATGATGGGCCAAAGCACGCGCGGGAAGTTCGCCATTCCTCGGACGAACTTCTGCTCGTTGGACTCCCCGCTGGAGCGTTCGCCGTGTTCCGACGGATCAAAGCTTGCAGCTACGAAACCCGCTGTGGCCAACTGCTTCAAATAGGGCAGCGTGTCTTCCTTGGTTTCCAGGCCGCCTGGCAGCCAGATGGCCAAAGGCTTTGTTGGCTCGCGCTTATTCGGCATGATCCAGATCACGGGGATGTGGTCAGCGCGAGCGGATGACACAGAGATGTTTTCATCCGAATTATTCATATCGCTTCATAACCCGCCTGGCCCGCAAGGTGATCCATTTGCTCGGCTTGCCCCTCTTCTCGATGTCGATCCACATCTTCCCGTTCAGGCTGTTTTCCAGCTTCCAACGACCTTGAGTGTTCTGTTTGCCCAGGATGAACCGGATCGCGGCCATAGCCTGATGCCACCAACACCGCAGTGCTCTCCAGCACGTCGCTCCAGTAACTCAGCGGAAAACCGAATCTGAACCAGCTCGAGCTCACCCGTTCGGTATAGGGGTAGCCGGCTACGGCCGGATCGCGGCTGAGCAGAAATTCAACCCCTCTTTCGATGGCCCGCTGCACCAGGGGAGTGCGCCGATCTGGCGGGACCGCGCTCAGCGCCTTCAAGGCTTTGGTCGCCCCCCAGCCGCACGGCTGCCCCAGGTTGACGCCGCAGGCGAAGCTTGGTCCGGCGGTGCCAGACCTGTAGTAGCTGATCTCGCCCTCGCCGGTGATCGCTTGTGCCTGCCAGGTGAGGGCGGCCTGCACGCGTGGGTCCTTGGCGTAGCCCAGGCTTATCAGGGCATACAACAGGTTGCCATTGAGACAATGCAGCGCGCCGCTGGGCACGGGGATCCGATTGACTGAAAAAGCGCCCGTGATGGCCAGGCTGTGCCTCAGGAGATACTCGCAGCCTCGTCGCACCCGCTCGTCGGTTGGTTCGGCTCCCAGCTCGGCCAGGAAAATGATTTGCCAGGCGGTGGCGAGGTATTTGGGTGAGTAGCCGCTGCCGGTTTTGACCCAGTAGCCGTCTGGATGTTGGGCTGCCA
>DATEDC010000234.1:0-8310 GCA_035286585.1 Anaerolineales bacterium
GACCACCAGGCTGCTGGACGCCATCCGCAACCCCCACGTGGATGCCATCGGTCACCCTACTGGGCGGCTTATCCCGGATCGCGAGCCGGCCGACCTGGATATGGACGCCGTTTTCGCGGCTGCCGCCGAACACGGCCTCGCTCTGGAAATCAACGCCCACCCCTCGCGCCTGGACCTGGACGACATTTACTCCCGGCGAGCTATTGAGCTGGGCATACCCTTGAGCATCAACACGGATGCGCACGCCGAAAGCGACCTGGACCTGCTCCACTTTGGGGTCGCCACCGCCCGCCGGGGCTGGGTGCAGGCCGGGCAGGTCATCAACGCCTGGGATACCCGGCGGCTGCTGAGCTGGCTGGGGCAAATTCCTTGACACCCATTCGCTTTGCGTGGTAGACTCCACTCCGTGCCTGGTAATTGAACCCTTGCTGTCGAACCAGCCAACGATTCAGGATCCAGAGGCACACATCCTGGTGAATAAGGAGGCGCACTCATATGCATAACGATATCTGCCGAAGTGTTGATACTCACATCGTCTGGGTGCGCCTGCCGTTTGCCCTGTAAATCTTCCCGTTAAATTGTTCTAAAACGACCGCAGGTGCGCCCTCGCCCTGCGGTTTTGTTTTCTCGCCAGCCTGGGTGGATTATGGCGGTTTATCCGCCCTCCGCCCTCTGACGATCGACAGGAAGTGACATGCCGTGGGACTTCTCACGGCAGGTCGATTTAAAGGGATAAAGATGCCTAAACTGAACCTCAAACTGTTCCATGATGAAGAGTACGAATTCGAGCAGACCCGGCGGCCTAAACGAAGACCGGGCGCAAAGCCCGTCCGTAAGCCAGGAGTCGCCTCGGAGCTGACTGAACAGAAAGACGTGATCGATACCTATAAGTTCTCCTACCGCGCCTCACGCCACGAGCGCCTCTGGATCATCGACTCGCTGAGCGGCTTTTACGAGCAGCAGTGGTTCAGCGATGTCCTGCGCCTGGTCAAAGGCGGCAAAGAAGCCACTGTGTACCAGTGCCTGGGCAGCGCCGCGACCGGCGACCGTTACCTGGCGGCGAAGATTTACCGCCCGCGCCAGTTCCGCCACCTGAGGAAAGACCATCTCTACCGGGAGGGACGGGCGAATCTCGACGCGGACGGCAACCCCATCACGGAGGACGGCATGCTGAACGCCATCCGCAAGCGCAGCGCCTATGGGCTTCAACTGGCGCACACTTCCTGGCTGGCGCACGAGTATAATGCCTTGCAGGTTCTCCACGCCGCCGGCGGTGACGTGCCCGCTCCATACGCCGCCTCAGATAACTGCATCTTGATGGAGTACGTGGGTGGCGATAACCTGGCGGCTCCGGCGTTGATCGAGATCGAGTTGGAGCCCGACGAAGCGCAGCCCCTGTTCGCTCGCGTGCTGAAAAACATCGAGCTCATGCTTGCCAAGGACCTGGTGCACGCCGACCTCTCCGCCTACAATATCTTGTACTGGCAGGGGGAAATCAAGTTGATCGATTTCCCTCAGGTGATCCATCCGGATCGTAACAGCAATGCGTACCAGATCTTTGCCCGCGATGTCAGCCGGGTGTGCGAATATTTTGCTCGCCTGGGCGTGCCCTCGAAGCCGCGCAGGATCGCTGCCGAGCTGTGGACGGCGTTCAATCGCCGCCTCCATCCCGATGTCCACCCCGCCCTGCTGGATGACCAGGACGAGCGGGACCGGGCTTACTGGGATAAGCTGGTCGATGAACGCGGTTAAGGATATTGGCTCGTTTTTGGTGTTATCATTCGAGTGTGCCGGGAAAACGTAAACCTGAACCATTGCGACGTATGCGATGAAAAGAACCAGCTGGCTTGCCTCGCTCTTATTTCTGCTCGCCGCGCTGCTGTGGACGAACCTGCTCACGCTGGGGGTTACTCCCGCCGCGGCCAGGCTGAGTAGCGGAAGCGAACTGGTCCAGGCGGTCAACCGGTTGCGCCGGAACAATGGTTTGCCTGCCTACCAGGTCAATAATATCTTGATGGCGGTTGCGCAGGCCCACAGCGATTACCAGGCTTCTATCGGCAGTGTCACGCATACCGGTCCCGGGGGAAGCCGGCCGCGCGATCGGGCGCTGGCAGCCGGCTACGGCGGCGGCGGGACGATCTTTATCTCGGAAAATATTGCCGGAGGGCGCGATTTATCTGCCCAGGGTGCGGTTCAATGGTGGCAAGGGGATGCGCCCCACTTGAATACCATGCTGTCCCCAAACTATCAGGATGTGGGCGCCGGGGCGGCAACCGCGGGCGGGGTGACCTACTACACCCTGGATGCCGCCTATATCGCCGGCGCCGCTGCCCCGCCGGCGAACAACACCGCCGCTCCGGGGACGGCAGCCGCCGTCATCCCCGGACCAACTGCGGTCGCCATTATCCCGGTCCAGGCGGCTACCCCCAAGCCGGATGGCTCGATCATCCACGTGGTTCAGCAGGGGCAGGCGCCCTGGAATATCGCCGCCGCTTACAAGATCAGCCTGGACGAGCTTTACGCCCTCAACAGTCTGACGCCTGGCTCGTTCATCTACCCGGGAGACAAGCTGATCATCAAATTGGCGAGCGCAACCGCTACCCCTGCTGAAAGCGCTGCCTCTCCCACCCCGAGCGCCTCGCCCACGAAGACGCCCTCTCCCCGACCGCGAACGCCCACTCCGGCGGCTCTGGCTGCGGCGGCTACGTCAGTACCTCGGATCGAGGGGGATCAGCAGGCGGACCAGCCGCGGCAGCCGTCCGCCTTGGCGAACCCGAATGACAGCCCCGACCCTCTTCTGGTAGCCATTGCAGCCTTGATGACGCTGGGGATAGGCTTGCTGTTTTTAGGCAGTATTTTGAACCGCCGGGCGTGATGCTCGTTTGCACGCATCTGGCGTCGAATGAGCAGCGTCATCCCCCTCGCGCCCGAGAATTAAAACGACCGCCGGACGTGGGGGGGGCACGCCCGGCAATCTAAGGAGGTCCACCGGATGCTGTCAACACGGGGGGGGCGTGCTGCGAGCATCTCCGGAGGCAGACACCTGATATACCAGTAAAAGGGAGGGCAGGTGTCAATGGTTAAAATATACCCGATTACCTGAAAGATTTCATTAAAATTAGATTAGAGTTGTCCGAATTATCCTATTCCTCCCCCTCCCCCTGCTCAGAGCCGAACATCGCCAGCCAATCCTCGACCTCTTCAGGTCGCAGCGCGAGCTCCGCTCGTAATTCGTTTTCTGTCGCCGAGGGGTGCAAGGCTTCCTGGAGCGTGCTCGCGAATGTCTCCCCGCTGATCGATTTCACCCCCCGGGCTCGCGCCGCCTCTTGCACCTGCCGGTCTGAGCTGACGACGATAAAGTTGCGCCTCGCGCCTCCCAATTGCTCCAGACGGTGTTCGATGGCCTGGTCGGCGGTTTGCTCCTGGCGGACGAATCGGGCTTTCACCCTCCCGAAAACTCGGGCGCGGGGTTGACCGGGCGGAGCGTTGTCAAAGAAAACCTCCACGGTTTTTCGGCGGCGGCGGCAGAATTCTTGCAACAGCTCGATAAGCTGCATCTCGTCGTCCGCTGATTCCAGGCTCAACCCCCGTATTTTGGGTATCAGGTTGTGTCCATCGATCAGGTAAGCCATGCTGAACATTGTATTGATAAACCAAATTCGCGTCAATGCCGCTTTCCTGGATTGTCCCTTTTCCAGGATTATGCTATGATTTGCCGGGGAGCGCTGCAATGAGGCAAACGAAACGCCTGTTGTATTACCTGCTAATCAATATCCTGGTATCTGCCTGCACAACGACCGTTGTGCTGTTTGTTTGGGATAGGACCCAGGCGCCCGTGTCGTTGTTTACCCGGCGCACGCCAACATCGAGCAGCATCAGCACTCCCCCGGCTAACCCTGGCGCTGCTCAATCCCCAGCGACGATGCAGCCGGTTGCGCCTGTCAGCACGCCGATTGCCACTCAGGAGCAGAATCTTGAGCCATACGAGGTCCAATTTGGCGATACACTCGGCCTGATTGCCCAAAAGTTCGATGTGGACATCCAGGAGTTGATGGATGTGAATCAGATCTCCGACCCGAATTCTCTCTCGGTTGGGATGGTCTTATACATTCCGGTGACGCCGGAGACGCCGCCCACTTCGATCCCCTCGCCCACCAGCGTCAACACCCCGGCTGTATCCGCTTCTCCCGCCGGACCGGGAAGAGAGGCAGGGGCGATCATCACTGGGGTCATCGGGGTGGGCAATCTAGAATCCGAGCGCGTCTTCATCACCCGGACGGGTGACGGCGAGCTTTCTCTGGCTGGCTGGCAGCTCGAGGATGAAGACGGCAATACATTTACTTTTCCACAGCTCATCCTCTTTAAAGATGGCGGCATCAATGTCTGGACCACCTCAGGCTCGCCAAACGTGATCGATTTATATTGGGGCTTGACTGCCCCAGTTTGGAAAGCAGGCGAGCGCGCCGTACTGCGCGATGCCCAGGGGAGAATAAAGGACGAGTTCACCATACCTTGATGCTCTGTTGGCGTTGGGGTCATTTCGGGAGCAGTGCACCCATGGCGAATATTGAGGAGCATATCCGCAAGGCGATTGAAGAAGGCAAGTTCGAAAATCTACCGGGTATGGGCAAACCGCTGCAGCTCGATGAGAATCCCTTCGAGGACCCCGGTTGGCGACTGGCGCATCGCGTGCTGAAAAACGCCGGCTTTACCTTGCCGTGGCTGGAAACGCGCCGCGAGATCGAGGCTGCCCTGGCTGCGGCCCGAAATGAGCTGAAACGCGCCTGGCGCTGGCAGGCTGAGGCTCGCCAGCGAGGCGTTCCCACGGCTGAAATCAGCCAGCAGTGGGAGCGCGACGTGGAGACCTTCGAGCGGCAAATTGGGGAGATCAACAAGCACATCAGCGCCTACAATCTGGAGGTCCCCTCAGACCGCTTCCAGCTAGCCATCCTCAGCGTTGAACGCGAGCTGTGGTTGACCACCTCAGATCAATCTGATACACTAGCGGGTACATAATTTCTTCGGATTTACCGCGACCAACAGAAAGCTTCATGTCACAAGCCCTCTATCGAAAGTGGCGCCCTCAGCGCTGGGAACAGGTTGTCGGCCAGCAGCACGTTGTGCAGACCCTGCGCAACGCGGTCGCTGCTGACCGGGTTGCGCATGCCTATTTGTTTGCCGGGCCGCGCGGCACTGGTAAAACCACTGTGGCGCGCTTGCTGGCTAAGGCAGTGAACTGTCTGGATCCCGATCTGGCTGGACGCCCCTGCGAACGATGCGAGCATTGCCTGGCTGTGAATCAGGGCCGCTTTCTTGACATGATCGAAATCGACGCGGCTTCGAATACCAGCGTTGACGATGTCCGCAATTTGCGCGATAAGATCAACTTCTCTCCCAACCAGGGTCGCTATAAAGTGTACATCGTGGATGAAGTCCACATGCTCTCGACAGCAGCTTTCAACGCTCTGCTCAAAACGCTGGAAGAGCCGCCCCATCACGCTATCTTCGTCCTGGCGACGACCGAGATCCACAAGATACCTGCCACCGTGCTTTCGCGCTGCCAGCGCCACGAATTTCGCCGCATACCGGTCCAGGATATTGTAGATACCTTAAAAGAAGTGGCGGAAGCCGAGGGGATTAAAGTTCAACCCGATGCGTTGCTGTTGATCGCCCGGCAGGCAACCGGCTCGATGCGGGATGCGATCTCCCTCTTAGACCAGCTCGCCTCCGCTGGTCAGGAGATCAGCCTCGACCTGGCTCAAGTTGTCTTGGGCACCGTTACCAACCAGGCGGTGATCGATATTGTCCAGGCGATCTTGGATGGGGACTCGGCCGCCGGGCTGGAGAGCATCCAGCGCACATTGGATGGGGGCGCCGACCCACGCCAGTTTTCGCGCCAGATTGTTGACTATCTGCGTAATCTGCTCATGGCGCGCATGGGCGATCCCAAGCAGATCGACGCGAATGCAGATGTGCTGGCTCACATTGCCCGCCATGCCCAGCTTTTGGATGTAACTGAGATCCTGTACTTGATCCAGGTGTTCAATCAGGCCGCCTTCGACGTGCGCAGCGCCTGGCAGCCTTCCCTTCCATTAGAAGTCGCCTGCATTGAGGCTTTGCGCCGTCGCCATCCTGCTCAGGAGCCCGAGGTGGAAAAAAAGGCCCCGGCGGTGCAAAAAGACGCTCGCCATCCTCAGACCGCGCCGTCGCAGGAAGCGCGGACGGCAGAGGTGGTTGGAGATGCCGCCAGCGAAAATAGTTCTGCGCCGGATGAGGGGGAGAGCGGCTTGACGCTCCAGATGGTGAGCGAAAATTGGCGCACGATCCTGGCTCGTTTACGCCAGCACAACCCCACGGCAGAAGCGCTGATGAGGTCTGGGCGGGTGCTGGGCGTGAAGGATGGCGCGCTGTTTATGGGGTTTTCGGAAGTCCTGAAATCTAAAATGGAAAAAGGTGAAAACCTGGAGCTGGTGGGCCGGGTATTAAAAGAAGTTTTCGATAGAGAGATCCCGATTCGCTGTATTGTTTCCACTGGCAGAGCCGCGAAACTGCCGCCAGACCTGGATAGCGAAGGCATGGTGGCTGCCGCGCTGCGCGATTTGGGCGGTGAAATTGTTGACGTTCAATGAGGTAAGTTTATTAGCGGAGGAGCTATGGTAAAAGGCTTCAAAAGCAAGGGAGCGAAAAGTCCGGGCGGGATGGGTATGATGCAGCAACTGCAAAAACTCCAGGAGCAATTGGAAGTTGCCCAGGCTGCCCTGGCAGAGGAGTCTGTGACTGCCACTGCAGGCGGCGGCGCGGTTTCCGTCACGGTAACCGGCGACCAGCGCTGCCAGGAAATCAAGATCGCCCCCGAATTGATCCAGGAGGGTGATGTCGAGATGCTGCAGGACCTGGTGCTGACCGCCTTTAACAGCGCTTTGGAGAAATCGCGCAGCCTTGCCGCCGAGCGTTTGGGACCTCTGGCAGGGGGTTTGCCATTCTAATCGGCGTCTGCCTGGAGCAGCTTGCTGAAAATGCTGGGCATGAAGTGGCTTTTCAAGCGCTGAAATGATCCTCCCTGAGCCTGTACAAAGGTTGATCGATGTTCTCTCTCGGCTGCCGGGGATTGGTCCCAAAACAGCCTCCCGGCTGTCTTTTTATTTGCTGCGTACCCCTGAGGACCTCTCCCGTGAGCTGGGAGACGCGTTGTATGCTTTGAGATCGGGAACGGTGTATTGCCAGACATGTTTTAACATCACGGTCAGCGGGCGCCAGGCGTGCGAGATTTGCGCCAGCGCAGAACGGGATGAGTCGCTGCTTTGCGTTGTGGAAGATCCGCTCGACGTGCTGGCCCTGGAGCGCACCTCTGGCTATACGGGAAAGTACCATGTGCTGCACGGCGTGCTGTCGCCAATCGAAGGTGTGGGTCCCGAGGATCTGAAAATTGGCGAGCTTCTGGACCGCGTGGCGGAGGGCGCCATCCGTGAGGTCATCCTGGCGACCAATCCCAGCCTGGAAGGCGACGCTACCGCCATGTATCTGGGTCAAAAACTTCAGCCGCTGGGCGTCAAGATCACCCGCCTGGCGCGCGGCTTGCCGGTAGGGGGAGACTTGGAATATGCTGACCCAACCACCCTGCTCCGCGCGCTGACTGGACGCCACGAGATGTCCTGAAAACCCTCCAAATTAATAACCTTGTCTCAGAAGATAGCCTCTGGTATAATCGCTTCGCTCACCGGCAGGCTGTCACCTCTATCACGCCGACGTAGCTCAATCGGCAGAGCAACCGCCTTGTAAGTGGTAGGTTATGGGTTCGATTCCCATCGTCGGCTTCCGTTGCAGTTTGGCGATCAGAGCTGACTGTGCCAGTTCTGATCTCAAGCCAGGGACGGCTTTGAAAACCTAGGAGACGATCCGCAGGGGCGGTTACCCAAGTGGCCAAAGGGGGCTGACTGTAAATCAGCTGGCAAAAGCCTTCGGAGGTTCGAATCCTTCACCGCCCACTTGAGACTACGGGCAAAAGCGTCGCCAAGATTGCTTTTGTCGCGTGGTTGTGTAACGTTAAGCCCTCATAGCTCAGTCGGTAGAGCACGTTCTTGGTAAGAACGGGGTCATGGGTTCAAGTCCCATTGAGGGCTCTCGTTGCCAATAATATCGTAAACAAAACATCGAAGGAGAAGGAGACAAATGGCCAAGCAGAAATTTGAGCGGACGAAGCCGCACATGAACGTAGGGACGATGGGGCACATCGATCATGGGAAGACGACGTTGACGGCGGCGATCACGAAATATAGTGCGCTGAAGGGGTATGGGGAATACCGGCCGTTT
>DATEDC010000235.1:0-21587 GCA_035286585.1 Anaerolineales bacterium
TCAGTCAAATCAACGTGATAATCAGGCTATTATGCAGTATATTATACCAAAATCGTTGTTCTATACTGTGAATTTGCAGTATAGCAGGATTCCGTATAATTAATAGTTAGCCCGCCGCCGTATGTCACTCAACTAGAGAGGATGAACTTTCGTATGGGTACTCAGAAACTCATCCGTTGGAGTGGCCTAGCGCTGCTGGTGGCCGGCATGCTTTGGCTGCTGAGTATTCTCCACCCGCCCGATACGCTCGCCGGCATGTTGGCTCCCGCGTGGGGGCCTTCACATTACGTTACTGCCGTTGCCAGCCTATTCTTGGTGTTCGGCCTGATCGGCCTGTACGCTCACCATGCGGCAAGAGTCGGCTGGCTGGGGCTGATCGCTTTCGTCCTGACTTTGGCGGCCAGCGCGATGCTTATAAGCGCAGAAGTGTTCGCTGGCGCGCTGGCGCCCACTCTGGCTTCAAGCCCCGCAACCCAATCGCTGGTGGATCCTCAGCAAGCCGGTCCGTTTGTGGTAGTGATTGGGCTGATCGCCGTGCTGGCCACGGTCGGGAACGTCCTCTTAGGCATTGCCATCATCCGAGCCGGCGTCCTGCCGCGCTGGGCCGGCCTCTTGATCATCATTGGCTTCGTGCTTCTTGCCTCCGGCATAGGTCTGCCAGCCCTAGCGATCATCTCACCCGGCGGCATTGTTCTGTCGGGTCTGGGCTATGCCTGGTGCGGCTATGCTATCTGGGCGACCATCGGCACGGAAGCGCCGCAAGCCCGAACAACGATCTGAGCCCTGCGCTCCAGCAGTATGGGGCGCAAACCGAACACCGGCGGGCTAACAACTCGATGGAGCCGACCCGGCCAGCTGCGGCAAAACGAGTTTGAGATACTATCGAAGAGCTGGCCGGGCGGCTCATCTCGAGGCCGTTAGGCGGGCAATCGCAGGTGTCATTCAATAGGAAATTGGGAGGATGAAGATGGAAAGAATAGGTCAGGGCTACCGACTCGGCATATGGGCTGTACCCCCAGAAAGGGCTGATGAATTCGTTGAAGCATGGCAATCTCTATCTGAATGGCTCGCTCAACATCTTCCTGATGAGAGAGGTGCTATTCTGCTTGAAGATACAACTGATCCCACTCTGTTCATATCCTTTTCTACGATAGATAATCCAGCAAAAGTTGATGAGGTAATGTCAGATCCAGAGGCTCAGGATCTTATGTCGATAGTGATGGAGACTTGCGATACTCTCAAACGTCATAGCATGCGAGTCGCCGGAGCAGTTAAAGTCCAACCTGATACTGAGGAAAGTGGCGATCATAGCAGTAGCTAGCATAGCGCTGAGCCTTTCCAAGCAGAATAATCTGCCTTGTGCCTTCGTACCGTAGCCGATGCCCGCCTAACAAATCGCTGGAGCGGAGCGGGGACGCTGGCGGGTTAAGTATTGATCGTGTAGGATGGGCCAGGGTGGTGAGCAGCCGGCGCAGATTTCCCCGGCCGCTCAGCTCAAAACGTTGTGCGGTGTCAAGCAAGGAAGGGGGACGATGAGCAAACAGTGAGTCTGGTTGATTCGTCCGTTTCGTGTCCGAGACGCAAGATCCGGAGGTAGCAATGAGAACCGCATCAAACATGGCTCGGCTGACAGGATTGTCTCTTCTTGGTGCGTTGGCCGCGTTGGTGGTAGGCGTGAACAACTACCCCAGTTTTGATGCGAGATCCGAATACTTCCAGCCCGCGATCCCCAGGCTACTTGAGTCGCAAGCCGAATTTGCGGTGGCTCTTGGATTCATGGCAATTACTGGCGTTCTACTAGTCGTAGCGGGCGTCGTTTCAACTTTGGCCTTTTCCTGGAGCGGTGCCAGCAATCTGATCCCGGGCAGTATTCTGGCAGTTTCCGGGGGAGGGTTTCTCCTTTCTGCCGCCCTCGGGCTTCCAGCCCTTAGGATTCTCGTTGCGGCCGGGAACCTGACAGTTGTCGACGGACGAGCGCATGCCGCAACTGCATATCCGTGGGCCTCCGGAAGTCAGACTTCCTTGCTCATGATCGGCCTAGGATTCCTTGCTCTTGGCCTGCTCGCCCTAATTGTGGCCATGCTAAGGGCCGGCGCATTCTCACGGCCAGCAATCGCGGTTGCTTTGGCCCTACCAGTTGTTCTATGGATTGGGATAGCTCTCACGGTTGAAGGAGCACCCTTGGTCTGGCTGGCGCCAGGACTCCCGGTCGTGGTCTGGACGGTTGGGCTTGGGTTTTTCCTGATTGTGAGTGGTCGAGTCGTCGCGCTCCGTCAGGCGGCCGCCGCATAACATCTCGCTGGAGCGGACCCCGCGGGCCGGGTTGTTGATTGATGGGTCCGTCCAAGCAGTCTGGTGGTTTTGGGTGTAAGATGAAACCCGGGCCGCTCAGCTCGAAAGCGTTCTGCGGCAATGTGATCGCCAGACACCCAATACGAGATCGGAGAAGAAGGGAAATGGCTCGATGAATTCCACGGGGAACCCGTTTGTAGACCTCGCCGAGTCGACCTTCGCTTTCTACGATCGCTTCGATGCCACTCCGCAGGTCGAGTCTGCCTCGCGAAATCTGCTTGAGGAGGTGAATGAGTTCATCGAGGCAGCGAGGGAAGGAAACAATCGAACACATATCGCAGAAGAGGCGGCTGATGTGATTGTGACTACGCTTGGCCTATGCCAGGCATCCAGAATTGGCATCGATGAGCTCATCAAGCAGATCTATGCGGTCATTGACAAGAACAATGCCAAGACACATGAGACTCATGTGTACGTGGATGGGAAGATAAGGCGAAAGTAGGGCCACTTGGTTCTAGCTGCGCGATTGCCGCAGAACAACTCGCTGGAGCGGACCCGGCCTGCGGAGTTGCGCACCGTCATGTTGCCGTTGCAATCATAGGGATAGGTGTTGGCGCCCGCTGCTGAGACCGCGTGGGGGATGCTGCACTGGCCCGAATCCGACTTCGGGTGAATTTACGCCTGGTGTTCATCTCTCGTACCCCTATTATCGCGCCGAATTGTTGATTTCGTGCATTGCGATGCACTCCCCTTCTTCTCCTGGGGCGGGAGAAGAAGGGGTCCGGGGGTTGATGAGGGCGCTTCAGTGTTCCCACCCCTGCCCTTCCGTGTAGATCAGCCCGTTTTTTGTTTGCGCCTCCAGCTCCAGGAATGCACTATAATCGGGGGCGGAGGCGCCATGCTGAGAGCGATCGTTCAATTGCACCGCTTCTTTGCGCACCACTTGCTCTACCCGATTCTGCTCTCCACGCTGCTGTCCCTGGGCATTTACGCCGGGCGGGTTTTCCTCAGCGGGAGCTGGCTGGTCTACCGCAACCTGGTCTGGAACCTGTTCCTGGCCTGGATCCCGTACGGATTCAGCCTGCTGGCAGCCGGCCTGCACCTCCTGTACCCCCGCCGCTGGTGGCTGCTGATCGCGCCGGCGGGAATCTGGCTGTCCTTTTTCCCCAACGCGCCGTACCTGCTGACCGATTTTCTCCACCTGGAAGAACGCCCCTACGTGCCCTTGTGGTACGATATCGGCTTGCTGGTCAGCTTCGCCTGGAGCGGGCTATTTCTTGCCATTGCTTCGCTGCGCAGCATGCAGAACCTGATCGACCTCTACCTGGGCGCCATCCTGAGCTGGCTGTTTGCGCTCGGCGCCCTTGCCCTGGGCGGGCTGGGTCTTTACCTGGGGCGCTTCTCGCGCTGGAACAGTTGGGACCTGCTGCTCCAGCCGAAAAACATCCTGGTCGATGTGGCTTCCCGGCTGATCGACCCGCTGAGCAATTTGCGCTTTTTCGGCTTCATCACCATGTTCACCGCCTTCTTGCTGGTCTGCTACCTGACCTTCATCGCCGTCCACCGCACCGGCGAGGAGCAGGGTAAACGCCAGCCTGGAGATTAAACCCTTCAACAGAAACACTGCGGGTAAAGTTCTCCGGAGCGGGTATAATTCTCACGTTATAAAAAAATTCCCAGGAGTTGACATGAGCCAGAACCTTGATACTGCCTTGAAATACGCCCAGGAGCATTCAGCCAGCTTCGTTGATGAGCTGAAAGAGTTCCTGCGCATCCCCAGCATTTCCACCGACCCGGAGCGCAAAGCGGACATGCAGAACGCCGCGGATTGGGTGGCGGGCAAGCTGAAAGCCCTGGGCATGGAGAACGTCCAGGTTCTGCCCACCGGCGGGCACCCGCTCGTTTTCGGCGAGAGCCTGGCGGCAGGGGCGGGCGCCCCGACCGTGCTGGTTTACGGGCATTACGACGTGCAACCCGATGAGCCGCTGGGGCTTTGGGACAGCGGTCCATTTGAACCGCAGGTGCGCGGCGAAAATATTTACGCCCGCGGCGCCACCGATATGAAAGGCCAGATTATCCTCGCGCTGAAAGCCATCGAAGCCATCCAGCGCAGCGGGAAGCTGCCGGTGAATGTGAAATTCCTGGTCGAGGGCGAAGAGGAGATCGGCTCCCCGAACTTGGGCCGCTTCATCGAAAGCCACAAGGAATTGCTGGCCTGCGATTTTATGCTCAATCCGGATGGCGGCATTCTCAGGCCCGACCTGCCCACCATCACCTACGCCCTGCGCGGCCTGGCCTACTTTGAGCTGCGCCTGTACGGGCCGGCTCACGACCTGCACTCCGGGACATTCGGGGGCGTGGTGCACAACCCTGCCCAGGTGCTATGCGAGCTGATTGCCGGTATGCACGACGAGCAAGGCCGGGTGACCTTGCCAGGTTTCTACGATAAGGTCAGGTATCTGGATCGTGAGGAGCGCGAAGAATTGAACCGCCTGCCGGTGAATGAAGCCATCATCCTGGGAATGACGGGCGCTTCAACCCTGTGGGGCGAGGCCGGTTTCACTCCGCTGGAAAGAGCCGGCGCCCGGCCCACTTTAGAAGTCAACGGCCTGTACTCCGGCTTTACCGGCCAGGGCAGCAAGACCGTTCTGCCGGCCCGCGCCATGGCGAAGATTTCCTGCCGCCTGGTGCCCGACCAGCACCCCAAAGACGTGCACGACCAGCTTTTGGAGTACCTTAACGCGAACGCGCCCGGGACGGTGCGCTACGAGGTGATCGACCTGGCTGCCTCGCCGCCTTCGATCTCGGACCGCGGCTCACCGTACGTGGGCGCCATGGAGAAAGCCATGCAGGCGGTGTGGGGCACACGCCCGGTTTTCCGCCGCGAGGGCGGCAGCGTCCCCGTGGTCGCTATGTTCCAGCAGCACCTGGGGGTTGAAGCGGTGAACGCCGGGTTCGGCCTGCCGGACGACAACATGCACGGACCCAATGAAAAGCTGCACCTGCCCACCTGGCGCCGGGGCATCGAGACCTTTATCCGCTTCTTCCTGAACCTGGCGGAGTGACATTCAATGAGAGAACCAGCCTTACCCGCATACGGAGGCCAGGCGGTGATCGAGGGCGTGATGATGCGCGGCCGCCAGGCGGTTGCGATTGCCATGCGCGCCCCGAACCAGGAGATCGTGGTCCACACCGAGAAGCTGAGCGGCGTCTATAGAAGCAAGATCACCAAAGTGCCCTTTCTACGCGGCCTGATCATGCTCTGGGATGCCTTGGGCCTGGGGATGCGCGCCCTGACCATTTCGGCCAACACCCAGACCGGTGAAGAGGAGCGCATCGAGGGTCCGGCGTTGTACCTGACGTTGTTCCTTTCGCTGGCGTTCGGGATCGGCCTGTTTTTCCTGGCGCCAGCGGCAGCCGGCCAACTGGCGGAGCGCTACCTGGGTTGGAGCGCCTGGCTGGGCAACCTGCTCGAAGGCCTGGTGCGCCTGATGCTGCTGGTGGGTTACATCTGGGCGATATCGTTTGTGCCCGATATCCGCCGCGTGTTCGCCTACCACGGCGCCGAGCACAAGACCATCAACGCCTTCGAGTCTGGCGCTGAGCTCACCCCCGAGGTGGTCGCTGGCTACTCGCTGGAGCACCCGCGCTGCGGCACCGCATTTTTGCTCACCCTGGTTTTGCTCTCCATCCTGCTGTTCAGCCTGCTGGGCCCTCTGCCTGTCTTTTGGCGCCTGGCGAGCCGGGTGCTGCTGCTGCCCGTGCTGGCTGGGCTGGCTTACGAGTACATCCGCTGGACGGCGAGCCACATCGAATCGCCGTTGGTGCGCTGGTTGGTCAGGCCAAACCTCGCCCTGCAGCACTTAACCACCCGCGAGCCCAGCCTGGACATGCTCGAGGTGGCGATCAAGGCATTCCAGACCATGCGATCCCACGAAGGTGTAGCATCGTGACGCCTCACTTCGTAACACCATGCGCCATGACGCCTCGGCCAGCTTAGGCGCGCTCGATAGACCGTGCCTGCTGATACAAACATCTTATCTCAGCCAAGGAGTAACCTATGTTCGATGTAATCGTCGTCGGGGGTGGTCCATCGGGTGTAACCGCCGCGCTGCGCGCCCGCGAATTGGGGGCGAATGTCGCCCTGTTAGAACGCGCCCGCCTGGGCGGCACCTGCACCAACGACGGCTGCGTGCCCACTCGCGTGCTCGCCAAGGCAGCTCGCCTGGCTCGCGAGGCCCATCATTTTCCGGATTACGGCTTATTCGCCCCGCCGCCAACCCTGGATTTCGAGCGCCTGATCGCCCGTGTCCAAAGCGTCGTCTACAAGATTCACGAGAAAAAGCAAATCAAAGACCACCTTGCGGAGACCGGCATCCAGGTTTATGAAGGCGTGGGAGCCGCCGCGTTCATCGACCCGCACACCTTGGGCTTGCCGGATGGGGGGCACCTGCAAGCTGAAAAATTCATCCTCTGCGTGGGAGGCCGGGCGCGGCGCATATCTTTCCCCGGCAGCGAGCACGCCCTCACCCACCACGATGTCTGGTCGTTGAAACGACTGCCCGCCTCCGTGGCGATCGTCGGCGGCGCCGCCACCGGCTGCCAGTTGGCCTCCATTTTTGCCGCCTTTGGGGTCCAGGTGCGCTTGCTGGAGGTCCACGCCAGCATCCTGGGCGCTGAGGACGAGCTGGTTTCCAAAGTGATGCGGGAAGCCTTCGAGGATCGCGGCATCCAGGTGATCACTTCGATAAATGGGATCGAAAGCCTCGAACCCGTTCAGGATGGTCTGCTGGTGCGCTTTTCGCAGCAGGGCTCGCCCCAATCCTTTACCTCTCAGGCGGTCGTCCTGGCGGTCGGCTGGGCGGGCAATTTCGATACCCTGAACCTGGAGGCCGCCGGCGTGAAAGCCGAGCGCAGCTACATTGTCGTCAACGATTACATGCAGACCTCCGCCCCCCACATCTTCGCCGCCGGGGATATCACAGGGCGTATGATGCTCGTCCAGAGCGGCAGCTACGATGGCCGCCTGGCTGCGGAGAACGCCGTGCTGGGCGTTGGCCAGGCATACAGGCACAGCATCGTCCCCCACGGTGGATTCACCGACCCGGAATACGGCAGCGTGGGGCTCACCGAAGCGCAGGTGCGGGCTGCTGGCGTTGATTACGCCTGCGCCAGCGTCCCTTACCTGGACCTGGACCGGGCAGTGATCGATGGGCACAGCGACGGCTTCTGCAAGCTGATCGTCTCCCAGGAAAACCACCGCATTCTGGGCGCGCACATCGTCGGCGAGCAGGCGCTCGAATCCATCCAGTTGGTCGCCGCGGGGATGGCCTCGGATATGTGGGTGGAGCAGCTCGCTGAGCTGGAGATTGCCTATCCAACCTACGCCGCCGCGGTCGGCCTGGCAGCCAGGCGGATTGTGCATAAGCTGGGCGTCATGCCTGTCTCGCCTCAATGGCGCACTCTGGGTCGCCCGCACGCCGAATGGGAGCGGTCTGCAACTTCGCTGGATTAGGGCGCTATGCACACCCTGGCAACGGCCTCGGCTGGGTACCCACTCTCCTCTCATGAGCGCAGCGATCCCGAAACCACCGGCTTGCGCAGCGTGATCATCCTGCTCTACCTGCTTGCCGGGGTTACCCTGCTGCTGTCGCCGGTTATGGCGTTTCGCTGGAGCCGGCTGCCGTTCCCGGGTTTCCTCGTCGAGCACACACTGATTGTCCCGGATATCGGCAGCGCTGGCTGGAGCGGGCGCCTGGCTGGATTGGGCTACCCCCACCGCGTCGTCCAGGTGGGCGACCAGGCCGTGAACACCCCCGATGAATACAAAGCGATTATCGCCAGCCTCTCTATCGGCCAGGTGATTCAAATCCATACGGTAAAACCGGATGGGTCCAGCGCAATTTTTCCAGCTATCCGGGTGACGACCTTTCCACCCAGCGACTTTCTGCGCCTGTTCTGGCTGCCATACGGCATCGCAGTGGCTTACTTTGGGATGGGCTTGCTGGTCTTCCGCAAGCGCAGCGGCACGCGTCCCGGCAGGGCTTTTGCTTTCTTTTGCGCCTGCGCCGCGCTTGCCGCCAGCCTGATCTTCAATCTCTCCACCACCCACGCCGCCTCGAATCTGTGGCCCGTTGCTATCTCTCTGCAAGGGGCCTCCCTGCTCAGCCTGGCAATGTTCTTCCCTGAGGCGAGCGATACCCTCAAGCGCTACCCGCGGCTGCGTTATTTACCCTATCTGGTTTCCCTCCTGGTGGTGGTGACGGCGCTCAGTTTTCAAAACAATCCCGCCGATCCCTGGGCGTATGTCCGCGGCTGGCAGATCAGCTACTTCTATGCCTCCGCGGGCATTCTCATCTTTTTGGGGATGGCTTTCTACCGCCATGTCCGCAGCGCTTCGCCGGTCGTGCGCCAGCAGGCGCGGGTCATCCTGTGGGGCAGCGCGTTTGCGTTTCTACCGCTGGGTTTCTGGTTCGCCGCCCCGGTTTTTAACCTCTCTCTGGAATGGAATCCGGCTATTTTTCTCCCCGGCTTGCTGATTTTCCCGCTGGCGATCGGCATTGCCATCACCCGCTACCGCCTTTGGGACCTGGACACGCTTTTAAACCGCACCCTGGTGTACGGCTTGCTGACGGCTCTGCTCGGCTTGGTGTACTACCTCTCAGTCTTCAGCCTCGAAAACCTTTTCATGGGCAGGACCGCGCAAAGGCATCCCCTGATCATCGCCGGGATTACCCTGGTGCTGGCCCTCTTATTCTCCCCGATCCGGCAGTTTATCCAAAGGTTCATCGACCGGCGCTTCTTCCGCCAGAAATACGACCTCGCCAGGACGATCGCCTCTTTTGGGGCGACCATCCGCAACCAGGTCAATCTGGAACGGCTGAGCGCCGAGATGATCTCCATCGTTCAGCGCGCCATCCAACCCAGCCATGTAGACCTGCTCAATTGCATCGGGTCTGAACAAATATCCACGTTTTCGATCTCACCCGGAGACCCGCTTAAGCAGTATTTGCTGCAAAGCAATGGCCCTGCCCTGATCCGTGATCTTGATCTGGTTTCGCCGGGGCTGGAGAAGCTGCGCCAGCAGCAAACCGAGCTGGGCGTTCCACTGATCAGCCAGGGTGAGCTGGTGGGAGTGCTTACCCTTGGCCCGCGGCTCAGCGAGGAGCCTTATGCGATTAATGATCTGTTGCTGCTGAATATGCTCGCCTCCCAGGCTGCCCCTGCTTTGCGGGTTGCCCAACTGGTCCATTTACAGCAAGAGCAGGCTCTCGAACGCCAGCGCATGGAGACCGAGCTGCGCGTGGCTCACCTGATTCAAAATACGTTGATTCCCCAGAAGCTCCCCGAGCTCCCCGGCTGGCAGTTCTCGGGATATTACCAGCCAGCCCGGGAGGTGGGAGGCGATTACTACGATTTTATCCAGCTTCCCGATGGTAGGCTGGGGGTCGTGATTGGCGACGCCACCGATAAAGGCGTGCCGGCGGCGCTGGTGATGGCCACCGCGCGCAGTCTTTTGCGCACAGCCGCGCGCGAGATGGAGCGGCCTGCCAGAGTCCTGGAGCGGGCGAACGCCCTGCTTCACTCTCATATCCCTGCCAACATGTTCGTCACCTGTCTGTACGCGATCATCGCACCGGACTCAGGACGCTTCATTTTTGCCAACGCCGGGCACAACCTGCCCTACCTGGGACGCAACGGAAGCATCCAGAAATTACACGCCACCGGTCTGCCGTTGGGGATTTTCGACGGCTCCACTTACGACGAGGTCGAAGCCGACCTGCTGCCTGGAGACTGCCTGTTCCTGTATAGCGATGGTCTGGTGGAAGCCCATAATTCCCAGGGGGAAATGTTAGGCTTCGAAGGCCTTGCCCGGATTCTATCCACCACCTGCGAGGCCGGCGACCTGGTCGCCAAAGTGATGAACGCTTACCGACGCTTCGCTGACCCTTTGGGGGGGCAGGAGGATGATATCGCTCTGGTCATCATGCATAGAGGCGAGCTCATCCCAATATCGGTAAACCATAACTCGGCTGAACGTCCCGCAGGTTTTTGATCATACAGGCTTGTTTTAGAGAAACCTGCGGGACGTTTTGCACCGCAGAGTTCTGAGTGTTATACTCAAGCTGAGCGAGGCCAGGCTATGCTGAGGATCACCTCTTATGGAGCTGTCACACGTTTCGACCTTGCCCGCACCCTGCTGGGCAAAGGCCGCTACTGGACCACCGCCTACCTGGTCGATGGCCTGCTGGTCGATACCGGCTGCGCTCATACCGCCGTCGAGCTGCTCCATTCCCTGGGGGACTTGCCGCTTACCCATATCGTGAACACTCACGCCCACGAAGATCACATCGGCGCCAATGGCCTCTTGCAGCGCCAACATTCACACCTGCCAGTCCTGGCGCATCCGCTCGCCCTGCCTGTCCTGGCCGAGCCGCGCCGCCGGCAGCCTCTGCACCCCTATCGGCGCCTGTTTTGGGGCTTGCCGGAGTCATCCACAGCTCAGGCATTGAGCGATGGTGAAGTGATCGCGGTGGGCGATTATCGCTTCCAGGCGCTCTACACACCGGGACACAGCCCGGATCACATCTGCCTGTACGAGGCGCAGCAGGGCTGGCTTTTCAGCGGCGACCTGTTTGTGGGCGGAAAAGACCGGGCGCTCCGCCTTGGCTATGACATCTGGGGGATTATCGCTTCCCTCAAGCGCGTCGCTGCACTGCCTTTACGCGGCCTGTATCCGGGCAGCGCCAGGGTGAGGGAAGAGCCCGGCGCAGCCTTGAAGCAGAAGATCGCCTATCTGGAAGACCTGGGTTCTCGCGTGCTGGAGCTGCATCGCCGCGGCTGGAGCATCCCTGCCATCGTGCACGCTGTGTGCGGCAAAACCATGTGGTTGGAATGGGTTACCTTGGGGAACTTCTCCCGCCGCCGGCTGGTGTTATCTTATTTGAGCCAAAACCAGGAGTATTGACGTACCTGGCGCTCAGTTAGGAGTGTTGATCAAAGATATGTCTGATACAGACCCCCAACCCGCAAGTGCCGGCTCCCCACATCCTGGCGACGTTCCCGGCACAGAGAGCGAACCGGTGTGGACGTTTCGCGGCTACCGGCTGCGACCGAGTGAATTCACCACCGCGATGGTGCACTTCTTTCGTGCGGAGGTCGCGCGCGCCAACGTCTGGCGCCAGCGTCTGGATACCACCACGAATTGGGCGGTTGTCTCCACCGGCGCGGCCATCACCATTGCTTTCAACCAATCGGCTCACCATTCCGTGATCCTGCTGAACGCCCTGCTGGTCACCATGTTCCTGTCCATCGAAGCCCGTCGTTACCGCTATTATGAGCTGTGGAGCTATCGCATCCGCTTGATGGAGACCGATTTCTTCGCCTCGATGCTGGTGCCTCCCTTTCACCCCGCCGCCGATTGGGCCGAAAGCCTGGCTGAGAACCTGTTTCATCCCAGCTTTCCTATTTCCATTTGGGAGGCTTTTGGGCGCCGCCTGCGGCGAAATTATTACTGGATTTATATCGTGCTGGCTGCCGCATGGCTGGTACGAATTGGATTGGTGCCGACTCAGGCTGCGAGCTGGGAGGAGTTTTTCCGCCGCGGCTCGATTGGCAGCCTGAGCGGAGAGACGATCCTTGCAGCCGCGGGTTTCTTCTATGGGCTTATATTCTTAACCGCGTTGCTTACCATTGGTCTGCATCAGGCCAGTGGGGAGATTTTGCCCCGCTTTATAGACCCCGAACGTTACCCGGGCATTGCCCGGGCGATCGGTGAAGGGGGCCCCAGCGCCCGCCCCTGGTTCCGCATTGGCAGACGCCGCCAGCAACTCCTGGCATTGGTCATTACCGATCGCACCCAGGAAGTCAGTCAGGCGGTCTTAAAAGAGCTGAATCGCGGTGTTACCGCTGTGCAGGGCACTGGCATGTACACCGGAAAATCTCACAGTATTCTGATGATCGCCCTGACGGTCACCGAGGTGCCGCATTTGAAATCTCTCGTGCAGCAGACAGATGCAAACGCTTTTATGATTGTCTCTCCCGCCAGGGAGATCTTGGGCCGTGGCTTCATGCCGCTGCAGAAATAGTAATCAAGGCGAGACGAAGTCCCACGGGTTCACTTTCCCGTAGATCTCGCTTCTCAGCTCGAAGTGCAGGTGGGGACCGCTGGAATTGCCGCTGCTGCCCAACGCGCCGATCACGCTGCCTCGCCCCACGCTCTGCCCGCAGATCACGCTCACCGCGCTCAGATGAGCGTACGCGGATTGCCAGCCGTTGCCGTGATCCAGCACGATCAGGTAGCCATAGCCGAATTCGCTCCAACCCGCGAACACGACCACCCCGCTGTCAGCGGCGAAGATCGCGTTGCCCACCGCGCCGGCGATGTCGATCCCTGGGTGAAGGGATGGGCTGTAGTCGTATCCCGAGAGGTACGTAGCCGATGTGGGCCAGATGAAAAAGCCGGTGCCGATCGCGCCCTCGTAAACGCTGCCGCAGTATCCGGAGCCGTAATAAGCCGCCGCGGCCGGGTTGCTGCGCGTGATCGCCGGCGGGCCCCAGTCTCTCAGCTCGCGCCACCCGCCGGGGATAATCAGCCAGGTGCCATCTTCGATCATAGCCTCACCCTCCTGGTCGATGGCTGCCAGGTCGAGCTGGTTTCCGGGCCAATTCAAAATATCCTCCACCTTGACTCTAAAAAAATTACCCACCCCGTTCAGAGTATCGCCCGCCTTCCACTGGTAATACACCCCGTCTGTCGGCAGGATTACCAGCTCCTGCCCGGGCTGCAAAAACTGCGGGTTGTCCCTCAAGACCTCGTAATTTCCCCACAGCACGGATTCAGGTTTCAGGTTGTACCTCTCGGCGATCAGAAAAAGGTTATCGCCGGGCTGCACGGTGTAGCTGCTGATCCCCACCCGTGGGCGGTTGGGGATGATCGTCTTCAAATTGGCGAACCGGCGAATCCCGCTTTCGGAGACGCTCTCCTCGAGCGGCGCCGCCTCCAAAACGACCTCCCCTGGCGGGGGATCGTTTTCTGGATTGGATTGCGTCGCCTGCGCCGCGGCAGGCGCGCTGCCAAGCTGCACCCTTCCCGAACAGGCAGCAGCCCCGAGGATCACAAATGCAATTGCCAGAACTGAGCGCCTCAGTCTGATTTTGGACATAGGCTCTTATTATAGTAGACCTTTTGCCGAGAGTGGATAAGTCTTTACAAATATTTTAAAATCCCTTCAAAGTCCCTTCATCATTGCCTGATATGATAACTGGGTGAGCGTAAGTAAAACACACCCGAACTAATTCATGAAAAGGAGATTTTCTGATGATGGGACCAGGAATGATGAACGGATTTGGAGGCTTCGGCGCCTTCGGCTGGATTGGGATAATCTTGAACCTTGTGATCACCATCGGCGTGATCGTCGGGATTATCTGGCTTGTTACCTGGTTGGTGCGGCGATTCTCCGCAGGCGACCAGTCATCTACAACCCGCTATGGCGGATCTGGCGCTCAGCCAACCCCGCGTGAAATTCTGCAAACCCGCTATGCCCGCGGCGAGATCAGCCGGGACGAGTACCAGCAGCTGCTTGCAGATCTCACCTGAAGAGGCACTCTGCGCAGAGTTTATCCGTCAAACTTGACAATCACGCAGGCGCAGTCCGCCCACGAGCCAGGGGCGGGCTGCTGCCAAGCCCGCGTATAGGCGATTTTGCTTATCCAGAATCTGCCATTTAACCCTACGCTGCCAGCAGGCATTGTGGCATAATTCGAAGTAATAGGACACGAATTGGCAGTATATTCCCTTTAATAAGTAGCTCTCCGGGAGTTGCCGTGGAATGCCGCTAGTCCACCACGACGATTCCCGGATGGCCGGATGGCTTCACTTCGCCTGAAAGCTGCCTGTAATCGCCCAAATACGGAGGTTTTAATATGGAGCATCACGATCATAACCATGCAGAGCGCCATGCTCACACCCAGCCTTCAGGGGAGGCTGAAGTTGCAGGCCAGGGCGCTCACGCCCATCACGACCTGCCAGAGTCAGCCGGGCACGCAGCCCACGCCAGTCACACCACCCATGAAGGGCATGCCGGGCATGGGGCAAGCCCCACCGCCGCCAGCGCTCAGCCAATGCCTGGGAAGGTCGCCGCAGGTCATGAAGACCATGCTGCCCACGTCGATCACACCGGGCACGAGGCGATGTTCCGCCAGCGTTTTTGGGCCTCCCTGGCGCTTTCTATCCCCGTGCTCCTCTATAGCCCGATGATCCAGGAATGGTTGAACTTCACAATGCCGGTGTTCTCCGGCAGCCAGTTGATCACGCCGCTTTTCTCGGTTATCGTCTTCTCTTACGGGGGTGTTCCCTTCCTGCAGATGGCCCGCCCGGAGCTCAAAAACCGCCGTCCAGGGATGATGACCCTGATCTCCCTGGCGATCTCGGTGGCGTTTGTATACAGCCTGGCTGCTTTATTTCTGCCTAACGAAGACTCCTTCTTCTGGGAGCTGGTCACCCTGATCGATATCATGCTCCTCGGTCACTGGCTGGAGATGCGCTCCGTCCGCCAGGCCTCCGGCGCCCTCAACGAGCTGGCTAAGTTGATGCCCGATACCGCCGAACGTATTCGCGCCGATGGCAGCCTTGAGCAGGTTCCCGTGCGGCAACTGGACAATCATGACCTGATCTTGGTGCGCCCGGGCGCCAGCATCCCCGCCGATGGGCAGGTGGAAGAAGGCGAGTCGGATGTCAATGAAGCCATGCTCACCGGCGAGTCCAGGCCGGTGAAGAAGTCTCCCGGAGGGCAGGTCATCGCCGGGTCGATCAACGGCGACGGCAGCTTGAGGGTGCGGGTCACTGCCACCGGCGATCAGACTGCCCTGGCAGGCATCATGCGCCTGGTGGAGCAGGCTCAGCAGAGCAAGTCCAACACCCAGATCCTGGCCGATAAAGCCGCCGGCTGGCTGTTCTATATCGCCCTGGGCGTGGCGGCGATTACCGCCGTCGCCTGGCTCATCGCGGTGGGATTCAACGTCGAGGTGATCGCCCGGGTGGCCACCGTGCTGGTGATCGCCTGCCCGCACGCATTAGGCCTGGCTGTGCCCCTGGTGGTAGCCATCACCACCGCCATGGGCGCGCAGAATGGCATCCTGGTGCGCGACCGGCTGGCGCTCGAGCAGGCCCGGGAGATCGATACCGTTATCTTCGATAAAACCGGCACCCTTACCAGGGGCGAGTTCGGCGTGGTGGCGATCAAGACTGCGGACGGCTGGCAGGCTGACCAGGCCCTGGCTTTGGCGGCAGCGGTTGAAGGCGACTCGGAGCACACCATTGCCCGCGGGGTGCGCAAATCCGCCGAAGAGCGAGGGCTTTCACTACCCAAAGTCTCTGATTTCGAAGCCATCAAAGGTCGCGGCGTGCGCGCGGTAAGGGATGGTCAGCAGGTCTATGTGGGCGGCCCACGCCTGCTGGAGATGCTCGCATTGAATCCCCCGGATGAGATCGCCAGCTTCGAGCGTGAAGCCAGTCTTAAGGGACAAAGCGTGGTCAACCTGGTGCAGGTGGGTTCGAACGGCAGCCAGGTGGTGGCGGCGTTCGCCCTGGCGGATGTCATCCGCCCGGAGAGCAGGCAGGCGATCGATAAATTGCACGAGTTAGGCGTAGAAGTGGCGATGTTGACCGGCGATAGCCAGGCGGTGGCGAAAGCCGTCGCTGAAGAGCTGGGCATCGACACCTACTTCGCCGAGGTGCTCCCCGAGCACAAAGACCAGAAGGTGGCTGAACTGCAGAAGCAGGGCAGGCGGGTCGCTATGGTGGGCGATGGGGTCAACGACGCCCCCGCCCTGACCCGCGCCGACGTGGGCATCGCCATTGGCGGCGGCACCGATGTGGCCATCGAATCGGCCGGCATTATCCTGGTCAAAAGCAACCCTCTGGACGTAGTCAAGATCTTCAATCTCAGCCGTGCCAGCTACCGCAAGATGATCGAGAATCTGATCTGGGCCACGGGTTACAACGTGGTGGCCCTGCCGCTGGCCGCAGGGATACTCGCGCCGATCGGCGTGCTGCTTTCACCGGCGGTGGGCGCGTTGTTCATGTCGCTCAGCACGGTTATCGTCGCCATCAACGCCCAATTTCTGCGCCGCCACAGCCTGGCCGGTTAAGCTGGCTTCCCGAAGCAACTCAACCCCAGCCGCATTCGGCTCGGATACCGGATTGGATGCTCCCAGTTGATCTGACGGGGAGAAATTGGATGATAGAGGGATATACAGCATAATTGGAGGTTTTATGCTACAATCCGTCTAAGGAAATCATGATTATCATAACCTGGATTTCCTTAGGTAGGAGAATGCTCGTGTTCGTCAACCGAGTAGCTGAACTTAACCTTTTGGAGAAGCTATATGCCTCTGGAAAAGAGGAGTTCTTCGTTCTGTATGGACGCCGGCGGGTCGGCAAAACTGAGTTGCTGGCGCACTTCTGTGAGGGAAAACGGGCGATTTTCTTCGTCTCCGATTTAGGCTCGGAAGTATCCCTGCGCACAGCCCTCTCCAGTGCGGTCAACGCGGCCCTGTTTGGCTTCGACCAGATCAGTGCGGTATATGCATCCTGGGAAGATTTATTTCAGGCACTGGGGCGGGCGGGGCAATCAGAACGTCTAGTGGTGGTGTTGGATGAATTTCCCTACCTGGTTAGCGCCCACCCTCCTGTAGTCAGCATCCTGCAACGAGTATGGGATCAGACCCTAAAAAACAGCCAGGTCATGCTGATCTTGTGCGGTTCCTACATCGGCATGATGGAAGAGACGGTTCTTGGCTACCAGGCTCCGCTCTATGGACGTCGGACGGCTCAGTTTCTGCTTGAACCGTTCCAATTTCGGGATGCTCGCTCCTTTTTCCAAAGTTATTCCCTGGAAGACCAGGTGCGTGCATATGCGGTTTATGGTGGAACGCCAGCCTATTTGCAAACCCTGCAGGTGAATGCTTCTCTGGCGCAGAACATCCAAGATGGTATCCTGACGCGGGGTTCATTTTTGTATGACGAGGTGCGTTTTGTCCTGCAGCAAGAATTGCGCGAGCCGCGTAACTACTTTGCCATCTTGCAGGCTATCGCGGCCGGGAAAACCCGCTTGAACGAAATCAGGAGCGCCACTGGAATCGAAGGTGCGACTTCTTATCTGGATACCTTGCAGCAACTTCACCTGGTAGAGCGCCGCGTCCCGGTGACTGAGAAGCAGCCTCAAAAAAGCCGCCGCGGGATTTATCGCCTGCGAGATCCTTATCTGCGTTTCTGGTTTCGCTATGTACACCCCAACCGTTCGCAGCTCGAGCGCGGCGGCGCGCAGATCATCCTGAATAATCAGGTGCTGCAGCAGCTTGATTTATTCACTGGCCTTGCGTTTGAGGAAATTTGCCAGCAATTTTTGTGGTCAGCAGAGCTATCTGGGGAATTCCCCTTAACCCCGCTAAATATTGGCAACTGGTGGAACGCTAATGAGGAGATTGATTTGGTGGTGCTGGGGGAGGATAGCGCTATGCTGGTAGAATGTAAATGGGCCAGCAGACCTGTGGGCAACGACATTCTGGCAAACCTGGAACGCAAGGCTAGCTTGATCCTGCCCGAATTGGACGACCGCCGGGTATGTTTTGGCCTGTGTTCTCGCTCTGGGTTTACCAGCCAACTGATCCAGGATGCACAGGCGCGTGTAGATGTAATGCTGTTCGATCTGCCAGCGATCATAGGGTGAGTGTACCCGCATAGATTGCCGAGTTATGTTCACAGGCAGGTGTAAGGCAGCCAAATTGCCTGTATGGGTACAGGCCAGATGGCGCGGCGGCGTTGCTTTCTTTTCGCCTATAATTCGCTTGAAAAGGGAAGAACTATATGTCCTCAAAAACAATCCGAGTTATCTTAGCTGACGACCATGCGGTAGTACGGGCTGGAATCCGCCAATTTCTGGAACACGCAGGCGATATCCAGGTCGTGGCAGAAGCATCGGATGGTGTGCAAGCGCAGCGCCTTATCGAGCAACATCTTCCCGACGTGGCTGTTTTGGATATCCAGATGCCCCAGGCCAGCGGCATCGAAGTCACCCGCTGGGTGCGCAGCCATCACCGCAATGTGGGGGTCCTGGTGTTGACCGCATACGACGATGATCCCTATGTGCTGGCTGTGCTGCAAGCCGGGGCTAACGGATACGTGCTTAAAACCGCCTCACCCGTTGAAATCATTCAAGCGGTGAGAGATGTGAATGCGGGGAAATCGGCGCTCGACCCGGCTGTAACGCAGAAGGTCATGGCTCAAATCATCAGGCAAAAATCCACCCAGCTCGTCGAAGAGCTGACTGACCGGGAGCTGGAGGTGCTTTCCCTTGCGGGACGGGGATATACCAACAAAGCCATAGGCGCTTATTTAGGAATCAGCGATCGAACAGTTCAGGGACACCTTGCCCGTATTTTCAGCAAATTACAGGCCTCAAGCCGCACAGAAGCGGTCATGCGCGCGGTGTCTTTAGGTTGGCTGCCTCCGGATCTGGTTGAACCTCCGGCGTAAGGAATGAGCGGGAAAATCGTGCCTTCACGTTTCTCCTGGCGCGGTCTGACGCCGCAACTGTTTGCGCTCGTCATCTTACCTCTCACCCTGCTGTTACTATTGATCACCTTCGGTGGTTTGCGGCTCCATCAGTTGTCGATGCGCAATCTGGTGGGTGAACGGGACGTTCGTTCCGCTCGTGCGGCTGCTAACGCTCTCTCCGAACAACTCAAGCATCGCAAGTCTGCCATCCAGAGTCTGGCTCTGCGCTCTCCATCTGACTCATCCCGGGAAAGCCTGGCAAATATCCTGGAAGAATCAAGCCATTTGCTCCCTGATTTCGATAAAGGCCTGGCTTTCTACAGTCGCCAATTTGATTTGCTCGAGTACGTTGGAGATAGCTCTTTTTGGCAGAGTTTTGATATTAAGTCCGCTCAATTTCAGAAGAAAATAGCAGGGACGAATGATGCCGTGAAATTCCTCACGGTCTCATCCCCCTCCGGTATTCCAGTTATGCTCGTGGTTTCCGCTCCGAAATCTGACAATCTGATCGCTGCAGGCGCCTTCTCACCCGATCTTTTGATCGCAACGGCATTGACAGACGTTTTCAATCCATCGAGCGCAGGTTTCGCTTTTGTTATCGATCAGGACAAACGATTACTCTACCAGCTTGGAGAGCGGACGAATCCAGAGGAAGACCTCCCCAGCCATCCGGGCGTGGCTGAAGCGCTAAACGGCGCCAGCGGCTCTACGTATGTGCAGATCGAGGGTGGCGAGCACGTCGTAGCATACAGCCCTATCGAGACAGTCGGCTGGGCTTTGGTCATTGATGAGCCATGGGACATTGTTGCCAGCCCGTTGCTACGTCTTACGGAATTCGCCCCCCTTGTGTTGATCCCGGTTTTGCTGCTGGCGCTGGTGGCGCTCTGGTTTGGGACGAATCGGATCGTGCAGCCCCTGCGCTCTCTGGAGGAGAAAGCCTCCGCGTTGGGGTGGGGTGACTTCGACGCCATTGAAGCGCCGGTCGGTGGAGTGGCTGAAATTCGCCGCCTGCAAGCGGAATTGATTCATTTGTCGCAGAAAGTAAAAGCCGCGCAGCAGGGTCTGCGCGGTTATATCGGCGTTATGACCCGTGGGTTAGAGGAGGAGCGGCGCCGGCTGGCGCGCGAACTTCACGACGATACGCTCCAGTCGCTCATTGCGCTCAACCAGCGTGTACAACTTGCCCACCTGTCAACGAACGGCGCCCCCGAAATTCGCCAAACTCTGGAAGAGATACAAACGATCACCGAAAGCACCATTCAAGATTTGCGCCGCCTTACCAGGGCTTTGAGACCTATTTACCTGGAGGACCTGGGCTTGGTGGCGGCTGTGGAAATGCTCGTGCGTGAGACACAGCAATCACACGGATTGGAAGTACGATTTCAGTGCGCTGGGGTTGAAAAACGCCTCACCGAGGAAGAGGAATTGGCATTGTACCGGATGGTGCAAGAGGCATTGAGCAACGTTGTCCGCCACGCGGACGCCAGGCAGGCATCGGTCAATATTACCTTTTCCCCCACGCTTTTCATGATAGAGGTAGCCGACGACGGTAAGGGATTCGCTGTGCCTGATAGCCCGTCTGCATTCGCGCCGGAGGGTCATTACGGTCTGCTGGGTTTGTTCGAGCGAGCGGAGCTGATCGGAGCCAAACTGGAAATTCACTCGGAGCAGGGTAAAGGCACTCGAATCATTGTAACTCTAGCGGATAAAAGAAAAGGGTAAATGAGGGCAAATTATGGAGAATGAATACCGCTTCGAAACCCTAGCGATCCACGCCGGTCAGCCGCCGGATCCAGCGACCGGGGCAATCATGACGCCGATTTACCAGACTGCCACTTACGTCCAGAGCGATGTGGGGGTACACAAAGGCTACGAGTATTCGCGCACGGGAAACCCCACCCGCACGGCGCTGGAAAGCTGTCTTGCAGCCCTGGAGGGCGCCAGGTTTGGGCTGGCTTTCGCCTCCGGCATGGCTGCCACCGACGCGCTCCTCCGTCTGGTGCAGGCTGGCGAGCACGTGTTGGTTGGAGATGATGTCTACGGCGGCACATATCGGCTGTTCGACAAGGTGCTGAAAGACTATGGTTTAGTATTTAGCTACGTCGATCTGGCGGATCTAGATGCCGTGAGGGAGAGCATCAGGCCGGAAACACGCCTGCTGTGGCTTGAGACGCCGACCAATCCCCTGCTCAAGGTGGCTGACATCAAAGCGATCAGCGAGCTGGTATCGCGGCTGAATCCACGCCTTCAGATCGCAGTGGATAACACCTTTGCCACGCCATTTTTACAACAACCGCTGGCCCTGGGCGCCCATTACGTCGTGCACAGCACGACCAAGTATCTCGGCGGACATTCCGACGTGGTTGGCGGCGCGATTTTGACCAGTGATCCAGACGCATACCAGCGCTTGAAATTCCTGCAAAATGCCATCGGTGCGGTGCCAGGACCGCTGGACTGTTGGTTGGTATTGCGCGGCCTCAAAACCCTGGCGGTTCGCATGGAGCGCCATTGCGCCAATGCACACCGGGTGGCTGAATTTCTCTCCAAACACCCTGCGGTTGAGCGAGTCTTCTTCCCCGGGCTGCCTGGCGACCACAGCCACGCCGTAGCCGCCCGCCAGATGCGGGACTTTGGAGGCATGGTTTCTTTCGTTGTCGTAGGAGGCGAGGCTGCGGCGCGCAAAGTAGTGACGGGCACCCGAATCTTCGCCCTGGCTGAGTCGCTGGGCGGGGTCGAG
>DATEDC010000236.1:0-2420 GCA_035286585.1 Anaerolineales bacterium
CCTCCCTCCAACACACACCCGAATATTCAGAAAAGAATGCCGAGTGAATCCCTATGAATCCGACTCAGCTCACCCTCCTGGAGCGCGACGGTCCGCTGGCGCTCGTCACCCTCAACCGCCCGGAAGCCCTCAACGCCCTCAGCCCCGAGATGCTCGCCGCCCTGTGCGACCAGCTCGAAGCCCTCGACGCCGACCCGCAGGTGCGCGTGATCATCCTCACCGGCGGACCGCGCCTCTTCGCCGCCGGCTCGGACATCAAGGCCATGGCGGGTGCCTCCTCCCAGGACATCCTGCGCCTGGACACCATCCGCTACTGGCGGCGCCTGCGCCAGGTGAGCAAGCCGCTCATCGCCGCGGTGAGCGGCTACGCCTTTGGCGGCGGCTGCGAGCTTGCCCTGACCTGCGACCTGATCGTCGCCGCCGAGAGCGCCAAATTCGCCCAGCCGGAGATCAAGCTCGGCATCATGCCCGGCGCCGGCGGCACCCAGCGCCTGGCGAAAGCCATCGGCCCCTACCGCGCCATGGAGATGGTGCTGACCGGCGAGCCGCTGAGCGCCCAACAGGCTTTCGACCTCGGCCTGGTCAACCGCCTGGTGCCCGACGAGCGCCTGCTGGCCGAAGCCAGAGAGCTGGGCCGCCTGATCGCCTCTCGCCCGCCGCTCGCTGTGCGCCTGGCCCGCCAGGCCGTCCGCCACGGCGTGGAGACCACTTTGAATGAAGGTCTGGAGCTCGAGCGGCGCAATTTCGTCCAGCTATTCGACACCCACGATCAAAAAGAAGGCATGGCTGCCTTCCTGGAAAAACGCCCGCCGGAATTCAAAGGGGAGTAGGGACCACAGATGTTTGCACAGACAAAAAATAAACACAACCACGAAGACACGAAGTCACCAAGGATATTAAGCTTTAGCAAAATGGATTATTTTTTCGCTCCGTGTCATGAGACATCTTGAAGTCTTTACCAAAAACCTTCGTGTCTTGGTGTCTTTGTGGTTGAATGCGTTCATCCGTGGCTAAAAAAATCATCACCCCCTACTCGCTCAAAATCGGCGTGCTCGGCGCGGGCACCATGGGCAGCGGCATCGCCCTGGCGCTCCTGCTCTCCGACCTGCCGGTCACCCTCTACGACGTCTCCGCGGGCATGCTGGACCGCGCCCGGGAGTACATCCACAAGCACCTGCAGCGCAAGGGCAAAGAGCACAACCTGGCTGAGCTGCAGCTCACCACTGACCTGACGGACCTGGGCAGCTCGGACATCCTGATCGAAGCCGTCCCCGAAGAGCTGGGATTGAAGCAGGATCTCTTCGCCCGCCTGGACGCACTCTGCCCCCCGCCCGCCATCCTGGCGACCAACACCAGCACCCTCTCGGTCACCGCCATCGCCGCGGCGACCAGCTCGCCCGAGCGGGTGGCAGGCATGCACTTCTTCAACCCCGCCTCGCTGCTGCCACTGGTCGAAGTCGTGCGCGGCGCGGGTACCAGCCCGGAGACCCTGCAGGCCCTGCTCGACCTGGCGGGCGTGATTGGCAAGACCCCTGTGGTCGCCAGCGACACGCCCGGATTCATCGTCAACCGCGTCGCCCGCCCCTTTTACGGCGAAGCCCTGCGCCTGCTCGGCGAGCGGGTGGCCACCCACGCCCAGATCGACCAGATCGTCCGCCTGGGAGCGGGCTTTCGCATGGGACCTTTCGAGCTGATGGACCTGATCGGCATCGACGTCAACCTGGCAGCCATGCAGTCGATGTACGAGCAGACCTTCGGCGAGCCGCGCTACCGCCCGCACCCCATCCAGAGCCGCATGGTCCAGCAAGGAGCCCTGGGGCGCAAGACCGGGCGGGGTTTCTATCACTACGACCCGCCACAGCCGGGTGACGAGACCCGCCCGCCGGAGCTGGTCCGCCGCAGCGGGCAGGTAAACCTCGAACCCGGGAGCTGGGCGCCCGGTCTGGCCCAACTGCTAAGGCAGGGCGGCTACCAGTTGGTGGACATGAATTTCAGCCGGACCTCCGAGCCTGTCATGGGTATCGCCCCTGCCAGCCGCTCGGAAGACTTGCGTAAGCAACTCTTTGAGCTGGATCAGGTCTTACCGCCAACGCTCCCCCTGCTCTGCCAGTGCGTGGATGTGACCCTCATCGAAGCTGCCGCCTGGATGCGCCATCCCGAGCGCCTGGTCGGTTTTGACGGCCTGTTCTTCGCCCGCGGCCGGGCTGCCACCCTGGTCGCCAGCCCCACGCTGACCCCCCAGGCGCGCCTTGCAGTGGAAGGTTTCGTCAGCGGCTTGGGACGCCTGCCCATCTGGATCGAGGACAGCCCGGCCCTGGTCCTGCCGCGCCTCCTAGCCATGCTCGCCAACGAGGCTGCCTTTGCCGTCCAGGAGGGCGTCGCCGAGGCGGATACTATCGACCTGGCGATGCAGTTGGGTG
>DATEDC010000237.1:0-6888 GCA_035286585.1 Anaerolineales bacterium
GTTCTTCGATAACATCCAGGCGGGCGTCACTTATGCCAACCGGCCTCAGGGCGCGACGACGGGCGCCTGGCCCGGCTTCCAACCCTTTGGCGGCTGGAAAGGCTCCGGGTCCACAGGCAAGAACGCGGGCGGTCACTATTACCTGCCCCTGTACATGCACGAGCAGATTCAAACCCTGATCGTGTGACCGATGCGTTGGCAGGTAGGGCAGTTCTTTGCGTTTGTAGGCTTGCTGGTCGTGATTTTCTTTTTGATCACGGGCTGGGCTGGCAGCCCGGAATATATTTATCTTTGTGCGGGAGCTTCCGGGCTGCTGTTCGGCGGCTACTTAATGTGGCTGGGGAGAAATCTACCTCAACCTGCTGAACGTTTTCGCCTTCTGCGCGGCGTGCGGAGGCGCCGCGAGGCGCGGAGACAAGCCCGCGGGCGACGCAAAGAGGGCGGGCCAGAGGGGTGATTTGCCAGCAGGTAGTCGATTGAATATTGCATCGGATGAGAATGGCAAGAAATAAAGGCGCTTATGAGCAAAATCGTCTCATTATATGAAGCTATCCGTCGTTACGTGTGCGACGGCGACAGCGTGTACGCTGCCGGGTTCACCCACCTGATCCCCTTCGCAGCCGGACACGAGATCATCCGCCAGGGGCGCAAGGACCTGGTGCTGGCCCGCGCTACCCCTGACCTGATCTACGATCAGATTGTGGCGGCCGGCTGCGCGCGAAAAGTGATCTTCTCTTACATGGGCAACCCGGGGGTGGGCTCGCTGCGCTTCGTGCGGGCGGAGCTCGAGGCTGGCAAGCTGGAATGGGAGGAGTACTCCCATTTCGGCATGATCTCGCGCCTGCAAGCCGGGGCCACCGGGCTGCCTTTCATGCCGATGAACCCCACTGCCGCAGGAGATCTGGAGCAGGCCAATCCGAACTACCGGACGGTCACCGACCCGTATTCGGGGCGGCAGGTCGTGGTGGTGCCGGCGCTCAACCCGGACGTCGCCATTGTGCACGTCCAGCGAGCGGACGCCGAAGGGAACGCCCACATCTGGGGCATCATCGGGGAGCAGAAAGAAGCCGCCTTTGCCGCCAGCCGGGTGATACTGACCGCTGAAGAGATCGTCCCCGAGGAGATCATCCGCTCGGACCCCAACCGCACGTTGATACCGGGTTTTATCGTGGACGCAGTTTGTCACGTGCCCTACTGCGCCCATCCATCCTACACTCAGGGATATTACGACCGCGACAACACTTTCTACCTGGAATGGGATGAGATCAGCAAGAGCCGCGAAGCTGTGCAGGCTTACCTGGACGAATGGGTTTACGGCGTAAAAGACCGGGCGGAATACTGGGAGAAGCTGGGCGCAGAGGTGCGCGAGCGATTGAAAGTGGGCAGCCGACCGAGCGCGGTCGTGGATTACGGGCAGTATTAACCACAGCATCACGGGCAGGCGAATCAAATGAGCCATACATCTGCTTATACCTCTTCAGAGCTGCTGACCATCAACGCCGCCAGGCTGCTGCGGGACGGTGACGTGGTATTTGTGGGCGTCGGGCTGCCCAACCTGGCTTGCAACCTGGCGCGCCGGACACACGCCCCAAACCTGCTGATGATTTACGAGGCAGGCGTCATCGGAGCTCAACCGAGGCGCCTGCCGCTCTCGATCGGCGATCCCACATTGGTGAGCGGGGCGCTGGCGGTGTGCAGCATGTACGATATTTTTGCCTTCTATTTACAGCGCGGCAACGTGGATGTGGGTTTCCTCGGCGGCGCTCAAATCGATCGCTTTGGCAACATTAACGCCACGGTGATTGGCGATTATCAGCGCCCGAAAGTGCGCCTGCCCGGGTCGGGCGGCTCGATGGAGATCTCCGCCTGGGCGACCCGTTGTTATATCCTGACGCCGCATCAAAAACGGCGCTTCCCGGAAAAGGTGGATTTCCGCACCTCAGCAGGATTTCTCAACGGATGGGCAGAACGGGAAGCTGCGCAACTGCGCGGAGACGGGCCGCAGGCAATCGTCACCGATCTGGGGATCCTGGAGCCGGACGAGAATGGAGAGCTGGTGCTGACCGCGCTGCACCCGGGGGCAACGGTCGAGCAGGCGCGCCTCAACACCGGCTGGGAGCTGAAGTGCGCAGATACACTCAGATTCACACAAGAACCCAGCGAAGAAGAGCTGCAAATCCTGCGAGTTGAGCTCGATCCGGAAGGCATCTACCTGAAAAGCTGAATCAACACCCAATCTGACGCCTTCACCTCAATCCGATGAACATGGAAGCTCCAATGAAGGGCATACGCACAGTTCTAGCCAGGATTTTCATTGCGCCTGGCGAGCGGCGCTTACGCAGCGGCTGGCGCCTGGTGTTGCACTTTCTCCTGGGTGCGATTCTCGTGGTGTTACTGGGAGTTCTGTCCAGCGCGGGGCTCTCCCTGATACCCGAAGAGAGACGTTCCAGCATGCTCATCCTGGCGGGTTCGCAGGCGATCGCATTTCTGGCATTCACACTATCTGTGGTAATAGCCCGCCGATTCTTTGACCGGCGATCTTTCGCCAGCCTGGGCTTGCGATGGAACGAGCATGCGTTAAGAGATATACTGATGGGCTTTTTTATCCCAGGATTGATGATGGGTTCGATCTACCTGATCGAGTGGGGAGCAGGCTGGCTAGAATTCGAAGGTTACGCCTGGCAGTTTGAGCCCCTCTCTGGAGTTATGATCGAGATTTTTATCATCTTGGGGGCATTCATAGTGGTGAGCTGGTATGAGGAGCTGCTCAGCCGTGGCTACTGGTTACAGAACCTGAGCGAAGGGCTCAACCTGTTTTGGGGAGTGCTGATCTCATCGCTCCTGTTTGCGCTTCTGCATCTTGAGAACCCGCACATGTCTGCATATGCGGGGTTGGGATTGTTCGCGGCAGGCATATTCCTGGCTTATGCACGCGTGCGCACGGGCCAGTTGTGGCTGGCGATGGGGCTGCACACGGGGTGGAATTTCTTTGAAGGCACGGTTTTTGGATTCAGCGTGAGCGGTCTGGAGAACCCTTCGACATTGATAGTCCAATCCGCGGCAGGCCCGGAGCTGTTGACCGGCGGGGCGTTTGGCCCGGAAGCCGGTCTGGTGCTCCTTCCAGCCCTGCTGCTGGGCACGGTTTTGATCTACGGGTACACAAAGAGCCGCAAGATTATAAAACCGGTATGAATTTTACACTTGCACTGACGCCGATTGGCCTGATCTTGATCTTGATGGTGGGTCTGCGCTGGAGCGCGGCGAAAGCCGGCGCGGCGGGCTACCTGGCAGCCCTGGGAGTAGCGGTGACATTCTTTGGCGCCGGGCGTGATTTGCTGGGATATGCGCATGTCAAAGCCTTGCTGCTCGCCATTGATGTGCTCCTCGTTATCTGGGCTGCTTTTTTGCACTACCGGGTTGCCGATGAAGCAGGCGCCATCCGGACGATTGGCGAGGCGTTGCCACACCTGACAACCGACATGGGCATGCAGGCATTGATCATTGGGTGGGTGTTCGCCTCTTTCCTGCAGGGCGTGGGGGGATTTGGAGTGCCGGTTGCGGTGATTGCCCCTCTGCTGGTCAGCCTGGGTTTTAAACCTCTGGCGGCGGTGGTTATCCCTTCTATCGGGCACGGCTGGGCGGTCACTTTCGGGTCGCTGGGCTCCTCTTTTCAAGCCTTACAGGCTTCTACCGGTCTGACGGCCGCCCAACTGGCGCCCGCCTCAGGGATATTTCTGGGACTATCCGGACTGCTGGTCGGGTGGATGGTGGCGCACGCCGCCGCGGGGTGGTCGGCTGTACGCCGTTTGACCTTGCAGGTTTTGATCCTGGGAGTGGTGATGGGCGCGGCTCAATATCTAGTCGCCGTGGCGGGGCTGTGGAACCTCGCTGCGTTCGCCGGAGGCCTGGCAGGCCTGGTGGTCGGTTTTCCGCTGGCGAGGGGAATCCAAGGCGTGCCTCAAGATAATGGCGTACTGGACATACGGGCTTTGCTGGTTGCGCTGACGGGCTACGCTTTACTGGTGCTCGTCATCCTTGGCGTCCAGCTCATCCCCGCGGTGAAGGATTTCCTGAGCCAGGTCGTGATCCAGCTCGACTTTCCGGAAGTGAAAACCTCCCTCGGTTTTACCACGCCAGCCGGAGCGGGTCGCAGGATCGTACTTTTCGGCCACACAGGGACAGTATTGGTGTACGCTTCCGGGCTGGCGTATCTGGTCTATCGCCGGGCTGGCCTGTACGCCACGGGCTCGGTAAAGCGCATCCTGAATGGGACTTTACGCCGGGTGCTCGCCTCGAGTGTCAGCATCATCTCTATGGTGACGATGGCTGTGATTATGGAGCACGCCGGGATGACCGATACCCTGGCGCGCGGCCTGGCCAGCGGCATGGGTTCCCTTTTCCCCTTCATGGCTCCCTGGATCGGAGCTTTGGGAGCCTTTATGACCGGCAGCAATACCAACTCGAATGTGGTCTTCGGAGCGCTTCAACTGCACACTGCCGAGTTTCTGGGATACAGCGCGGCGATCATCCTCGCCGGGCAAACCGCCGGGGCGGCGCTCGCTTCGCTGATGGCGCCTACCAAGGTGGTCGTCGGCGCCAGCACCGCCGGCATGGCAGGGCGAGAGGGTGAAGTGATGCGTAAACTATCCCTTTATACAGGCCTATTGGTCCTGCTGATCAGCCTGCTGACGATTGGCGGCGTCTGGCTGGAGCGCTGATCGGGAGAAAAAAAAACAATACGCGCACCCTTGCAGTGGTTGAAAAAGCATGGGTATGAAGCCCACCTGATGGCGTTTTGTCTGATGACATTGCCGCCAGTCTTGCTGTATTATTCTGTCCGGCGAGACCTGGATAGCATGACCTGGGGGCTGTTGGGCGTGGTGATCCTGGGGAATTTGATCGCTTTGTGGGTGAAATAGCTATAAAGCATGGAACTCGAAACCGTATTTGCCGAGCGAACAGAGCTGAAACCCATCTACCTGGGGCGAGCGCCCGGCAGGGTGAACTTACTGGGTGAACACGTGGATTACAACGATGGGATCGTTCTGCCGATGTCGCTGGAGCAAGAAGTGAAGCTGGCTGCAGCCCCTGGAATGGCGGGGATAACGGTTCTGTTTGCGCTCGACCTGGACGAGCAGGTTTCGTTCCGACTGGCAGATGTGGATGCCAGGCTGGATACAGATGGCAGGCCGCTGCCAGGTTGGGCGCTGTACCCGGCAGGCGTCGCCTGGGCCCTCCGGCAGGCCGGGCTGGAGCTCGCCAGTATGTCAGTTGCCTATACCTCCGATATACCCATCGGCGCAGGTCTGAGCTCCTCTGCGGCGGTTGAGGTGGGTTTTGCCGTGCTCTGGCAAGCAGCGGGCGGGTGGAGAATCGATCCATTGGAACTGGCGCGCCTGTGCCAGAGAGCTGAGAATGAATATGTCGGCGTCGCCTGCGGCTTGATGGACCAGTTTGCCAGCGCCTGCGGTGTGGAGGGTCATACGCTGTACTTCGATACCCGCAGCCTTGCATGGCGGGCAGTGCCCCTGCCGGCAGGTTATGCCATCGTTATCGCCGATTCAGGCGTGCGCAGGAGCCTATCCAGTTCGGCGTATAATGAAAGAAGAGCGAGCTGCGAGAAAGCTGTAGAAATACTCAAGCAGCATCTCCCCCATATCAGCGCGCTGCGAGACATATCGCCGATTGAGTTTGCAGCCTATAGAGATTTTCTGCCAGCGGTCATCAGGCGCCGAGCAGAGCACGTAGTCAAGGAGATCGCCCGAGTCGAAACTGCAGCCAGCGCGCTGGGCCGCGCGGACGCCCAGGCATTCGGGGCGTTAATGTTCTCCAGCCACGCAAGCCTGCGGGACTTGTACGAGGTGAGCACGCCGGAGCTGGACGCCCTGGTGGAAATTGCCCGCCGTCTCCCGGGCTGCCTGGGAGCCAGGCTGACCGGCGCTGGGTTTGGGGGTTGTACGGTGAACCTGGTGGAAGAGGCAGAGGTGGGGAGATTTGTGAGCGAATTGCAGAGCAAATACCAGGCGCAAACCGGACGAATGGCGCAGGTGTATCCCACCCAGGCCGGGCGCGGGGCTTCTGCTAAAAAGGTATCTTAGGGACGTATCCCCCAAAGGCGAACAGCGCCATCGTATGAGCCGGAGGCCAATATTTGACCATTGGGCGAGAACGCCAGGCTGTCGACGCTGTGGGTGTGCCCGGCAAGGGCGTGCAATAACAGACCGCTTTGGAGATCCCAGAGCCTGAGCAGGTTATCCTGGTAGCCGCCTCCAGAAGCCAGGAGGGTGCCATCCGGGCTGAAGGCAAGGCTTTCGACCACACTGCCGGTATCGATGGTGCGGATCAATTCGCCTTTGGCGGTGTCCCAGATGCGGATGGAGCCATCGTAATGACCACTGGCGAGCAGCGAGCCATCCGGAGAGAAAGCCAGGCAGTTGACCGCTCCCGTGAAGGAGGTGTACAGTGTAAATCGCTCCCTGCCGTCTCGGGTTTGCCAGATTTTCACGGCATAGCGGTCCGGCGAGGTGGCCAGCAAATTCCCATCCGAGGCGTAGGCGATCCTCTGAACCAGCCCCGTCATCAGCGTGCGGGTGATCTCCCAGGTGCTTGTATTCCAGATTTTGACCTGGTTTTCATCTTCGAGCTGGCTGGTGAAGACGACCGCCAACTGCTCCCCGGTGAAAGAAAATTCTAAATCGCCCGCAGCCTGCTCTGTGCGCACCAACGGTCCGAGGCCGGTAAATGCAGGCATACGCCAGAGCTGAAAACCGCCTGCAAAGCTGCCTCCTTCTCTTTCGGAGCGGAAGCTGGCTGCCAGCCATTCACGATTTGGTTCAAAGGCGATATCGACCGGGATGCTTTCGGTCGCCAGGAATTGGAGGCGGGGGC
>DATEDC010000238.1:0-5490 GCA_035286585.1 Anaerolineales bacterium
CTTCCTTCCTCAGCACCGGCACAGTGACCGCCCTGGTCTACGGCTGGCTGATCATGCAGTTCCCCGAGACGGTCATCGGCACGACGATCGGCACCGCGTTCTTACCCACCTTATCCGAGCAGGCGGCGCGCGGCGGGCACAGCGGGATCCGCCCCCCTCTGCAACGCTGGCTGCGCTGGGGCCTGCCGTTCGCCCTGGCGCTGATCATGGGGGTGCGAGGCGAAGACCTGGTTTTCCTGGGCCCCATCGCGCCCGAGACAAACCAGCAGCTCTGGGCGGTCAAGGGCCTGCTGCTGGCTGCACTCGGCCTCGCCCTGCTGCCCAGGGCACTCAAATTCCCGCTGCCCGGCTCTGGCAGCGAGTTCCCCGAGTCGCTCCAGCGCGCCCTGCGGGCCATCCTGGCGCTGACCATCCCCACGGCCGTATTGCTGATGGTCGTCGTGCGGCCTTTCGTAAGCCTGCTGGGCTTCGAGGACGCCGGGTTGGAGCTGGTGACCTGGACGGCGCGTGCATTTTTAGTTGGACTGGTCGGCCACTCCCTGCTCGAGGTGTCGATGCGGGCGTTTTACGCCCAACAAGACGCGTATACACCCCTGATCACTTACATTCTGCTGGCAGCGATCTATATCCTGGCGGCTGCCATGCTGAGCCCGAGGCTGGGAGCGCCCGGCTTCGGCCTGGCCAATGCCCTGGCATTTACATTTGAAGCGCTTTTGTTGTGGTACCTGCTCAAACGCTGCTTCCCGGGCCGGCTGGCGGTGGGCGGGACACTGAGGCGCGCCCTGGCCGGCTCTGCCGTCGCCGCCTTACTCGCCCTTGGCGCAATGCAGCTGCCTCTGCCCGGCATCCCCCTCGCCCTGGGCGCGGCCGGTATCGGCGCACTGGGGGCCCTGCCCTTCATCTGGCCTGAAATGAAGCTGCTGTTGAGACTGTGATGAACAGACCTGGCAGGTTCCTTTGATGCGATGTCTCGATCACCTATTCGCACAAGTTGGATCACACATATTGTATGTCACCTCGGGTAACTCCGCAGCGCCCTACGCATTTCACTCGCTCCCTTCGACTTCTCCCTCGCTCCGCTTCGGCTTCGCTCAGCGCAGGCGCTTCGGCTTCGCTCAGCGCAGGCGCTCGGGATCCGCTCAGCGCAGGCGCTCGGGATCCGCTCAGCGCAGGCGCTCGGGATCCGCTCAGGGAGGCTATCCAAATGGCTGAGCGGAGGGCGTTTCCTTCACTGCATTCAGGACATGCTTTGCCCGTAGTCGAAGCCTGAGCGAACTCCTCCCAATGACCTTTCAAGCAAAAAAGGAGCACACTCATGAAACTCGCGAACAAACACATCGCCTACCTGGTGGAGGAGGGCTTCGAAGACCTGGAATTCTGGGTGCCGGTGATGCGCCTGCGGGAAGAGGGGGCGCGGGTGACGGTGGTGGGCACGGGGAGCAAAGCCAGCTACCGCGGCAAACACTGCCTGGAAGCCAAACCCGACACCGTCGCCAACCAGGTATCGGCGGATGACTTCGACGGGCTGGTGGTCCCCGGGGGCTGGGCGCCGGACAAGCTGCGCCGCTACCCGGCGGTGCTGGAGCTGGTGCGCGGCGTGCAGGAGCAGGGCAAGATCCTGGCGGCGATCTGCCACGCGGGATCGGTGCTGATCTCGGCGGGAGTCGTCGCCGGCCACCGGGTGACCGGCTCCAAGGGCATCAAGGATGACCTGGTCAACGCCGGGGGCGTCTGGGTGGATGAACCCGCGTTCCGCGATGGCAACCAGGTGTGGGGGCGGGTGGTTGAAGACATCCCCGCGTTCTGCCGCGAGCTGGTCAAGGCGCTGGCGGGGGAGGCGTAGATAGAAATTCTCCCTTCGGATAGGATGCGGACGAGCGCGGGAAAACGCTGAAAGAGGAAGGCTGGCAACGGATTTTGAGAACGGATTGAGCGGATGGCTGGCAACGGATGGCTGGCAACGGATTTTGAGAACGGATTGAGCGGATGGCTAGCAACGGATGATGCAACGGATTGAGCGGATGAGGGCATCGAAAAAGGAAGCTGGCGGTATGCACGCGGGTTAAAGTTGAGACAAATCGGGTTTTATGCTGCATGGAATAAATTTGGCACAATGCTCCTGCTGGCGGCGGTCTTCGCCGCAGGCGGGAGCGCCTCGCTCGCCTCGCCCACCGCCTGGCAGGCCAAAGTCGATCCCTGGGTGCAGAGCACCGCTTCGCAGGTGGAGAGCGAGTTCCTCGTCTTCCTGAGCGAGCAGGCCGACCTGAGCGGGGCAAGCGGGTTGAAGACGAAGGGTGAAAAAGGGCAGTACGTCTTCGAGCAGCTCAGCGCGACCGCCAAACGCACGCAAGCGCCAGTACTGGCGGTCCTGGAGGCGCATGGCGTAGCCCACCAGCCCTTCTGGGTAGCCAACATGATCTGGGCGCGCGGGGATATAAAGCTGATCCAGGCGCTGGCAGCCCGCCAGGACGTGGCCCACATCTTCGCCAACCCTGCCGTGCGCCTGGATGAGCCAGCCCGCCACCCCGCGGCTGAACAGAGCCTGGCAGCGGATGCAATCGAGTGGAACATCCTGAAGGTCAACGCCGATAACCTGTGGGCCCTCGGCTACAGCGGGCAGGGGGCGGTGGTCGGCGGGCAGGACACCGGCTACGATTGGGACCACCCGGCGCTGGTAAACCAGTACCGCGGCTGGGATGGGGCAAGCGCCGACCACAACTACCACTGGCACGACGCGATCCACAGCGGCGGCGGGGTCTGCGGGCCTGACTCGCCCGTGCCGTGTGACGACCACAACCACGGCACGCACACCATGGGGACGATGGTGGGCGCCGGTGGCGGCGCCAACGGCGGGAGCAACCAGATCGGCATGGCGCCGGGAGCGCGCTGGATCGGCTGCCGCAACATGGACCAGGGGGTGGGCACGCCAGCCAGCTACAGCGAGTGCTACCAATGGTTCATCGCCCCTACTGATTTGAATGGAAATAACCCGCGCCCCGACCTGGCCCCGGACGTGATCAACAACTCGTGGAGCTGCCCGCCCAGCGAGGGCTGCAGCGACCCGAACGCCCTGCTCGCGGTGGTGAACAACGTGCGCGCGGCGGGCATCCTGACGGTGCACGCGGCGGGAAACAGCGGCTTTCTGGGGTGCTCGTCGATCAGCGACCCGGCTGCCATCTACGAGGCCTCCTTCAGCGTAGGCGCAACGAACAGCACGGACCTGATCGCCAGCTTCAGCAGCCGCGGGCCGGTGACGATCGATGACAGCAACCGGCTGAAGCCGGACATCTCGGCGCCGGGCGTGAACGTCCGCTCCAGCGTGCGCAATGGCGGCTATGCGATACTCAGCGGCACCAGCATGGCCGCGCCGCACGTCGCCGGGCTGGCCGCGCTGCTGATCTCCGCCGACCCGGCGCTGCGCGGGGACGTCGACAGGCTCGAAAGCCTGATCGAGAGCGGGGCGCTGCCGCGCACCACGGCGCAAAACTGCGGGGGTGTGCCCGGTACGCAGATCCCCAACAACACCTACGGCTGGGGGCGGGCCGACGCCCTGGGGTCGTTGGAAGCGCTGATGGGGATCACGGAGAGGTCGTTCCTGCCGCTGGTGCTGGGTGGGCCGTGAGACAGTGATGAAAGAACCCAACGCAGAGACGCGAAGGTGCAAAGGCGCAGGGGAAGAAGTGTCAAGTGCCACGTGTCAAGTGTTTCGGTGTCAAGTGCCAAGTGTTCCGGTGGGAGGCAGCTAAAGCTGCACCTACAAGTGCACGTTGATAATACACCAACGTGTGCACGTCGAAAATGCACCTCCGTGAGCACGAAACCTGGCCTGCGCCAGGTTGGAAATCCGCCGGGGGGTGAATTTTGGGTTTTTTGTGGCCGCGATTTGTACTTCGACTACGGGGCTAACGCCCCTCCGCTCAGTACGTTGGTTTCGCACTTCGACTTCCGCTTCGACAAGCTCAGCGTCCGCTCGGTGTAAAAAAATGGGGGATTGTGTTTCTAGAATATTTGTGCTAGATTCAAGGGGGAGGTGATTGCAGATGAGCGACGAAAAGCAAACGGATGATTTGGAGCTCGCCCGGCTGCTGGAGGGCACCGGGCTCTCCGCCGCGGGGGATAAGGAACGGCTGGAGCGCTGGGGGCAGGCGTTCGCCTGCTGGCTGGAGGAGCGGCGAGCAAGGGGCAGCGTCCAGGACAAGCGGAGGGGGCGGAACACGTGGAAGGAGTTCATTGGGTTCACCCAGGCGCTGCCGTGGCAGGTTACTACTGAAATGGTGACGGGGTACGTGGAATGGCTGAGCGAGCAGGGGCGGCAGGCGGGCACGATCGGCTGGCGATTGAGGAGCATCTCCAAGTTTTACGAGTTCACCCAGGAGTTCTGCCAGCGAGAGGGGATCGAGGCGGAGGAGGGGGAGGGCTTCAACCCGGCAGCCGCGGCGAGCAGGCCGAAAGCCAGGGCTTACGAGAAGGCGAATATTTTGAGCCCGGCGGAGGAGAGGGCGCTTTTAAAAACAATCCGCAGCGACCCCTCGCCGACGGGCAAACGGGATTACGCCTTCTTTTTGACGCTGCTGCGCAGCGGGTGCCGGCCGGGGGACCTGCTGCGGCTGAAGTGGGGCGAACTGGAGGAGGAGGGGGGAAGATGGCAGATGCGGTTTACGTCGAGAGGAAAGACACGCCGGGCATGGCTGCCGAGGGAAGCGATGAGGGCGATCCGGGAGGGGCTGGCGGCGTGCGGCAGGCTGGAGGTGATCGGCGCCGAGGAGCACGTCTTCGCGCCGAGCCGCCAGCCGCTGGTGCGGGAAGCGCAGGACAGGCGGGAGGACTGGGCGGGGGAAAGACCGCTCTCGAGCGCCCAGGCGCGCCGCCTGCTGAAGCTGTACGCGGGCTGGGCAGGCTTGAAGAGGGAGGAGATCACTTTCCACACGCTGCGGCACACAGCGGTGATGCGCATGCAGGAGGCGGGATGGCCGGCGGAAGAGATCCGCGCCAGGCAAGGCAGGCAAAAGAACAAGAACATGGGGGTGTGCCTGCGGCGGCTGAGCGCAAAGCCGCGGGCAAGGCTGCGAGCGGGGCAACGACCCCAGCGAGAGAGGGGCGAGACGCCAGGGCGCGGACCGTGGCGGGCCGAGACGCAGCACGGGCTGTACGCGAAAACTCTGCCGGAACTGGAGGAGCTGGAGGCGCAAGGCGTGCGCCTGCGAGGGATAGAGCGGGAGCTCGAGCGCTGCCAGATCGTGGCGGAGCGAGCGGGGGCGCTGCGGGAGCAGTCTCGGGACCCGGCGGAGCGAAGGAGGCTGATCAAGGTGGTCTGCCGGGTGAACTACCGGCTGGTGAGGCTGTTGAGGCTGCGGGGCGAGCTGAGGAGGTTGAGGGAGGAGATGGATAAGTGGTGATGGGGGAAAAAGAACTTAACGCAAGGTCGCAGGGGGAGAAGTGTCAAGTGCCACGAGTCAAGTGTCATGTGCCACGTGTCAAGTGCCAAGTGTT
>DATEDC010000239.1:0-32412 GCA_035286585.1 Anaerolineales bacterium
TTGGGTGTACGCAGTACGCGCCCAGGAGCTGCGCTGGAAAAATCGGTGGGATCCATCGGGGTAAAATCCGCAAATAAGGATATCTTCTGTTGTCATTTTATACCCAAAGTGCAAATAAAGCAATCGGTTATTTGCACTTTAATGACTTTGGATCTCGAATTCCTTCACCAGCCTTTTCTCTCTCCTCCTGGCGATTAAAGCCCTGATCTTGACGTGCTTTTCGATCCCGGAACCGATCAGCTTCCTCTTGAGCAACTCGTCCACCTGGAACAGCCCGGCAGAATTGTTCATCAGGATATGGATCTGGATGGGCTTTTCTTCGCCTTCCAGGATCTCGACCTTATCGATGGCCGCTGCTGATACCGAATAGATGTCCACATTCCCGGCTTCGTAAGGGATGCGCGAGCGCCCCTCGCTCATATCCAATGCGTCGGCAACCCGCATGATGCCGGCTTCGATAGTGTTGGGCTTCCCATTGCTGCGATGGGCGATGATGGCGTGCAGGACCTCCGAGGTCACGATCGTTCGCTCCTCCACCGGCAAAAAATCCAGGATTTTATGCAAAAGGTCATTCGCCAGGAAGAGGCTGAACTCCTCGTGCCCCTCGCGGCTGATGGACATGCCCAGGTCGTGGAACAGGCTGGCCAGGAGCACGACCAGCTCGGCATAGCGCTCCGAGAGGTTGAAATAGGTCGTGATCGACATCTCGACCCCGTGCTTCAGCAGGATGCGGGTCAGCCGCAGGGCGATGTTGGTGACGATCTGCACGTGCACGGGACCATGATCGCTCATCCCCAGGCGGTCGATGGCGTTGACGTTGATCACCCTCCACAGCGTGGTGACCTCGACATTGTTATTGATGTTCTCCAGCGCCTTTTCGAGCAGGTCATTCCCGGCGACGGGCACGTGGATTTTCTTGGCTTGTGGGGGTTTTTTCGGTAGCATAATTTCATGAGTTCTTGATCGGGACTGATTTGTTTGCGACGAGCTATAGCACGCATGGCTCCAGGATTGCCAGCTCCGCACTATCCGCATCCAGCCTGGCACGCACACCAACGGGAAGGACTGTGTTGGGGCAAAGGTGACCAAAGTCATCGGTTTTCAGGATGGGGAAATCAAAATTTTCAGTCACCTTGTTTAGAATATTCTCAGCCTGGTAAGCCTTTTCCTGCGGTGCTCCCTGAATGTGTCCGATAATTGCCCCACGCACTTTTTCGAATACCCCCATCTGCTTCAACTGCTGAAAGCGGGCGTCCAGAGCCGCCGGTTCATACTCGGTGAACTCCAAAAACAGGATAGACTCCTCAAAATCAGGCCAGTATGGTGTCCCAAACAGCAGGGACAACTGCCCGATGTGCCCGCCAAATAATCGCCCCTCCACCCTCCCCTTTCCACGGATCGTCCTCCACTCCGAATTCTTCTGAATAACACCAATTCTGGCGTGAACCAACCGTTCCATGAATTCTCCCCAGTCATACTCGGTCGGATTCATACCGAAGTGCCACATGACCATGTTGCCATGAAAGGTGACCAACCCGGTCATCGTGTGGACTGCCAGCAGAAGCACGGTGAGATCGCTGAACCCCATGAGGACCTTTGGGTTTTCGCGAATAGTCTTCCAGTCCAAAAATGGGAGACAGGAATTGACCGTGGTTCCACCGTGGGAAGCGAGGATCGCGCGCACATTCTGGTCGGCGAACATGGCGTTGATGTCAGCTGCCCGCTCCTGTGCTGTTCCCGCAGAGTAACCATCTTCTTTCAGGGCATGCTCGGCTAACACGACTTTGAAGCCGAGGTCTTGTAAGAACTTCATGCCTCTCTCCAGTTCCTGCCTGGGTTCCGGGGAAGGAGACGAAGAGATTGGAGCGGAAGGTGTAATAATCCCGATGGTGTTACCGGGACGCAGGCGAGGGGGGATGGGCATGCATCACACTCCCTGGATGGGTGGCAGAGGCTACCTGACCCGATGTGCGAGTTTTTCCAGCACCAGTGCGTCTTCTCCGTCGTGATAGTAGCGCGGCCAGACCTCCACCTGCTGGAACTGAAAGCGCCGATACAGCGCCAGCGCGGCCTGATTCGAGGCGCGCACGCTCAGCCGCAGCCTGCCCACCGTAAGGCGCTCCTCGCTGGCTCTTAACAGCGCGCTGCCAATGCTGCCTCGCCGGTATTCGGGCAGCACGCCGATCGTCGCCACCCAGGCAAGGTCCTGGCGGGTGCGCACGTCGGCGGCGATGAAACCGACCATCCCGCCGTTCAGGCTGGCTTTCAGGCGGATGACGTTCGGCAGGGTCAGCACGCCGATCACGTCCAGCAGCGGCCAGGCGTCGCGCGGGAAGCACACCCGCTCGAGCTGGCGCACGCTCAGCAAATCGTGCCAGGTAGCCGCCGCGATGTTTACTCCTTCGCTCAGCTCTCTCCTCGCCCTTTGACGAAGTCGCCCAGCAGGCTGGTGAATTCCATCGGGAAGATGTACTTGGTCGAAGGGCTTGCGCCGATATTCTTGAGCGCTTCGAAGTACTGCAGCGTCATGGTCTTCGAATCGATCGTTTGAGCGATGGCGAAGATTTTCTCCAGCGCGGCTGAAAAGCCTTCGGCGCGCAGGAGCTGGGCTTGTTTATCGCCCTCGGCGCGCTGGATATTGGACTGCCGATCACCCTCGGCGCGTAAAATGGCGGCTTGCTTTTCGCCCTCCGCCACGTTGATCGCCGCCTCGCGCTGCCCCGTCGACTCGGTCACCACGGCACGCCGGTTGCGCTCCGCCGACATCTGGCGGTTCATCGCATCCAGGATTTCCCGCGGCGGGATGATCTCGCGGATTTCAACGTTGGTCACCTTCACCCCCCAGCGTTCGGTCACTTCGTCCAGCCGGGTGCGTAGCTGAACGTTGATGCGCTCGCGCTCGGAGAGCACGTCATCCAGCGGGATGCCGCCAATGACCGCCCGCAGCGTGGTAGTCGCCATACCCTGCGCTGCAGCTTCGAAGTTACCCACCTGCAGTACGCTCTCCGTCGGATCGAGCACCTTGTAGTACCAGATGAAGTCCACCGAAATGGCTGCGTTGTCCTTGGTGATCGAGGTTTGGTGTGGGATTTCGCGCACCTGTTCACGCAGGTCAGCACGCACGCCGCGGTCAATGATGGGGATCAGGAGAATGATCCCCGGTCCTTTCGCGCCGACGCAGCGACCCAAGCGAAATACGACCAGGCGCTGGTATTCGGGCACGATCCGGATCGCGCTGGCAATAAAGAGCAACACGATCAGGATAACTGCGCCGAGCAGGCAAGCTAAGATTGTTGGGTCCATGATTTACCTCCTCCTGAAAGTATAAATGGCTGATTTGGATGGTGAGATTTGCTAGAAAGATATACGTGTGTCATGCTTCCGGCTCATCTTTCTTATCCGGAACGATCTCTACATGTAACATGAGGCCTTCCCGCCCAACTACCCGAGCACGCTCCCCGGCGGGTATAGGCGCCTGGCTAGTCGCTGACCACAACTCCCCCGCTACCTGCAGAGAACCTTCCTCGTGGATCTCGGTTTTGGCTTCGCCGATCAATCCCAGCAAGGCTTCGAGGTCGTGGGATGGACGGCTCAAACTGGCTTCGATCGTCTTGCGGACGATGATCCACATGAACCCGCCTGTCAGGATGGATACGACGGAAGCCAGAGCGGGATTTACCGCCGGCTGCCACCACGCCTCGCCGCGGAATAGAAAAGCCGAGCCGATCACCAGCGCCAGGATCGCCAATCCAAGGTAAATGTACTGACCTGACCTGCGCACAGCGTACAAGAAAGGAAGCACTCCCAGTAGCAGGATGACCAGGGCCCAGTAGTTGATTTGCAAGTTGTAAACCGCCCAGCCGGCAAAGATGAAGGAAAACAGAGCGCTGATTTCGAGGAAGCCAGTCCCGGGCGCCAGCATTGCCAGGATCGTCAGAAAAAATCCCGCTACCAGGAACAGGTAAGCGAAATTGGGGTTGAGAAGGGTTTCCAACATGCAGTTATCTTCCGCGCTCTCAAGCCGGGTAGGGATAAAAGGGCGAATAAATACACCTACCCGGAGGACACCACACCGGATGCTCATGATCATTATACATCAAATGGGTATAATATAGCTGCACCCCGCTGGAGAAAAGATGCGCCTGACCCTCGCCCTCGCTCAAATCAACACCCACCTGGGAGATGTGCACGCCAATCTCGAAATACATCTCGAGTATATTCGTCAGGCGCGCGCCGCGGGCGTGGATCTCCTGCTTTTCCCCGAGCTCTCGCTCACCGGCTATGTGCTGCAAGACCTGACCCCTGCTGTCGCCCGTCGTCCCTCCTCGGACGAGCCGGTGTTCCGCCGACTGCTAGAGGCGGCTAAAGGCTTGGATATGGTGGTAGGCTTTGTGGATGAGGATGCTCGCCATCGCTTTTATATCGCCGCTGCCTATATATCTAGAGGTCAGATCCTGCACGTGCACCACAAGGTATATCTGCCCACTTACGGTTTGTTTGACGAGGGTCGCTTCTTCGCCTGGGGCGACGCGGTGCGCGCTTTCGATACCCGTTTTGGGCGCCTCGGCGTGCTGATCTGCGAGGATTTCTGGCATGCATCGCCGCCGCATTTGCTTTGGCTGGATGGCGCGGATATGATGCTGTTTACATCGGCTTCACCGGGTCGCGGCCTGGGCACGGAAGCGCAGTTGGAGTCCGCCCGTTGGGTGGAGCACATCAATCGGGCTTATGCCAGCCTGTACACCACCTTTGTGGCGCACGCCAACCGCAGCGGATTTGAAGACGGGCTCAATTTCTGGGGCGGCTCGACGATCTACGACCCCAACGGCGAGCTGCTCGCTAAAGGGCCTTACCACGAAGAGGCCCTGGTGATCGGCGAGATCGATCTCAACCAGCTACACCGCACCCGGGCCCGATTGCCGCTATTGCGCGACGAACGCACCGCCCTGACCCTGCGAGAGCTGACCCGCATCCTGAACGATTCCAACCGTGGGCACAGGTGAAGCCATGATTGATTTAAGCATCAATACCGATCTGGCGCGCAAGATCCTGGTCGGTTTCATCCGCAGCGAAACTACCCGCGCAGGATTTTCCCGGGCTGTTATACCGCTCTCCGGAGGCGTAGACTCCTCGCTCTCCTGCTACCTGGCAGTCGAGGCGCTGGGCGCAGACAACATCCTGGCGGTGCGGCTGCCGTACAAATCCTCATCACCGGATTCGCTCGAACACGCCCAGGCTGTGATCGACCTGCTCGGCGTGCAAGCCGTTACCATTAGTATCACTGAGATCGTGGAGCCAATTCTGGAGCACTTTACAGATGCCAGCCAGATACGGCGCGGCAACATCATGGCGCGGGCGCGCATGATCGTGGTGTACGACCAATCCGAGGTTTTTGGTGGGCTGGTGGTGGGGACGGGTAATAAAACCGAAATCCTGCTCGGTTACACGACTTTATACGGCGACTCGGCCTGCGCGCTCAACCCCCTGGGCGACCTGTACAAGACTCAGGTACGCCAGCTCGCGCGGGCGGTAGGCCTCCCCGAGGAGATCATTCAGAAACCGCCTACCGCTGATCTCTGGGCCGGGCAGACCGATGAAGGCGAGCTGGGGTTCACTTATGCAGAAGTGGATCGATTGCTCTACCTGCTGGTGGACCAGCGCTATACGCCGGAAGATTGCACCCAGGCAGGGTTTGCCGAGGACTTCGTCAGCAAGGTTGTAGATCGCGTACGGCGCAACCATTTCAAGCGGGTGCTGCCCCCTATTGCGAAGCTGTCCAACCGGACGATTGGGTACGACTTTCTCTACCTGAGGGATTGGGGGACGTAGATCGAGCTCCTGAATGGTGAAAGACATACGTTTTCACCCTGCCTCGCCCAACTGCCGGAGCTTAAGCGCCCACACCAGCGGGAAGCGAGCTGGCTCGCGGCGCGCTCGCCAACCGGAAACCCGGCGCTTTAGCGCCTCCCTCAGACTGAGCCGGGGGTGTACCATTTCCCAGCGCAGCTCGAACGCGGCGGACATGTCGGCCAGCCTGGCAGGAGTTAGGAAGTTCTCACTCGCCAGGCTGTTCGAAGCGGTGCCATAAGTCTGCTGGAACTGGCTCGACCTTTCTCTCACCATTTGCTCGCCGCTCGCCGGTTCAAGGTAGAAAGGCGTATCCATGATCACTAACAGACCGCCTGGCTTGAGCACTCTCAGGACCTCAGCGAGTACAGAGTCGTAATGCTCGGCGTAATGCAGAGAGGCGTTGAATATCGCCAGGTCGTACTGCCTCTCAGCCAGCGGCAGGTATTCGAATTCAGCCTGCAGGGGCAGGAAAGGTCGATCATAATGAATGTAAGCGCCCAGGCCATCAAACGAATTTACGATCAGGTCCACGGCTGTCAGGCAGTGATTGCGCTGGCAAAGGCGGTTAGACAGCCAGCAGTTTCCAGCGCCCAAGTCGAGGATATTCAGAGGTTGAGCAGCCCGGCGTTCAACCGGCTCCAGGATTTGGGCCAGGAATGTCATATAACTACGGGCGCGCATGCGCCAATCGCTGTAGAAAGGGCTGGCTGCAGGCGCAAAGGGAAGAGCCCGGTAATACGCCGGGTCCGAGCTGCCGCGACCTTCCATACGGCGAATGTGCTCGTAATCGCGGATGAATTGGGCATAATGGGTTGATCTTTCAGGCAAGAGAAACCGCCAGATGCCCACGGAGCGGGGGAATATCGTCCCTGCACTCGAGCAGCCAGACCTGTTAACGCAAAGCAGCTTATCGAGACCAACCCAGCGCAGGGGCGATTTGCAGCGCGGGCAAACAAATTGGAAGTGCAGGCAGTCATTATCCGCCATCGGGCTTACTTTAATTGAGGAGTCGGCCGGCCAGCCTGTTCTTGGGTGAGAGCCGGACTAATGAGCGGCAGGTGAAGACGGTTTTTCCGCTGTCTCAAAAAGCGCAAGCGCAGGATATCGATGGGTAAGCTGAGCACAATGGCGAGCAGCCTGGCTGCCTGGCGGAGATGGAGGCGGTTCCAGCCAGCCGGTCTGAATACCAGCGGCTTTAAATTATTCCCGATTTTGCGCGCTCGGTGCAATTTGTGGAGAACGGTGTGCAAATGGCGGTAGAAAGTGGTTGTATAGGGGCCCTGGTAAAGCATGGCCAGGTCATCCGAAGTGAACCAGTTGCGCCTGGCGCTTAACCCCTGCCTGACGCGTTCGTAAAAGGGGGTCCCTGGCAGTGGGTAAGAGACCGAAATACCGATATCGTCCGGCTGGCATTCGCGGACCATCCGAATAGTTTTGCGGATATCCCTCCAGGTTTCACCAGGATATCCAAATTGGAGAAAGAAACCCACCTGGATGCCCGCCTGGTGCAGTTGATAAGTTGCGGCGTGGATTTGCTCGACGCGGGTTCCCTTCTCCATCGCGTCGAGGACCTTTTGAGAGCCGGACTCGGCTCCAATCCACACTATTTGAGCTCCGGAACGGCTGAGCGAATCGATCTCGCCTGGGCGCAGCAAGAGGTCTGCACGGTTGAGGCACTTGTAAGGAATCGTCACGCCCCGCTCCTGCACAAGCTCCGCGAAGCGGGGCAACCAGCCGGGTTTTAAGCCGAAGATATCGTCGGCAAACCAGATATGATCCGGCTGGAAGCGGGCGCGTAGATACTCCATCTCCGCAACCACATTCTCAGGGCTGCGCAGGTTATAGCGCTGCCCCCAGATGGGCTTGGCGCACCAGTTACAGTGGAACGGGCAACCGCGGGTCGAGACCAGATTTATGGAAAAGAAGCCATGGTGCCGGCGCCAAATCTCCTGGTAGCGAGAGATCTCCACCAGGTCCCAGGCTGGAAAAGGCAGGGCGTCGAGATCTTTGATATCGGGCCGGCGATGAGTGTGGAGGATTTCTAAGCCGGCTGAGGCGGTGGCGGATAATTTATCGCGCTGAAATGCCAGTCCGGGTATATCCTGGAGCGGAGTATCGGTCTTCTCATGTAGGCGGTCTAGCAGGTCAACCAGGGTGAATTCCCCCTCTCCGATCAAGACGTAATCACAGCCCTGCTGTAAGTATAGATGGGCATGGTCGCTGGCGTCCGATCCAGCCACGATCACCGTGCAGCCAGCATCTTTCGCCAGACGGATCATTTCAAAAGCAGCCTGGCGCACTCTGAGAAGGCACATTTTTGAGAGATAATTGAAATTATCTTCGTAAAGGACGGCAAAACGCGGCTGGTGATATTTCAGGGCTGCCAGCCACTCAGCCTCAGATTCGGCCAGCATCGCATCGAATACAGCCACCGGGTAACCCCGGGAACGCAGGTAAGCGGCTGCATACAGAGTGCCCAACGGCGGGTAAGGCTGCCTGGCCAGCCACAATTTCGGCTCGAAGCGCAGAAAGAAACTGTGTCCCAACAGAATGTCACTCATCGCTATTCCCCGTGGAGATGTGCCAGGTTTTCAAGACGGCGGCGAAAAGCGGTGAGCGTCCGCTCTCCATGGCGGTCGAAATGACCCTGGCACCAATCGGCGGAGAAATGAATCTCGATGGAGCTGGAGTTGATCCGGGTGAGTTTACGTATCTTACGGTTCATCTCCCATCTCTCCAGCCCCTCGCCGAGCCGGGTGTGCAAGAGCCGCTCGCCGGTTTTTTGGGCCAGAGGCGGTATTCTACCCGGGCTTAGAGCGGTGGATAGGGGATATGTGTCCAGTGGTGGGCCATGAGAGTTGGGTAAAAATTCATTGCTCCATGAGTTCAACTGGCGCAGCTCCCTGTACAGGGCAAACCCTGACAGAGGAATCATCTGGGTGAGCTCGTGGGCGGTGTAAATATCCCTGCGTTGAAGGATCATCCGATTTTTCGAGATGATAAAGTTGGGGCAGATCGAAAATCCATGCAACCTGGCAACCCGCGCCAGCAGCAGGCTGAAAGCCCGGCACGTCCAAACGCGGCCATTTTCTGCCAGAATGAAATAATCGAAATCCATGTTCCCAGAGGCGTTTCCCATAGCCAGCGAGCCGGTCAGGGCTACCATGCGGACGAAGGGCAGCTCGCCCAATAGCCGCCCGTAATGCACTGCATAGGGATACAGGCGCGCGGCCAGCCCGATCCCGCGAAGCCGCCTGCTCACCAGATGCTCTCTGCCTACCAGGACAACAAAACCAGCGCAGAGGTTGAGATAGCCGGGGACGAGATTTCCCTTCAAAAGGACCTGGCGGATTTCATCAGGATCTGCTGGCTGCTCATGCAGGTAGCGGTGAATCTGGAGGCTGGTCAAAGGGTAGTCGAATACATCTGCATAGGCTACCGTCTCATAGATAGCATTCTCCAGCGGCGACAGGCGCCAGACGTCGGATAGCGAGATGGATGGAGAAGTCAATACCTGCATGGTTGCGAGTAGTTATTCTGAGAAAGTACGAGCCTCAATCTCCTGAAGTATCTGCAGCTAGATTCCGTCTGGGATATCTCTGCCGACGCCTCAGGGCCTGTACAATTGAGAAGCCAGAGGTAAAAAATAATCCGCTGGAAAATAAGGCGGCATAGAAAGCGATCACCCAGTTTCCATGCACCAGGGCAGACCAGACCGTCCAGAGGTTGAAGCAGGCATAAGCCAGCTCTGCGCTGACGATCAGATCCAAATTGAGATTATATCGGGCATTCAGCCAATCCTGGTTTCTACGCACAATGCCATACTTTGGCGTGCGCTCGAATACACCCTGCTTGCGCTGCACGATCTGCAGCGTAGCTCGCAGCGTGTTGATCATCATCCCTGAAACCAGGGTCGAGGCGAATAAGATCAGAGGCAATCTCTTGATCCACAGCCTGCCAAGTTGTTGCTGGGCTACGGAATAATAGGTAATGGGCGCCAAGGCAGTTATATTGAACAGGAAAATAAATCCAAACAGGTTGGAGAGACCATGAAGGTGCGGCGAATAAAACAATACCAGCGGGTATAGAAGGGTGAGGGCGAGAAGCAAAAGGTGGACCAGGTAGCCGGTCAGGTGAAAGGTGGCTTGTAGCTTCTTGGATAGGGAGGTGGGAGCTTTCCAGATCAGGGGGAGAAAGCGGATGGCGCACTCCATGCCTCCGCGCGCCCAGCGATGCTGCTGGCGGCGGTAGGCGTTAAAGCTTACCGGCAGCTCGGATGGGACGCTGACATCCCAGGCGTACACGGCTTTCCAGCCGCGCAAGAAGGCGCGGTACGAAAGATCCAGGTCCTCGGTCAGAGTGCCCACTTTCCAACCGCCGGCATCCTGGATAGCCTTACGCCTCCACACGCCGGCAGTCCCGTTGAAATTGAACCAGTATCCGACCTGGCTGCGGGCAAACTGCTCGATCAAGAAATATGCATCCAGGGTAAAAGACTGCAGCATGGTGAACAGCGAATAATCCATGTTCAAGTGCTCCCAACGGGTCTGGACAAAGGCCACGCCTGGGTCTTCGAATTTAGGGATCACCCGCTTTAAGAAATCGCTGTGGGGAACAAAATCGGCATCGAAAATGGCGATAAATTCACCGCTTGAGCGCCCGAAGCCCTCGCTCAAGGCGCCGGCTTTGTAGCCATTCCGGTTACTGCGATGAAATATTTGAATGTTGACTCCAGCGGCTTGTAGACGGGAAACAACCTGGCGAAGGATCAGGGTGGTGTCATCGGTGGAATCGTCCAGCACCTGGATCTGCAAGCGCTCTGGGGGATAATCCAGGGAGGCTGCGGCTCTGACCAGACGTTCCGCCACGTAGCGCTCGTTATAAAGCGGCAATTGGATGGTCACCGCTGGCCAGTCTTCAGAGTCTATCGTGTTTGGCAAAGGAGGTTGGTTTTTCGCTTTGCGATGCAGTTTATAAGCCAGGTGCGTCAGGTAGTAAGCGTTAACCCCGTAGGCAAAAAGCAGGCAGACGACGAAAATATACAAGATCAACACGGGTATATAGAAAAGCTCAGGCATATTCACCATTGTGGAAAGCTTTATGGTATGCACTTGCCCACAAACCCCAAATAAGCCACTGCCATAAGCGACCGGGAGCGAGCAACCAGGTGTAATAATCCAGCATACCGATCACGGTGCTTGCCAACAGCAGCGCAGAAGCTGTCCAAAGCTCGGCAGAAAAAACGAGCTTTTTTCTGTTTTTGACCAGCACCAGCCAGGGAGCGGTCAAGAGGGCAAGGTAGCTCACTGCTCCGAGCAGACCGGTTTCAGCAGCTACATCCAGCAAGACGAAATGAGCCGGCTGGTAGTTGACAGAAAAATCCGGATACGCCTGGCGCATGGATATGGGCGTTGTCCCCAGGCCAACGCCTAACCAGGCGTGATTGGCGACGATATGCCTGGCGGCATTGATCAGCAGGGTGCGCTCGCCGAGCGATTGAATTTCGTGCGGTACGGTCTTGAAGGATCCATTAAGATTCAAGCGCGCACCCAGGTAAGGGGCGATCTGCCAGATCAGCGGGAGGAGTATAACCCCGGTGGTGATGACCAGCATCCCCAACGTCGCAGCGGCTCGTTTTTGACCTGCCGCAAGATATCCCAGGAAGATGAACAGCCCGCCAACAGCGAGAGCCAACCAGGCGGAGCGGGAAAATGTGAGCACCAGGCAGTAACTGATGAGGATAAAAGCTGCCGATAACCAGAGCCGCTTGCGCCTGGCAGCCTTCCCAAAGTACCCCAGGATTAAGATGAGGCTAAAAGCCAGGCAGCCGCCGAGGATATTGGGGTGATCGGTCAAGCCGTAAGCCCGCAGAAAACGCTGCCCATTTGCCAACACGATGCTGATCCCCGGGCGGGCCGGATCCAGAGGGAGCTCCCCGAACTGGCCGAGACCGAGCGAGCTTTGATATAAGACCTGGGCAATCCCAATGATCGCCTGCAACGCGGCTTGAATTACGACGGGCAATACAAGGCCAGCGGTTGAGGTTTCATTGAGTACAAAGACATAGAAGCCGGCTAAGAAGAGCAGGCGGGAGGCATGGTAAACGGAAAGAGGCGGGTCGACTGAACCAAATGTACTGACCCATCCCACCAGGGTCACCAGCAGCAGCGGGAGAGTAAGGCTCGCCGGACCTGTTCGCATCTGACCTGGCTTCAGGACGAGGCTGGAAAACCAAAAAAGCAGGCTGAAGATGAGGAAAAGGTCGCTTGGAAAGAGCAGGAAATCCAAATAATCCGAGTAAAGCGGCGGGGCTGGACGGGATTGGAGGGTCCAGCGATAGCGCAAAGGGATCGTCACCAGGGTGAGGGCGAAAAATAGCAACGCAAGGCGTCTGCATAAGTCAGCCAGCGAAACCGAATGCAGTTTCTGTGCGTATCTTCGGATAGATATGGGCAGGCCCAGGATCAGGCGCTCAGTTAAGTGCATACCGGTTTCTGGATTGACTTGGAGGGCTCGATTGCGGCGAAAATCCGCCGGCATGGGGATTGAAGAACCAGAAATAATGGATACAATTCGGGTCTATTCAGATAACACTCCCAAATCATAGATACGGATTATGCCAGCAAAAGGATTTGCCGTAAATGGGCGATTTTGGCGCAAAACCCAAACGGGCGTGGAGCGTTACGCCCGAGAAATATCCTCGCGGCTGGGAGAAGGACGGCTGATCGTCCCGGTAAAAAGATTAGCTGGACTTGCCGGTCACATTTGGGAGCAGCTTTCTCTGCCCTTGTTGCTGCGACATGGGGAAGCCCTCTGGTCCCCAGCCAACAGCGGACCTGCGCTCGTCTCCCGGCAGGTGCTCACCATCCAGGATCTCAGCCCGATCGATCATCCCGAGTGGTTTAAGCCCGCCTTCGCCCGTTGGTACAGGTTGTTGTGGACGATTTTGGCGCCTCGCACCCGCTTGATCGTGGCGCCCTCGCAGTTTACCCGTCAGCGGATCCTGGCCAAATTCAAGATCCCCGGGGAACGGATTTTAATCGTTCCCGGAGGGGTAAGCCCGGATTTTCATCCGGCTTCCAGGTCTCTTTCGGTGGAGATCAGCGAGCGCTACCAGCTACCCGAGGATTACGTCCTGTTCGTCGGCACGCCCCAGCCGCGTAAAAATCTACAGCGCCTGCTCTCAGCCTGGTCGCAGGTTGAGGCGGGGTATCCGCATCTGGCAATGCTGATCGTGGGCAGCGCCGGGGAGGTGTTTTCTCGCCAGCATCTTAACAGCGGAGGATCAAATGTGCGCTTTCTCGGTTACGCGCCTGACGAACATCTGGCCGCATTTTACAGCCGCGCGCTGGCTTTGGTGTATCCATCCTTATACGAAGGCTTTGGCTTGCCCGTGCTAGAAGCAATGGCTTGCGGCGCACCGGTTATAGCCGCGGATATAGCCCCCTTGCGCGAACTGCTGGGCGAGGCGGGCTACCTGGTCAACGCACGCTGTATCGAATGCCTGGCGGAGGGGATAAAAGAGGTGATTGAAAATGTGAATCTCAGGCACACGCTGAGGGCGAAAGGCCTGAGGCGAGCCCGGGAGTTTAGCTGGGATAGAGCTGCTCAGAGCATGGCGCAGATTATGCACGCGCTCTACTGAGAAGGTCAGATGGAGAAATTCCAGGAGGTCGCATTTGTGCACGACTGGCTTACTACCTTTGGGGGTGGTGAGCGTGTTCTTGAAGCCGCCTTGGAAGTAACCGGACCAGCGCATGTTTTTACCACAGCATATCGGCCTGAGACATTTGCTCACTCGATCATAGCTCAGCAGACAATCCACACTTCATTCCTGAACCGTCTGCCTCTGGCGCAGCGAAATCACCGCATCTATCTACCATTGATGCCATTTGCTGTGGAACAGTTCGATCTGCGCCCTTTTCCCCTGGTCGTCTCGATCAGTTCTGCCGTAGCCCACGGTGCGCTCACCCGCCCGGACCAGAGGCACATTGCCTATATCTCCGCACCCGCCCGCTATGCCTGGCATCTTTACCACGATTATTTAGAGGATGCTGGCGTAGCGCGTGGGGTTAGATCGCTTGCCGCGCGTCTGGTGTTGCATTATTTACGCCTGTGGAGCGCCAGCGCAGCCCAAAGGGTAGATTGCTTGCTGGCTGTGTCGTGCTGGGTTGCTGAATGCATCCGGCGCGCTTACGGTCGCAAGGCAGAGGTGCTCTACCCGCCGGTGGATGTGGAAAAGTTCCAGCCCGGACAAGAACGCGAAGATTTTTACCTGGTGGTCTCACGCCTGGTGCCGTATAAGAAAGTAGCCCTCACCGTCCAGGCATTCAACCGCCTGGGGCGTTCCCTGGTTGTGGTTGGCAGCGGCCCGGATTACCGGAAAGTTGCCCAGGCAGCGGGTGAAAACATCAGCCTGCTGGGATTTCAGCCGGACGAGAAAATTGCGGAGCTAATGGGTCGGGCGCGCGCCCTGATACACATGGCAGAGGAGGATTTCGGCATCTCCATGGTCGAGGCGCAGGCTGCGGGCTGCCCGGTGATCGCGTATGGCAAGGGAGGCGCCCGAGAAATCGTTCAGGAGGGCAGGACCGGCTTGCTGGTTCCCGAGCAGTCTGCGGATAGCCTGATACAAGTGGTGGGACAATTTGAAGAACAGCGCTCCTGTTACGTTGAAAGTACGATCCGGCAAAACGCGCTGCGATTTTCTAAAGAGCGGTTTCAGCAACAATTCCAGCGGGTGTTGGAAGCGCAACTGAATGATATGCATTCCGATTGAGGTCTTCCAGACCCGTTCATAGAGATCACGCAATGAAGGGAATATAAAGTAATTCCTGTTTGTGACGGTTGTCACATATTGGGGGTGCAATTAATTACTAGATTAAATGTGTAAAAGGTAACATAATAAATGTTATATATTTCACATATCAGCCGGGTGCCAGTTTATTGCTGTAGGTCAATCCGATCTACATTACGAATGCTACCCAACCATCGACGCTGATCTCATTGCTGCTATTCACCGCGCGTTGTTGCCAACAAGATATCATATTTACCAATTGCATTTGAAGATCATGATGGCACCCCAGGCTGACGATGGTTCAAGTCAAGACGACCAGACTGATGCCTGCTAAGAAGCTGGCAGGGGAATATCCATCAGAAAGCCTAGCGGCAGGCTTTGCCTCAGGAGATGTGCTATGGCAACCTTGTCTGTCCCCAAGAGATCAACCTTCAACGAGCTATTTTATAGCGGCTTAACCAAAATACCGGGTGGTGAGCGGGTGCGGACGTGCTTGCAATGCGGCATGTGCAGCGGGGTGTGCCCCTTTGGTTACTTGATGGAACACCCGCCGGGGAAGATGATCGCCGCGCTGCGCGCCGGGGTTATCGAGCGCGCGCTGCAAGGGGACACGTTGTGGATGTGCGTGTCGTGTTACGCCTGCACCCAGGTCTGCCCGTCGAAAATACCGCTGACTCCCGGCTTGATGACCAAGGCAAAGGAAGAGCTCGTGCTGGCAGGCAATATACCCAACGAACTTCAGGATGCGCTGGAAAATACGCATCGCTATGGCAATCCGCTGGGTGAATCGCCCCGCCGTCGAGCGATGTGGACCCGAGGAGTAGAACCGCCGGTGCGAATTATGAGCCAGGTGCAGAGACCCGTCGAGGCGCTCTGGTTTGTCGGCGACTATGCCTCCTACCATCCCCGAGTGCAGTTGGTGAGCGTCGCTTTCGCCCAGGTGCTGAATGCTTTAGGCGTCGATTACGCAATACTGGGGCCGGAAGAAAACAGCGATGGCGATTCCCAGCGCCTGGCAGGCGAGCGCGGTTTGTTCGAGATGCTGGCTGAGAAAAATGGCCGCGCCTTCGGAAAATACTCGTTTAAGGAAATCATCACCACCGACCCACACGCCTATAACGCGCTGAAAAATGAATACCCTGCCCTGGGTATCTCCTATCCTGTGCGGCATTACACCCAATTTCTGGCGGAAAGAATCGATCAGTTGAAGCCTTTGCTCCGCCGTGATGTCAAAGCCCAGGTGACGTTTCATGACCCCTGCTTTCTGGGTCGGGCGAATGGCGAGTACGATGCTCCTCGCCTGCTCTTGCAATCCATCCCGGGCGTAAAACTGGTTGAAATGTCTCATCACAAGGAGACCAGCCTGTGCTGCGGGGGCGGCGGTGGCGGAATGTGGTTGGATGGGTTCAGCTGGGAAAAAGCCCATGTGCGCCTGTCTGAATGGCGCGTGCGCGAAGCGGTCAATGCTGAAGCGAGCGTTTTAGCAGTTGCCTGCACGTACGAAGCGCCACGCTTTGAAGATGCGGTCAAGATGGTTGAAAAAGCCCGGCGGCTGGTTGTGAGAGATATTGCCGAACTATTGGCAGAGTCGATCGGCGAATGAGGAGTAAGACAGCATGAACATCATTGTCATTGCAAAGATGGTCCCGGACCTGGTGGAAGAACTGGTCGTCGACCCAGGCGGCAAGGGGTTGGACCTCGACTGGATAAGATGGAAACCTAACGAGTTTGATGATCATGCCATCGAGCAGGCAATTTTGATCAAAGAGAGGCAGGGCGCCCAAGTGACAGTGGTCATCCCGAATATGGACGGCGCAGAAGACGCCCTGTACGCTGCTGCAGCCAAGGGAGCTGACCGGCTGGTAAAGCTTAGGGGAGAATTCACCGGGAGCGCCAACAACCATGCCCTGGCGCGCGCATTGGGGAAATATCTGCCGGAGCTGCAGCCAGATTTGCTCTTAACCGGCGTTCAGGCTCACAATGACCTGGACGGTAGTTTGGGTCCACTCCTGGCTGAATTCATGGGACTGCCTTACGTGGGATATGTAGCAGGGTTTAATTTGCAGGGAGGCAAAGCCATTGTGCGCAAGGAGCATCCCGGGGGGGTGGTGGCTGAGATGGAGATTAGCTTACCGGCAGTGCTGGGCATACAGGCAGCAGAACAGGCGCCGCGCTACGTCGCTTTCAGCCGCATCCGCCAAGCGATGAAAACCACCGCGATTGAAGAGCATGAAATACCCCACCTGGATATTAGCGGGGCTGCAGAAGTGAGCTTGATGAAGCAGGTGGAGAGCGGTGAACGCGCCGAGATGTTCGCGGGAGATGCGGATCACGTGGCGGATCGAATCGTAGCTGTGCTGCGCGAACTGGGTATTTTGTGAGGGTTGGGCTATGAACAGGGATATCTTTGTCATCATCGAACACCTGGGAGGAGAGGTGGCAGACATCAGTTATGTGATGTTAGCGGCTGCCCGGGAAATCGCTACTGCGTTGCAAGGCGAAGTTGTAGGAATCTTATTAGGCGAAGGCATCGAAAATCTGGGCCAGAACCTGGCGGCTGACATGGTCTGGCTGTTTGACGATCCGAGGCTTGCAGATTACTCGCCCACTACTTACCTGCACATCCTGGGGGAATTGATCCAACAACATGTTCCACGGACAGTAATTTTTGGCGACACTTCCACAGGCGCAGAAGTTGCTGCGGGATTGTCCGCCCGGCTGGATCTACCGATGGTGAGCGCCTGCCACAGGGTTACCGTTGGCGATCAATCCTTAGGCTACGAGAGCCGAATTTGCGGTGGGCGTATCCAGGTTCAGGGCGAGCTGCCTTCTCCAACGGCTCTGATCGCGATGGTCCCCGGCGGCTATAACCCGGACAGCGGCCGCAGCGCAGCGCCTCCGCCCAGTGAAATGTTGGCAGTCCCTCGCCTGGAGGAACAGCCCATCCACCTGCTGAGTTATATCCAACCTGAAACTGGGGATGTGGACATCTCGCGCGCCGAGGTGTTGGTCGCCGTCGGCCGCGGCATCCAGAATCAGGATAACCTTGAGATCGTGGAGGAGCTGGCTGAAGCGCTTGGCGGAGATGTGTGCGCCTCGCGCCCGGTGGTCGATCAAGGCTGGCTGCCAGTCTCGCGCCTGGTAGGCAAGTCGGGGAGAAGAGTGCGCCCGAAAATTTACCTGGCTTTGGGAATCAGTGGGGCGCCGGAGCATGTGGAAGCCATTGGGGACAGCCAGGTGATCGTCGCGGTCAATACCGATCCGGAAGCCCCGATATTCAACCTGGCCCAATTTGGGACCACCAGCGATCTGTTCGACCTGGTGCCGGTGCTGACCGACCATATTCGTCAAGCCAGGTCGGAGCGCGTGGCCTGATATAAGGAAGGGTGTATGCCCATCCGAGAAACTTTCTGGAACATTCCGCATTGGGCTGAGATCGGGCAGTACCTGCTGGGCGTCCTGGCTGTCCTGATTTTCGCCTGGGGAATGGTCAGGCGCTGGCGGCGCTGGCGCCAGGGCACGGCAGAACAGCGCTTCGACCGCCTGGGTAGCAGGCTGGCGGGTTTTGTGGTCCACGCAGTGGGGCAGGCTCGGACTGCAAGGGAGCCTTTTGCCGGGATTATGCACCTGACCATCTTTTGGGGGATGGTGGCGCTCTTTGTGGGCACGGCGTTGGCGACGATTGATTGGGATGTGACCCGCCTGTTCTTCGATTTCCAATTTCTAAAAGGCGGGGTGTACGTCATTTATGAGCTGATCCTGGATGTCTTTGGGGTATTTCTGGTGATTGGCCTTGCGATGGCGGTATACCGGCGCTATCTGTCTCGCCCGGGGCGGCTTGGCAACCTGCCAAAGAACAACCTGGCCTGGGATGACGCTTATGTTTTAGGGATGCTGGTTTTGCTGGCGGTGAGCGGGTATCTCGTTGAGGGGCTGCGCATCGCGGTGACGAAACCGGATTGGGCAGCATGGTCACCGGTGGGGAATGCGATCGCTTCAATTTTCCTGGCATTGGGCGATGCTACCAACCGCGGCCTGCACTTAGCGATTTGGACAGGACATGCCCTGGTGGCTTTTGTTGCTATTGCAAGCATACCCTTCACCAAATTCGCCCACGCAATAACCGTGCCGGTGAATATATTTTTTCGCAACCTCAAGCCTGCTGGCAGCCTGGCACCAGCCCGCTATCACAGCGGACCCGGCGTCGAGGAATGGCGCCAGTTTAGCTGGAAACAGATATTAGATTTCGATGCCTGCACGCGCTGTGGTCGCTGCCAGGATAGCTGCCCGGCGTACGCCGCTGGGCTGGGTCTTTCGCCGCGGGATCTGATGATCAAACTGGGAGCCCACGTGTGGTCAGGCAAGAATGGGGCGGGACTGCATGGCCGCGTGGTGAGCGACAATGAGTTATGGGCGTGTACGACCTGCCGTGCCTGCGCGAACGTTTGCCCGGCTTTCATCGATCACGTGGGGACGATAGTAGATATGCGCCGCTATCTGGTGGACCAGGGGAGGATGGATGGCACGCTGCAGGAGACGCTGGCAAACCTGATGCGCTACGGGAATTCATTTGGACAGTCTGAGCGGATGCGCGCTCGTTGGATGCAAACGCTGGAAAGCAAAATCAAAGACGCCCGGCGAGAGCCGGTTGAGTATCTCTGGTTCGTGGGTGATTTCGCTTCTTACCATGCCAGCCTGAGCGAGACCACCCGCCGCACAGCGCAGTTGTTCCAGGCTGCAGAATTGGATTTCGGTATTCTATACGAAGCGGAGCGCAATGCCGGCAACGATCTGCGCAGGGTGGGCGAGGAGGGCCTGTACGAGATGCTGGTAGAGAAGAACGCTGCCATCCTGAGCCGCTGTGAATACCAGGCAATCGTAACCACAGATCCTCATACGTACAACACGCTCAAGCACGAATATCCGGAGGAAATCAATGGACGACCGGTTTTACATCACGCAGAATTGTTGGCCGATCTGATTGCCACCCGTCGTTTGAAGCTGAGCCGCAAGCTCGCTTATGCTGTCACCTACCAGGATCCATGCTATCTGGGTCGCTATAACGGAATCTATGACGCTCCCCGCCGGGTGATTTCGGCGACTGGCTGCAAACTGATCGAAATGCCGCGGCATGGGGACCGGGCGCTGTGCTGCGGCGCGGGTGGAGGCAGAATCTGGATGGAAGAAGGTCAGGTCAAGGAAAGACCGAGCGAGAGGCGCATCCGCGATGCAGCGGAATTGAAGGATGTGCTGGCGCTGGTTGTGGCCTGTCCGAAGGACGTGACCATGTACAAAGATGCGGTGAAGACCACCGGGTATGAAGGACGCATCGTGGTGAAGGACCTGGTCGATTTAGTGTACGAGGCACTCTGACAGGAGGCGCTGATGGAAGAAAAAGTTGGCGTTTACGTTTGCCATTGCGGCACCAACATAGCGGGCACAGTAGATGTGATGGAGACAGCTCAATGGGCGAGCGAGCAACCTCACGTGGCGATCGCTCGCGAGTATAAGTTCATGTGCTCCAGCCTGGGGCAGGAGCTCATCGAGAACGATATCCGCGAATATGGTCTCACTCGCGTGGTGGTTGGCGCTTGCTCTCCGCACATGCACGAAAAAACCTTTCGAGGAGCCTGCCAGAGAGCGGGCTTAAATCCCTTCCTGTTCGAGATGGCGAACATTCGCGAGCTGGATTCCTGGATAACCAATAATAAAGAAGCCGCCACTCGCAATGCCAAAGCCATGATCAAAGGGGCGGTGGAGCGAGTCGTCTTACACCAGCCACTGGATTACCTGCCAGTGGAGATCAACCCGCACACACTGGTAGTGGGGGGAGGCATCGCAGGGATTACCTCTGCGCTGGAGCTCGCCAATTCGGGCTACCACGTTTATCTGGTGGAGCGCGAGCCTTCCATCGGGGGGCACATGGCTCAATGGGATAAGACTTTCCCGACCCTGGACTGCGCGGCGTGCATCCTGACGCCACGCATGGTCGAGGTGGGTCAGCACCCGAACATCACTTTGCTCACCTACAGTGAAGTGGAGCAAGTAGAAGGTTACCTGGGTAATTTCACCGTGACGGTGCGTAAGAAAGCACGCTTCATCAATGAAGAATTATGCACAGGTTGTGCGATCTGTGAGGAAAAGTGCCCGAAAAAGGTGATCGACGATGTGTTCAATGTAGGCATGCAAAATCGCAAAGCGGTCTACAAACCCTTCCCCCAGGCGGTGCCCATGTATCCAGTGGTGGACAAAGCCACCTGCACCTACTTTATCAAGGGTAAATGCAAGGCGTGTGAGATCTTCTGCCCGGCAGGGGCGATCGATTTTGAACAACAGGATGAGCTGATCCAGTTGCAGGTGGGCAGCGTGATCCTGGCGACCGGGTTCGACGCATTCGACGCCACCCGCATTCCGCAGTATGGCTATGGTCGCTTGAGCAACGTTTTCACCAGCGTTGAGTTGGAACGGATGTTAAATGCTTCCGGTCCAACCGCAGGGAAAATTGTCCTGCGGGATAGAAACACCCAGCCAGAGAGCGTGGCAATTATCCACTGCGTAGGCTCGCGAGACGAAAATTATCATGAATACTGCTCGCGGGTGTGCTGCATGTACTCCTTGAAATTTGCCCACCTGGTGCGCGAGCGCCTGCCAGAAGCAGAAGTGTATAACTTTTACATTGACATCCGCGCTGCGGGTAAGCGCTACGAGGAGTTTTACCACCGGGTGATGAAAGAGGGGGCGAACTTCATTCGGGGCAAGGTGGCCGAGGTGACTGATATCGCCCGCACGCCCGAAGAGGAGGGCAAACTGGTGGTCCAGGTTTACGATACCCTGGCGGGGATGCAGCGGCGGATTCCGGTGGATATGGTCGTGTTGAGCCTGGGGATGGAAGCGCGCCACGACGCTCTTAAAGTCGCCCAGCTCTTTGGGTTGGGCTGCGATTTCAGCGGATTCTTCACCGAGCGCCATCCCAAGCTCGATCCGGTGCTGACCATGGTGGAGGGTATATTTATCGCCGGAGCCTGCCAGGGCCCGATGGCGATCCCTGAAAGCGTGGCCCAGGCAGCAGCCGCCGCGGTGCGCTCCTTGGGTCTAATCAGCCAGGAGACGGTTCTGATGGAGCCGGTGCGCGCTCACATCAATGAGGCCAAGTGCTCGGGGTGCCGCATCTGCAATAATCTCTGCCCCTACACTGCCATCGTGTTCCACGCGGAGCGACGGGTATCCGAAGTGATCACCGCAATGTGCCAGGGCTGCGGAACTTGCGTGGCAGCCTGCCCGAGCTCCGCAATCAGCGGGGCGCATTTTACCCACGAACAGTTGATGGCCCAGGTCCAGGGGCTGTTATGGGATATGAGCGAGCCAGAGCGCAGGGAGTTGGCTGCGGTGTAGCACTGAACGGAGGATTTCCAATGAGCGAAGTATACGAACCTGTAATCGTCGGATTTTTATGCAACTGGTGTTCTTACCGGGCGGCAGATCTGGCCGGGACCGCCCGGCTGCATTATGCGCCCAATATGCGCGCTATACGGGTGATGTGCAGCGGGCGGGTGGAGCCGGACCTGGTGTTGAAGGCGCTGCGCGAGGGCGCCGATGGCGTACTCATCGCCGGCTGCCACCCGGGTGAATGCCATTATATCGAGGGCAACTTAAAGACACTTCGCCGGTACGCATTGCTCAAGCGCCTGCTAGCCCAATTTGGCGTGGAGCCTGAGCGGGTGCAACTGCTCTGGGCATCCGCCTCGGAAGGTCCGGCGCTGGCTGAGGCCGTGGACCGCATGACCGAACAACTGAGGGCGCTGGGCCCACTGCGCTGGAAAGTGAGTGTTCTGGGAGGCAATGGCTACCACCCGATGGTGGCTGCACCAGGCGGCGACGAAGCGGAAGTCTCCGATATGCTGACAGCGGAGGTGTAACCATGGCGCAAAACGGCAAGCCAAAATTTGCTATGTACTGGGCAGCCTCTTGCGGCGGCTGCGAGATCGCCGTGTTGAACATCGGCGAGAAGATCCTGGATGTGGATGCCACTTTTGATATCGCCTTTTGGCCGGTAGCCGCGGATTTCAAATACCAGGACGTGCGTGATTACCCGGATGGCCACATCGATATCTGCCTGTTCAATGGTGCGGTGCGCAACTCAGAAAACGAAGAGCTGGCTCACCTGCTGCGCCGGAAATCGAAAGTACTGGTGGCGTTTGGCTCGTGCGCCTATCAAGGGAGCATCCCTGCCCTGGCAAACCTGACTGACCCGGAGTCCATTTTTCGCGCCGCCTACCTGGACAACCTTTCCACGGACAACCCCCTGGGCGTGCAGCCGCAAACGCTCACCCATGTAGCCGAAGGCGATCTGCACCTGCCAGCTTTTTACCGCACGGTCAAATCGCTGGATCAGGTGGTGCCGGTGGATTACTTCATCCCGGGCTGCCCGCCTGAACCCCACCAGATCTGGACAGTTCTGCAGGCAGTTGTTGCGGCTTTACAGGGCGGCACCGAGCTGCCTCTCCGTGGCTCGATTATCGGGGCTGGGGGTGTAGCCGTGTGTGATGAATGCAGCCTGGAGAAGCACGAAAAGCAGATCCCCCACTTTTACCGCCCTTACGAGATCCAGCCAGAGGCTGGTCTGTGCCTTTTAGAGCAAGGGCTGATCTGCCTAGGACCTGCCACGCGCAGCGGGTGCGGAGCCCTCTGCCCGCAGGTAGGGATGGGATGCCGGGGTTGTTATGGACCCTTGGAAGACGTCGATGACCAAGGCGCCCGATTGGTATCCGCGATTGCTTCGATTGGGGTTGCCGGTCAATTGGGAGCAGATGACGAGGGTGAACTAACCCGTAAAGCTGGCTTGCTCATGGCGGGGATTGCAGATCCAGCCGGAACCTTTTATCGCTTCAGCCTGGCTCATTCGCTGCTCAACCGAACGCGTATCCCCGGTAATGGGGATGGGATAGGAGAGAAGCCATGAATCGCATCAGCATCGACCCGATCACCCGGCTTGAAGGGCACGGGAAGATCGAGATCTTCCTGGATGAGGAGGGCGAGGTCGCCAACACCTATTTCCAAATCCCTGAATTTCGTGGCTTCGAGCAGTTTTGTGTTGGCCGACCGGCTGAGGAGATGCCGCGGATCACCAACCGCATTTGCGGGGTATGCCCCGAAGCCCACCACATGGCTTCTACCAAGGCTCTGGACGCGCTTTTCCACATCGAGCCGACCCCTGCGGTCAAGAAACTGCGGGAAATGTTTTACTCTGCCTTTTACGTCACCGATCATACGACCCACTTTTATGCCTTGGGCGGGCCAGATTTTGTGATGGGTCCGGATGCGCCGCCAGCAGAGCGTAACATATTGGGCGTCATCCATAAGGTAGGGGTCGAGATCGGGCGGGCGGTGATCGATTGTCGCCAGCGCAACCACCACGTCATCCAGGTGCTGGGCGGGCGCGGCGTGCACCCAGTCGCCGGGCTGCCCGGAGGGTGGAGCCGGGCTCTCAGCGAGCAGGAGCGCCAGGAATTCGAAGCTATCGCCTTGAAAAACGTGGATTTTGCTTTGTTCAGCCTGCAGATCTTCGAGGACATCGTGCTGAAGAACCAGGCGTATGTAGACCTGATCCTTGCGGATACCTTCACGCACAGAACCTACTACATGGGGACGGTGGATGAAAACAACTGCGTGAATTTCTACGATGGCCAGATTCGCGTGGTCGATCCGGGAGGAAAGCAGTTCATTAAATATGCTTACCGGGATTACGCCAGGCACGTGGCTGAGCGCGTGGAGCCGTGGACATACCTCAAATTCCCGTATTTGAAAGAAGTGGGCTGGAAGGGATTCGTCGATGGCGCAGAGAGCGGAGTTTACTGCGCCACGCCGCTCTCGCGATTGAACGCCGCGGATGGCATGGCAACAACCAAAGCCCAGGAGGTATTTGAGAATTTTTACGAAACCCTGGGCAGTAAGAAGGTCAATGGGCGCTACCAGCCAGTTCACCAACGACTGGCGACCCATTGGGCGCGGCTGATCGAATTACTGTACGCCGCAGAGCGCATGCTGGAGCTGCTGCGTGAGGAGGATATCACCGATCCGAACGTGCGCCCGATCGTGACGGAAGTGCCCGATGAGGGGGTTGGCTGCGTCGAGGCGCCGCGCGGCACCCTGACCCACCACTATTGGACGGATGAGAACGGCATCTTGACGCGGGTCAACCTGATCGTGGGGACAACCAACAACTACGCCCCGATTGCCATGTCCATCGATAAGGTCGCCAAAGCGCTGATCAAGAAGGACACCGAGATCACCCACGGCCTGCTGAACCGGATCGAGATGGCTTTCCGGGCTTACGACCCGTGCTTTGCCTGCGCGACGCACTCCCTGCCGGGCCAGATGCCGCTGGAGGTCATCATCCGCGATGTGGACGGGGCGATACTTTCCAGCTTGCGGCGCTGAGCGTGGATCGAGTGGTAATAGGGATCAATTTGCCAAGGAGAAAATCAGGATGATAGCAACCGATTTGTTGAGACAATACGCGTTCTTCAGCGTGTTTACCCCCCGGCAGTTGGAGTCGATCGCAGGGATAGCCGAGGACGAGAGCTACCCGCCGGGCAGCCTGCTCTTCCAGGAGCGGCAGCCAGCCGAAGCGTTGTACCTGCTATTGAAAGGGAGCGTAGAGCTGTTCTATACTGTCGAGGTCGAATACCATCCCGAACTGCGCAAAGAGCTCGTTTTCACGGTGATCCAGCCAGGCGAGCTGCTGGGCATCTCGACTTTGATCGAGCCTCACGTGTTCACCTCCAGCGCGCGAGTGATTTCCGCCGCACGAGTGATCAAGATCAACGCGCTGAAGCTGCGCGAGTGGTGCGAAAAAGATTACTCATTATCCTCCGCCCTGGTCAATCAGGTGGCCCAAGCGGCGATTGAACGCCTGAACGCGACACGCAAACAGCTCGCAACTGCGTGGGCAGCTTCGCGAGCATAAAAGATCCCAGGAGTCGATGTGATGATATCCACTGAACTGCTGCGCCAGCACCCCTTTTTTGGCCTGCTCAACGCCGAACAACTGAGAGAGATAGCGATGATTTCCGAGGAAGTACACTTCGCCGAGGGTGAAATGATATTCGAAAAGGACTCGCCGGCGAACAGCTTCTATTTTCTGCTGGACGGGGCAGTCAGCCTTTACTACGACGGCGAGAAGGGTATTTCCCAGGCGCAGGATAGAGGTATCCATGTGGGCGAGATAAACCCAGGAGAACCATTCGGCATTTCGGCGCTGATCGAGCCCCACATGCTCACCTCAACAGCCTGGAGCACGAAGCCCAGCCGGACGCTCAGGGTCGACGCTCTGGCGATGCGTAACCTTTTCAAGAAAGACCCCCAGATGGCTTATGCGCTGACGCTGAAAGCTGCCCAGGCGGCTATCGAGCGCCTGCACGCCACGCGGGTGCAACTGGCGGCTGCCTGGGCGTAGATTAGTAACGGATTTGACCACGGATTGAACGGATACGCCAGTAAGCTGGCGAACGGTGATGGGTAGGAATCAAAAGCGAGCCGATTTGGGCTCGCTTTTTGATGAGGCGACGACGGGATTTGAACCCGTGATCAGGGTTTTGCAGACCCTTGCCTTACCACTTGGCCACGTCGCCGTAAACAAGCTGGCTGATTACAGATGTTTGACCCCACGCTCCCATCTGCTCTCAGCCACCGGGTGGTTGCAGAGCGGGCAACGGGACTCGAACCCGTGACCTTCTCCTTGGCAAGGAGACGTTCTACCAACTGAACTATGCCCGCCTGGTCGGCCTATCGTCAGGTCGAGAGTGCCGAGAGCCAGAATCGAACTGGCGACACCATGATTTTCAGTCATGTGCTCTACCAACTGAGCTATCTCGGCCTAAACGGCGCTGAAAACAGCAGCGCGCCATTATTTTACCATCAGATAATCGAATGTCAAGCACCGCCCGATTGTAACCCTTTCATAAGCCGTTCCCGGTTTACACCAGGTGTGTTCTGGGTTCATACCAGGGGGAATACACCAGAATAATGACCATTGCTGTTTCTAATTATGGCTCACCTGCTAGTGCTGAATCACTCCAATAACTAAGTTTTAATCGTGATGAATATCACAAAATTGACAATAAAGGTAAATTAATATATGATTAAAAACACTTCCTTGCGATTCACAAAAAAGATCCATAAATTTAATCTATAGATACGTTCGATAGTGGAGAGTGTAAGCTGACCGCTCCTCTTGTGATACCCATGTCGGCACCAAACAAGCCTGTCGAAATCCGTCTGCTGATGCCGATTATCGTTGCCTACGCGGGGAGAAAGGAGGTGACCTGCACGGACAGCAAGTTGGTCTATTACCGCAAGAACATACCCGCTCTTTCACCGTCTAGAACACAGAGCGCACTGAGGTTTCGTGGATTTCTCGGCGTTCTCAGGGGACACAGCAGTGCAAAGTGGGAATCTCAAATCGAAGGAGACAAATGATAAATAATGTACAAAAGATGGAGCAAGAGAAAAGCGTTCTGCGATGGGGTGGTCTAGCCGGCCTGCTGGGTGGCATCTTCCACATTCTTGCCTTTGTCGTTGTACTCGCGGGTCCCGTGGGATTGAAGGAACCTGCCGACCTCGAGGAGTGGGTCATCAGGTTCCCCGACATCAGAGCGGCCCGCATAGTAGAGAATGGCTTATACCTGGTGGCTCTCATCTTGGGAGTCATCCTCTTCCTTGCCTTATATCGGGCTCTTCAGAGGACGAACCTTGCGCCCGCTCTCTTTGGGAGCGTCCTGGGCATTCTGGGTCTCGTCGTGCTCGCGGCCGGAGCTCTCCCGCATGTCGCTACCGCCCCGCTCTCCGACCTCTATCACGCTTCCGGAGCAACCCCCGGGGAGCAGGCGACACTCGCCCTTTTGTGGCAGGCGGCCTGGGGCATATTCGGTGCGCTGCTCGCCGTAGGGTTCTTTGTCGTGACGATAGGTCTCATTGCCCTCGGGGTGGCCATGCTCGGGGCCCCGGCCTTTGGCAAGGGCTTTGGCTGGGTGAGCGTGGTGCTCGGGGTAGTTGGTCTCGCAGCGGCAGTTTCCAATATAGTCGATCCCGCCTCTATGATTGCCGCGGTCACCTTTTTCGCAATCATCATCTTCCAACTCGTCCTGGGATGGAAGGTCTACAGTCTGTCGAGGGCTTCGTAGGGAGTCTTGAAGAAAGGGGAAGGGGCGGTCGCGCTGAAGGCAATGAATGAGGAAAAGAGGTAAATGATGAATAGTCTACAGAAGATGGGCGGCGTTGCCGCACTGGTCATGGCAGCGACATTCGTGGTGGGCATTGCGGTGTTTCTTGTCGTATTGACCCCCGCTGGCTACTTTGACGAAGGTGTCGCCCCCGTGGAGAAGGTGGCTGTCCTCGCGAACAACCAGGCCATCGCGTCCATATCGTACCTGGTTGCCTATGTGGTGTTTGGCATCTTTCTGGTTGTTCTGTCGCTGGCACTCTACGAGCGGTTGAAGGCTGGCTCCCCTGCAATGGCCCAGACGGCGACCGCCTTCGGGATTATCTGGGCCGGCCTGGTCATTGCCAGCGGCATGGTCGCAGTCATTGGCATTGGCACAGTCGTTGATCTGTATGGCAATGACCCGGCTCAAGCTGGGTCGGTCTGGTTGGCCATTGAATCAGTGCAACGCGGTATAGGCGGCGAGATTGAGATCGTGGGCAGCTTATGGGTTCTGCTGGTAAGCGCAGCAGCCTTGCGGGCAGGAGGGCTGCCCAGGGCACTGAACTACCTTGGCGTGGTGATCGGTGTGGCGGGCCTACTCACGGTTGTCCCGGCTCTCGCAGCGCTAGGGCCCGTGTTTGGGCTGGGTCTCATCGTGTGGTTCGTGTGGCTCGGGATCGTCATGTTGCGCAGCAGTCCGATGGCGGCCCTGTAAGCGCTGGAAGGGTTCCTGGGGCGCCACACAGCAAGAACCTCTTCTTCCCGCGGGAATGTGCCAGCTAACATTTCGCTGGAGCAGATGCCGCCTGCGGGCAATCACATGTTCGCATTAGATGAGCGGCACCGCTCAGCTCGTACCCGTTAGATTGTTCTATTCATTTACGATCTGTACTACCCACGATTACGCGCTTCAAGCCAGACGCTATTCCCTTCACCCCGTTTGCCTGTCTGTAAATCAGCCTGTGGTCAATGAAACAACTAGCGGTCTATTCCCCAGGCAGTAATTGATCTCGCTGCGAATATTGCGCATGCAGGAGCGGTTATCGCATACTACGAACATCTTCCCACCGCTGGCCTGGTAGAAATTGCGCCTATTGGCCTGGCGCTGCTCGATGTACTTAAAAGCTCGTATCTAGTCAAACGACCGTGGTTCAAACTCCCTTAAGCCGCTACCCCGGTTTACACCTGGTGTGTTCGGGGTTTGAACATGCGGACTAAACCAGAAAAATGGATAGAATTTGGCAACATTTGCTCCGGGCCAGTTGTCACCAGGGTGGCCCGCGCAAGTCGATCGTGCCAACTAAGGGTGCCTCGGACGCGATTCCAAGGGTCATCACGCAGTTGAATGTGAATACACCTGGTTCTCCGTGCTGACGCACGATCAGCTCTCCCCCAAACTTTTGCCAGCCCAAACGGGTGTAATATGGAATCAGGTTTTCCTCGCAGACCAGCAGGGCGAATGCAATCTTAGGATTCTCGCGGAAGAATTCAACGGCCATCCGAAGTCCTTTCTCGGCATACCCTCGACGCCGAGCTGCGGGATGGGTTGCAACGCCGCCTACGCCGCCCAGTAGCACCGACCTCATGTCGTGGGTTCCTTCTCTCAGGAGTAACCCAGCGTAGGAGGCGAGTTCCCCATCGCTACCCCAGACACGAACACACCACTCGAAACTGGCCCACTCAAGATGTCGCCCCGGCCATGTCGCTGCCACCTCTGGCGGGTAAACAGCCAGTGCTAAGGCACGGACCTCAGTGCGATCCGACTCGGATAGTTCTGAGATTCTGGTAAGCTTGATAGACACGTCCACCTGGAATTTCCGCGAATTGCCATCGCCTAATAATAGATTATACTGCGACTTGCTATGTCGATTCCCCGGTTCAATTTACCTCCAACTGGTCGATCTCGATCCAGGCACTGGCGGAATGGGCTAACGTGCCGTAACGCACCCGCCCATGCGGAGGGAGGGCGGCGTACTGGTTATCGATCCAGATTATCAGCCCAAGTGGACCGTGGGGGATTACCTCGGTTTGAAAGACCAAGCGGTCGTCGAGGCGAAATGCGACTTGCTGATGTGTCCATTCGATCTCGTAGCGATGCCAGGCGGTGACGTCGAGTGCCAGACCAGCAGCGGACTGCCTGACGAAGCCGCGTCCCAGGCGGCGCAGCAGCCGCGCCGCGGGAGGCAGGGCCAGGAAAGGCGCGAGCAGCGCAACGGGCGCCAGGAGCGGGGTGGGGATGAGGCTGGATCGAAACGTAGCCGCCAGGTTTCCGCTGGCGGGCAGCTCATCCCTGAGCGAGAGGTAGTTTTCTGGCGAGGCGAAAAAGAACCAGGCGGCGTTGGGCAGGGCGGGGAAGCGGCGAGCGCCGCCGCCGAAACCCAAGGAGAGGCTGAAAGGGTCATTCCAGAAGCCGAACCCCCAGGTGCCGGGCAGAGCAGCCTGGGAAGCGCGGGCACGCAGGCTCAGGCGCACGGGGTGCCACCAGGGGAACTTCCGCCGGCCGAGAGCGGAGTAATCATCCAACTGCGCCAGGCGGTAAGCTCCCGCTGGGCCCGGCGGGATCTCCAGACGCCAGGCGGTTTCTGAAGGGCGCTCCGCGCGGGCGTTTTTGGTCAGTCTTGGTTTCAGCTCGAAGGCAGCTCCCACACCCGGATTTTCCTGTCGGCTGCTCCCGCAGCGAAATATTTTCCGTCCGGAGAAAACGCCATCCCATTCACAGCTTTGGCGCTGAGGATAAGCTCCGAATGCAGGCTCCAGTCGGCGGTTGAGCGCAACTCCACCCGGCCTTCCATGCTCAAGGCAGCCACGCGCTCAGCGGGCGAAAAAACTAAACCGCGCAACCCGGAATGACTGGATTGGTGGGTACGGATGGGCTCCCAGAAGCGGGTGTCCCAGAATATCACCGAGCCTTCATATCCCAGGGAGACAAGCTGGCTGCCGGCATGGATGAATTTTAACCATCCGACTGCGGTTTTGTGACCTGCCAATGTGCCAAGCCGTTCGGCTGAGGGTATCATCCAGATGGCTATCTCGTCTCCCAACCCGGAGGAGGCAAGCAGGTCCGCGCCCGGTGAAAAGGCAATGGATGACAGGTTCTTATTATTATTGGCCTGGAAGCCCGCTACGCTATCACCGCTTGCCGTCCAGATCATCACCCGACCGCCATAAGAGCCAGCGGCTGCCCATTTTCCGTCCGGAGAAAATTTGACCACGGATACCACTTTTTGGCGGTCTTGCAGGGAGCGAAGCAGTTGACCTTCAGGAAATGACCACAATTTCACGGTATTATCGCTGGAACCTGAGGCCAGCATCGTGCCATCCGGGGAGAGAGCGATGCTGTTTACGCTGTTGGCATGCCCCTCCAGGGTCTTGACCAGCTTCCAATGCGGAACAGACCAGAGCTTAATGGTCTTATCCATGCCAGATGAGACGAGCAGGCGGCTGTCATGGCTGAACTGCAATCCGATCACGTAGTTCGAATGGGCTTCGAAGATTGTTTTTGCTTCCATGTGGGCGACTATAACATGAATGATCAGGCGAGTAAAGACGGGATAACCTGCGCATGATGATGTATAATCACAGCGGTTAGGAGGTTGTATGGAAATTACCTGGTATGGACACTCGTGCTTCCGGCTGACGGAGCGCGGTATGGCTGCGGTGGTAACCGACCCGTTCGATCATCGCACCATTGGTTACGAGGCGCTCAAGCTCAAGGCGGATATCGTCACTGTCAGTCACGATGCTCCCGGGCATAATTATATCAACGCGGTGAAAGGCAGAAATCACACATTGAGCGGACCGGGAGAGTATGAGATTGGCGGCGTCTTTATCACCGGCGTGCAGACCAATGGGCATGGGAAGAAAAGCGCGGATGAGCCGCGCAACACGCTGTACGTTTTTGATTATGATTGCGTCACAGTCGCCCACTTAGGCGATTTGCGACGCGTGCCAAGCCAGACAGAGATCGAAGCGCTCGGCGCGGTTGACGTGGCGTTGGTGCCGGTAGGCGGCGGCGGTGGATTGAACGCGGCCAAAGCCGCCGAAGTCGTCAGCCTGATCGAACCCGGGATCGTGGTTCCGATGCACTACCAGACGCCGGACACCCAAATCAAGCTGGCACCTCTGAGCAAATTCCTCAAGGAAATGGGCTTAGCCGACGTGGAGGCGCAAGTCTCGTTGAAGATCACCAAGTCGTCTATCCCGGAAGAAACCCGGGTCGTGGTGCTGAAGTACGCGCGATCGTCATTGTGAGGCAATGAGCATGGCTGTAAAACTTTTAATGACCTGGGACATCCTGCCAGGACGAGAGCAAGAATATTTCGAATTCGTCGTCAGGGATTTCATCCCCGGGATCCAGCGCATGGGCCTGGAGCCGAGCGACGCCTGGTTTACGATGTATGGAGATCAACCCCAAATACTGGCAGCCGTCCAGGTACCCAGCCTGAATTCGCTTCAGCAGGTGCTGGACTCGCCGGATTGGGAAAAGCTCAAGGGACAACTGCTCGACTACGTCGAAGATTTCAAATTCAAGGTTGTGCCAGCCCGGAGCGGGTTCCAGTTATAA
>DATEDC010000240.1:0-11014 GCA_035286585.1 Anaerolineales bacterium
GTATGCGCTTATGCGTTCACTGGCGACGAAATTAACCCTGGCGTTTTTGTTGGTTGGCCTGATTGGCGCGGTGCTGGTGGCTGTGCTGGTGCGCCAGTTCACCCAGCGCCAGTTCGACCGGCTTGTCCGGGACCAAAACCAGCAGATCCTGATCGCGCATCTGACCTCCTATTATGAAGCAAATGGCAATTGGGAAGGGGTCGAGAGAGCTTTCCGACCAGGATCAGAATACGCCCTGCCTCGCATCCCGGGGTTGGTTTGGGAAGCCCGGAGAGGATTGTTTATCCTTACCGACGCGGATGGGCGGGTGGTGCTGGCCGCGGGAAACAGACACACCAATCAAAAACTAAGCCCCGCCGATCTGAAGAGAGGCGTCCCTGTCATGGTGGATGGCGTCACTACCGGCTGGCTGATCTTTGCACCCGAGCTGGACCGCTGGCAGCCGGGCACCCTGGAAGGCAATTTTTTACTCGGCGTGAACCGGGTTACCTTCCTGAGCGCGCTGGCCGCGACCGGGTTCGCCCTGATTATGGGGGGCATCCTGGCATACACGCTGACGCGCTCTTTGCGCGAGCTGACCGGCGCGACCAAAATGCTGGCGGAAGGAAAATTGGGCTACCAGGTGCCGGTGCGCTCCCAGGACGAGCTGGGCGAGCTGGCGAACTCCTTCAACCAGATGAGCTCGCAGTTGGAGCAATCGAACCTGTTGCGGCGCAAAATGACAGCGGACATCGCCCACGATCTGCGCACACCGCTCAGCGTGATCATGGGCTACACCGAAGCGCTGAACGATGGAAAACTGGAGCCCAACCCGGAAATGTTCGCGGTGCTGCATACCGAAACGCTTCACCTGAGCCGCCTGATCGATGACCTGAAGACCATCTCTTTAGCCGATGCCGGCGAGCTGCCTTTGAGCTATCAACTTATCACCCCAGATGTCATCCTGAATCGCGCCGCCAACGCCCAGCGAGTCAAAGCCGAGCGCGAACAGATAAATATTCAAGTGGATATCGCCCCGGGATTACCGCTGGTCAGAGTAGACGTGGAGCGGATGATGCAGGTCCTGGGGAACCTGATGAGCAACGCGCTGCGCTACACGCCTCCAGGCGGGCAGATCACGCTCGCCGCCGACCAGGCTGGGGAGCAGGTCAGAATCAGCGTCGCGGATACCGGCATCGGAATCCCCGCAGAGGAGTTACCCTTTATCTTTGAACGCTCATTCCGCGGGGATAAGTCCCGCCAGCAGCAAAATGGCGAAACCGGGCTGGGGTTGGCGATCGCAAAATCGCTGGTAGAAGCTCAAGGGGGCAAGATCAGCGTGGAGAGCGCCCCTGGTAAGGGCACGAAGTTCACGATCCTCTTTCCACCCTAACATTGATCAGTGGACCGGGTATTGACCTGACGGGTTTTGTAAGACTGTAGTCTAAAAGCCTGCACTTTCACGAAATAGCTGGGGTCATTTTGTCAATTTCAAAAACTCGTCAGGTCTGGTCGCATATGTATTTTCTGCCAGCTATTGGACTTTGGCTTCCAGGTATGCGATCACGGCATTCAAGACAGCGGGGGAAAGGCCAAGCCTGGCACCGCCGCCCTCCGCGCGCCTGGCCTCCAGGGTGGCCTGCTGCTCGGGGCTAAGCTGCCCGCCCGGGAATTCCCCGCCACCGGGACCACCGCCCGGACCTGCGCCGGGAACGCCCCCACTTGAGAAGCCGCCTTGGGGGAATTGCCCGCTCTCGCGCGCCGCCTGGGCGGTCGCCTGCAGTTCGGGCGATAATTCTCCAAAACGACCACCGGCGAAGAATTCCAGGCCTAATTCTTCGGCAATCTGGGCCATATCCGCGGCGGTCAATTGCATCTCAGCAATGGCCTGAACCTGTGCGGTGGTCATGGTCTCCTGGATTTGTTTGAACAAGGCTTGCAGCTCTTCTGCTGCTACGCTGTCGCTCTGGTTCAGGCTGCGCACCGCTTTCCAGAGAGGCAGCAACTCGGCAGCCATCTCAGCGTCAATGGCATCTTCAGTGTCGTCTAATTTCAAGGTGCCAATGGCAAGCTGAAGCTCAACCCCTAACGCGTTCTCATCATTCGCGTTCAGCAGGCTCGAGGCCTGGCCCGTCGTTCCACTAACTTGTGCGCCACCGCAAGCGGAAAAGACGAAGGCAAGTAAGAGCAAGCCGATTAAAATTGTGTGTTGTTTCATAGATATCCTTTATCAATCCGATTTACTCGTGTCGCAAGGCTTCGATGGGATCGAGCTGGGCGGCCTGGTCCGCGGGGTAATAGCCAAAAAAGATGCCCACCGCCGCCGCGGAGGTAAATGCCACTAATATAGAAACCGGCGCGACCACGGTACGCATAGCTCCCAATTCACCAAACAGCCAGGAACCGCCAATCCCGGTCAATACACCGATCAATCCGCCTACCAGGCTGAGCAGCAGCGCCTCGGTCAGGAATTGCAGGCGGATGTCATTGGGAGTGGCGCCCACCGCTTGGCGGATGCCGATCTCACGCGTGCGCTCGGTAACGCTGACCAGCATGATATTCATGATGCCAATCCCGCCGACCAACAAAGATACTCCGGCCACCCAGCCCAGCAAATTCCGAAAAGCTGCGGTGGTGGCTTCCTGGGTCTCGATAATGTCCTGCTGCGTTCGGATGACGAAATCCGGCTCTTCCAGGGAGACATCGTGCCGCCTGGCGAGCAGCAGCTCGGTCTGGTAGATCACGCTGTCCATCACTTCCTGGTTTTCCACCTCGACGATGATCATCCGCACCCGGTCTCCAAAGATGCGGGCGAATTGGTCTGGGGTAAATTTATCGAACACCACGGTGATGGGGGTGAACAGGTAGCTGTTGTAATCCACGTTGCCTACCACTCCCTTTTCAGCCATCACACCGACGACGGTCAGCTTGGTGCTTCCCACGGTAACCACCTGTCCCACCGGGGGCGTATCGCCAAACAACTCTTCCGCCAGGGAGGCGCCCAATACGGCTACTTTCTGCTTGCGATCCAGGTCGGTCTGGTTGAAGTAACGACCGTTGGCTACTTCGATATCGCGCACGGAAGGGAAGTCCGGCGTCGTGCCCAGGATGGCAACGCTATCGATAGTGACGTTACCCGCTCTCACCGTTTCAGAGCTGTTTTGCTCAACGACCACCCCCATTACCCCGCTGATTTGGTCTGCTATGGCAAAAGCGTCAGCATACACCAGACCGCCAGTGGGCATGCCCTGCCCCGGTCCACCCCGGCTAAAGCTGGATTGCACGAACAGCAGGTTGGTGCCCAGGGTGTTGATTTGCTCTTCAATCGCCGCTTCGGTGCCGGCGCTCACCGCCACCATGATGATGACTGCCGAGACGCCGATAATCACGCCCAGCATGGTGAGCAGCGAACGCAGCTTGTTGCGATTCAGCCCCTGCCAGGCGATATGGATAACTTTAGACAGCTTCATGCGCCTCCTCCTTCATCAGGGTCGCTGAGGAGCGCGCCCCATTCAGCTTATCGGTAACTATCCGACCATCCCGGAAATGAATTATCCGCTTGGCGTGGGCGGCGATCTCATCCTCATGGGTGACAATGACAATCGTGCTGCCCTGGGTGTTCAACTCGACCAGGAGGGCCATGGTCTCCTGCCCGGAGCGCGAGTCCAGGTTTCCGGTGGGCTCGTCCGCCAGCAGCAGGACAGGGTCGTTTATCAGGGCGCGCGCAATGGCAACCCTCTGTGCCTGCCCTCCGGATAATTCATGCGGCTGGTGATGGGCGCGATTGGCGAGCCCCACGGAGGCAAGCATCTTTAACGCAATCGCACGCTGTTCAGTCTCGGAGATACGATTATCCCGGTTGTACACCAAGGGCAGGATCACGTTTCCGAGGGCGCTGGTGCGCGCCAGCAAATTGTAGGATTGAAAGACAAAGCCAACCCTGCGGTTGCGGATATGAGCGAGCCGGGTTTTATCCAGGCTGCTGACATCCTCGCCAGCCAGGATGTACTTCCCGGAGGTTGGGCGGTCCAGGCAGCCCAGGATGTTCAGCAATGTGCTCTTGCCGGAGCCGGAGGGACCCATAATGGCGACAAATTCGCCGGCCTGGATTTCCAGGTCCACATTCTGCAGCGCTATCACCTGGAAACCATCCATGCCGTAGATTTTGGTCAATTCGATCGTCTGTATAATAGCCTGTCCCGTCATTGATCACCTGCGATGCTTTCTATATCTCCAATCGCAACCGCTTCTCCTGCCGATAACCCCTCCAGGATCACGGCAGAAGTAAAGTCGCTCAATCCGACCGTCACCCGGCGCAGCTCCAGCTCCTCGCCGTGGAGGACAAAGACCCCAAACTCGCCTGAAGGGAGCTCGCGCAAGGCTTCCAGTGGGACCAGCACGACATCTTTTGCCTCGCCGGCAATGACCTCGATCGTCGCATTCAGCCCGAGAGGCAAATCGTTCAGCCTGATACTCTCCTGGGGTTCCAGGACCGCGAACGCCTCGATTGCCGGTGAAAAGCTGGTAGTGACCAGGCTGGGATTTATTTCCACAATATGACCGGAGAAAACAATATCAGGCATGGCGTCGAAGACAACTTGCACCCGATAACCCGCCTGGACATTCGCCCGGTCAGCCTCATCGAAGTAAGCGAACAATTTAAGTTGACTGATAACCGCCAATGTCAGGATCGATCCCGCCTGGACCCGGTCGCCCACGGAGGCATTCACGGCTGTAACCAGGCTATCCCTGAGCGCAACCAGCTCCAGGAGGAGGGGCTGCCCCTGCACCTGAGCGAGTTGCGCCTGAGCCTTTTTCATTTGCGCCTCAGCCAGGGCAATGTCAGTGGGGTCAGGTCCGTTTTTAAGTTGCTCCCACTCAGCGTGAGCTTCCGCCAGCCTGGCTTCTGCCAGGGCCAGCTCTCCTGCGCTGGGACTGGCTTCGGCTTCGAGCAGCTCTTGTTGAGCCTGCGTCAACTGCAGCCGAGTTGTGTTCAGCTTTGCCTGCACCACCGATAGCTCAAGTGTATCCGGTGGAGCGCCCATGCTTGCGTACTTATCGCGGGCTTTATCCACCTCAGCCTGCTGTTTCGAGAGCCTCACCTGCAGGTTCAACAATTGCGTCCTCAACCGCTCTCTTATCTCATCGTTTGGGGCGCTCTTTATCTGGAACTCGACCCTTGCGACCTCACCCTGGAGCTCCTGGAGATCCTTTTCCTTAAACAACAGGCTGGCATAAGCAATATAGCGATCCTGTTCCGAGGGGGAGGAATTTAAGATGTATAGCTCCATCTCGGCCTGGGCGACCAGCTCTCTGGCTGCAGCAACAGCCTGTCGAGCGAGGGCGATTTCACTCTGGGTATCCGCTAATTCGTCCAGCGCTAGTTGAGATTCTTCGACCGAGACCAGGGCTTGCGCTGTTGCCATTTGAGCGTCCGTATAAATTTGATCCAGCGCCTGTTGAGCCCGAAGCACCGCTAGATTATTTTGGGCAATTTCCGCGGCGAGCTCCGCCTCAGACTTGTCGATTTGCAGGCGGGCTAATAACTGACCTGCCATCACCTCGTCGCCAGCTTTAACGAGGACTTCCATCAACTTGCCGCTCTGAGCAAAGCCCAGCTCGGTCGTGGCTGCAGGCATTAGCTCCCCGGTACCGGTGACGGAAACCGTCAGGCTGCCGATCCGCGCCACTGCGTGTGGAATCGCGACTCCGCCGCTCTCGTCTGCCGGGCTGTTTCCGCCGCTGGCTATCAGAGAAAGGGAATATACCGCGCCGCCCAGGAGGATCATGACCAGCAGCGCCAACCCTATCTTGAGTGTTGAACTGCGTCGCACAGCCCCTACCTGTTGCATTACTGGCTGGTCTCAACCACGCCGGTGGTAACGATATCACCCGCCTGGAGTCCGCTGGTGATGGCGGCGGAGGTAAAATCCATCAGCGCGACGGTTACCGGGCGCAGCCTGGGTTCTCCTGCCTCCATGACAAAAACCGCATATTCTCCTGGGCCCAGCTCCCGCAGGGCTTCCACCGGCACCAGCACCGCATTTTCAACCCGCCCGCCAATGACATCGACCGAGGCGTTCGAGCCCACCGGCAGCGATTGCGGTTTAGAGAAGGAATCTGCATCGAGCTGCACTTTGACGAGAACTGCGTCGATGTTGGAAACTCTTTGCAGGCTGGGATTGACCTCCACAACTTTTCCTGTAAAAGTGATACCCGGTAAAGAGTCGAATACAACCTCTGCTTCGAAACCGACCCCAGCCTTATCGACATCGGTTTCATCCAGGTACACGTCCAGCAATGGGTGGTTGAGATCGGCAAGGGTAATGATCCCACCCGTGCCGACTGTTTCGCCAAGGCTGGCATCGATGGACAGGATCGTTCCTTCCATTGGAGCAACCAGATCGATGACGGCCTGATCACCCTGCGCAACAGCCAATCGAGCCTGGGCGTTGGCCAGTTCTGCTTCTGCCAGGGCGACCCGGACCGGGTCAGGGCCATTTTTAAGTCGTTCGTAGGTCGCCTGGGCGATGGCCAATTTTGTCTCTGCCAAGGCGAGCTCACCCGGAGTAGGGCCATCCTGGATCCGTTCCCATTCCCGTTGGGCTTCTGCAAGATGCGCTTTCGCCGCGGCTAAATCTGCTGCTGTGCTTTCAAGATCCAGCTCGCTCCCGGTGCCCGTAACGGCGTTATAGTAGCGCAAGGCCTGGTCATAGGCTTGCTGCGCAGCTGAAAGCTTGAGCTGCTGGCTGGCTTTTCCCGGGTCATTGTCTGGCTTATTGATGTAATCCTTGAATTTATCTTGCTGCTCTTTGAGTTTCTTTTCTGCCAGGACTAACTCAGCATAAGCGGTGGCGATCGTGTTTTGATCGGCTGGCAGGCGCACACTGTTGTAGATACGCTCGGCGCTTTTTACGCTGGCTACAGCCTCAGCTACAGCCTGACTCGCCTGGGCTAAACGCAGGTCATTATTTTGCAGGTCTTCCAAAGCCTGCTCGGCTTCTTCCACATCCAATAGAGCCTGGGCCGCATCCAGCGCGCTGTTGGCAATCATGTCATCCAGGGCCTGTTGGGCAGTCAAGACATTGAGCTCTGCCTCTGCCAGCGCGAGCGCAATCTCGTCTGCTGATTTGTCCGTTTGCAGCCGGGCGAGAAGCTGCCCGGTCTCGACCTGATCGCCAACTTTAACCAGCAGCTCAGCCAACGTTCCGCTTTCATCAAAGCCCACATTCACCTGCGTGGTGGGGATCACCTGCCCTGCCCCAGTAGCGAACACCACCAGCTCGCCACGTCGGGCTACGGCGGTCTGGAGCTGGGACGTTATCCCTGTCTCCGCTTTGGGCTTGAGCCAGACCTGGTAAGCAGCTACACTCGCTACCAGAATCACGACAAGCGTCAGGATCAACCACCACGTTTTCCAGTTGTGGAAAATCTCTTTCCAACCCGCTTTATGCGGAGCCTGGATTTTCAAGCCTGGAGCTTCCATAGTATTCCTCCCAAACTACCCCTCCCAAATATTGTCAGCCGTCCGCGCTTGAGCTCGCAACGGCAACAAACGCGATTTCTAAAGTCACATCTTCACCAACGTTCGCCACAAAAGGTACGCTGGGTATTACCAAATTATCACCCAGCACCCAATCCCATAACCAGTAGCTGCCAGCTACCAACGGTAGGACGAGCGCAAGCACTACCAATAAAAAACGGGGTCTAATCAAGGGTAACTCCTTTGGATATCGGAAATACCGTTATCTTTTGCGGTTCTCCAGGGGATAGCGCGAAATACTAAGCGGTTCACCCGGCAATTCCCAAACAACCTCCTCTGCGCTTCCCAGTATATGGCAAGGATGTTTAGAAATTATGAAGATGTCATGTGCTTATTGTTTGGATTTCCATGTGCGCTCATTCAGGATAAATAGTATCTGCTATTGGTGACATTAAACGCTACAGGAAGCGGTTGGATTTTGTTAGTATGAGACTGCAAGGAGGTAGACTGCCCATGAAGGTAAATCTAACTATTGACGATTGCCAGGTTCAGGCCGAATCCGGGCAGACGATCCTGGAAGCCGCCCAGGGGGCCGGGATCGAGATCCCCATCCTGTGCCACCACCCGGCGCTGCCCCCGGAGGGCGCCTGCCGCATCTGCCTGGTGGAGGTCGAAAAGCAGGCCACCCTGCAAACCGCCTGCACCTACCCGGTGAGCGAGGGGCAGGTCGTGCACACCCGCTCGCCAAAGGTGATCCAGGCGCGCAGGTTCGTGCTGGAAATGCTCCTTTCGGACCATCCCAACGACTGCATGACCTGCGACGCCACCGGCGACTGCCTGCTGCAGGACCTGGCTTATGAATACAAAGTCAAATGGGCAGACTACCCCGGGAGGCGGCACCACTACCCTATAGACGACCCCAACCCTTTCATCCAGGTCGACCTGAACAAGTGCATCCTGTGCCGCAGGTGCCTCAGAGCGTGCACGTATATCAACGGCGTGGAGGCGATCAGCGTGGTTTACCGCGGCTTCGCGGCGCGCCTCGCCTTCGGCGCGGATACCACGATGGCGGAAAGCCCCTGCGAGTTCTGCGGCAGTTGCGTGGCTGTGTGCCCCACCGCAGCCCTGTACCCCAAGATGTCGCTCGGCAAAGGGCGCGATTGGAAGGTGGAGAGGGTGCAAACGGTTTGCCCCTACTGCGGCGTCGGCTGCCAGATCGTCCTGGAGGTCAAAGACAACCGGATCACCAAGGTTGAATCCGCCTGGGATGGACCCGCCAACCACGGTTGGACGTGCGTGAAAGGCCGGTTCGGATACGATTTCGTCCACCACCCGGAGCGCCTGAAAAAGCCGAAAGTGCGCAGGTACCTGCTCGAGGGGACCCCGCGTGAGCGGGAGCGCGGCGAATGGGCTGAAGTGGACTGGGAGACCGCCCTGGAGATCACCGCCCGCAAACTGGCTCAGGCGCGGGACAATTATGGTCCGGAGGCGGTGGGAATCCTGACTTCGGCCAAATGCAGCAACGAAGAAAATTACCTGATGAACAAATTCGCCCGGCAGGTGATTGGGACGAATAACATCGACCACTGCGCCCGCCTTTGACACAGCAGCACCGTGGCCGGTCTGGCCACCTCGCTGGGTTCGGGCGCAATGAGCAACTCGATCGAAGACATCGCCAGTCAGGCAAACGCCTTCTTCGTCATCGGCTCGAACACCACCGAACAGCACCCGGTCATCGGGATGCGCATCCGCCAGGCGGTCAGGCAGCGCGGCGCGGTATTGATCGTCGCCGACCCACGGCGCATCCGGCTGACCGATTTTGCAACGCTCCACCTGCGCCACAAGCCCGGGACGGATAACGCCCTGATCAACGGCCTGATGCACATCCTGATCGCGAAAGGCTGGGAGAACAAGGATTTCATCGCCGCGCGGACGGAGGGCTATGAAGGTTTCAAAGCCCTCGTCGAGCAGTACCCTCCCGATACGGTGGCTGAGATCACCGGCGTGCCTGCCGAGCAGCTCTACCGGGCAGCCGAGATCATGGGCAAGACGAAACCCATGGCGGTGCTCTGGGCGATGGGCATCACCCAGCACATCACCGGGGTGCGCAACGTGATGAACCTGGCTAACTTGCAGTTGCTGCTGGGCAACCTGGGCCTGCCCGGCGGGGGTGTAAATCCCCTGCGAGGCCAGAACAACGTCCAGGGAGCCTGCGACATGGGCGGTCTGCCGAATGTGTACCCGGCATACCAGCCTGTCGCCAGCGAGGAGGCGCGCCAAAAATTCGAGAACGCCTGGGGGGCAGCGCAGTCCGCTAAAAGCGGGATGACCGTGACCGAGATGATCCCGGGCATCCTGGAGGGGAAGATCAAGGCGTTGTATATCATGGGCGAGGACCCGATGACGAGCGACCCAGATACCAACCACATCCAGCGCTGCCTGGAAGCCTGCGATTTTATCGTCATGCAGGAGATCTTCCCCACCGAAACCACGCCCTACGCCGATGTGCTCCTGCCGGGCGTCAGCTTCGCGGAGAAAGACGGGACGTTCACGAACACCGAAAGGCGCATCCAGCGAGTGCGCAAAGCTATCCAGGCAGAGGGCGAGGCCAGGGAAGACTGGCGGATTATCGCCAGCCTGGCGCAGCGCACCCTCTCCAGCGGGAAAAGAGCGATCCATCCAGGCCGCTATTCTGGATGGGAGTATGCCTCTCCTGAAGAGATCATGGCGGAGATCGCAGCCCTGGCTCCCAGCTACGCCGGGGTAAGCTACGCGCGCCTGGAGAGGGGGGAGACTTTCCAATGGCCGGTGAAAGACCAGGATCACCCCGGGATGCCGGTCCTGCACGTGGGACAGTTCGCCCGCGGCCTGGGGAAGTTCACCCCGGTCGAGCACATCCCGCCTGCCGAGCTGCCGGACGACGAATACCCGCTGGTTTTGAGCACCGGCCGGGTGCTCTACCACTGGCACGGCGGGTCCATGTCGCGCCGGGCCAAGGGCCTGCTGGAGATCTACAGCCAGCCGCTGATCGAGATCAACGCAGAAGACGCCGGGCGCCTGGGGTTGAACGGGGTAAAGCGCATCCGGGTCTCATCCCGGCGGGGGAGCATCGAGGCGCAGGCCTGGATCACCGACCGCGTCCCGCCCGGCATGGTCTACGCCAATTTCCACTTCCCGGAAGCCGGGGCAAACAGGCTCACCATTGCAGCCCTGGACCCGGTGGCGAAAATACCGGAATACAAGGTCTGCGCCGTCAAGGTCGAGCCGGTGGCTTGATAAGAGGATTTTGCGGAGAGGTGATATGTTAGCTGACCCCCAATTGCAAGTGAACGACCCCAGAGAGAGCGCCACGCTGCTTTCAGCCCTGTACAACGCCCAAGAGCAATTTGGCTGGTTGAGCCCGCAAGCCATCCAGCACGTGGCTGGGCAGTTAAACCTCAGTCCGGGACAGGTGCACTCCACCGCCAGCTTTTACACCATGTTCAAGCTGCAGCCGGGGGGGCGATACCTGCTGCAGGTCTGCGAGGGGCTGTCCTGCTATCTGATGGGCGG
>DATEDC010000241.1:0-8910 GCA_035286585.1 Anaerolineales bacterium
ACCGACATAATTCTCGCGAATGTGATCCTCATGCCTCCCCATATCCCAATGCTCGCATAAGACCGGCTTGCCCTTCCACCGCTCAGCGGTACGCTCCAACAAATCGAGGGGGAAAACATCGGCATTAAGGCTAAGCACCACTTCCCCCCTTCCGGGAAGATCGAATAAATGTTCTGGTGTTGGCGGGGAGAGTAGCATGATTGGATAGCTCCCATCGTATGGCCAAACCCATCTCCGGATCTCCTGGACTCTCGTCGCCTGGGCCGGACCTTCAATCGTCGCCGAAATCCTCATCCTCAGCCTCCTTCACACCGGCGCGCTCCTTCCAGCGCGGCTCGCCCTCTTTTTTCGTATATGGCCTGGTATAGAACCGGGCCAGCTCCCGCACCATCTTGGGGAAATCGACCCTATGGCCGGCGCGCCGCGCCTCCCCGGCCAACAGCTCGAGCACGAAAGTTACCGCCAGGAGCAAATCCGCCGGCTCGCTGGTGACCGCCATAACCTGATCCACAAAGGCGGCGGCGCCCGACTCAATAGCCGGGTGCTCCTCGAGCAGGTCAGTGGCCAGGCTCATCGCCGGCTGCCTCATACCCCCATTCTTGGAGCGCAGCAGGAGATCCTGCAGGAACAGTGGTAGGCGCTGCCTGAGCTCCAGGTAAAAGCGCCGGCGCTCAACGTCATTCATTTGCTCGTCGATCCTGCGAATCAGATCACCCACTGTGGGTGAGGCTGCCACCGGTGGACTATCGCCGTTTCCCGATTTGAATCCGTTTTCCATTATGTCCTCCTCTCAGAGCCAGGCTCAGGACTTCATCTCCCGAGCCAGGCGCAATACCTAAGGCAGCCAGGTACACCTGCCCATCCCCATCCAACCAGAACGCCAGAGCGTCCAGCGCCCGCAGCGGGTCCTCACGGTTATCCAGATCCCGGACCGCCTGCACAGCTACCGCTCCAATGAGCCCACGCTCCCCGACGCAGTTGTTTGGGTTCGAAGCCATCTAGATCACCTGTAGGCCCAAATAAAACGCACTGCGGGCTTCCTGTGCATTGAAAGAATATCTTTTCTAGTCATTATAAATCTCGACGGCGAACGCTGCAACACGTTCTCCGCAATTACTGAGGTGTTGAGGCATCTGAGGTGTTTTCCGGAAAATCGCCTCGTGAAGAAAAAAATTAAAAAAGTTACCTGAAAACGCCTCGAACACCTCATCACCTCAGCCAGATTGCGGTTCTTCTACCCTCTCGGGTTCCTGTAATCCAATGCCTTTGTAAAGGGCGCGCCCAGCAGCAGTCCTGCGCGGCTTCCCATCAGGATCTCTGGTGGAATAGCCGCGCTCACCCATCTGGCGGGATAGGTTCACGTTGCTCATTGGATTCAGGCCGTTTTCCTCCGCCCAGCGTTTATAAGTCTTGTACAGCTCGCCGGCCGTCACGATCGCCTCGTCTTTAAAGATACAGCATTCATTAAGGAAGCCAGCCAAAATGTCCTGTTCTACTCTAAATTCATGCGTCGCCGCCTTTACTATAGCCGGCGTCTGCAGGCCGACTCTCTGCCACTCCAGACAGCCACGGACCGCCCAGGCCAGGATCCCAGGCAGCTCGGCGCGCAGTTTTTCAGGCATTTTCGGATCCCGATCGCTCTCGGGGATCGTCACTCGGAAAGGGATCAGCCTGGGCCGGCGCCAGATCCCTTCATCGGTTCCCCGGATCGTTGGCTTATGGTTGCCGTACAGCCAGGGCTTCGAAACAGGTAAAAACTCGAAAGATTTGGAATATAGCAGGCGAGCCCGCAAGCGATCGCCGCCGGTCAGGTCCTTAATGAGCGATTCGTTCAATCGCTGTCCCTCCCCCAACTCAGCAGCCAGCATAAAGCGCACGCCGGCGAGCTGGGCCACTTCCTCGGGGATTGAATCCTGTTTTTTGAGCATGAGCGTCTCAGCCCGGGTTTTCATGGCATAGTCGCCCATCATATCCTGGACCGCCCCAGTGAAGGTACTCTTCCCATTTGCGCCGGTGCCATACAGGAAAAATAGGCATTGTTCGCCCACATCGCCGGTCAGGCTGTAGCCCACGGCACGTTGCACAAAGGCGATCAGCTCCCGGTTGCCGTTGAAAACACGGTCCAGGAAAGCCAGCCAGGTGGGAGCCTGTGCGCCTGGGTCATAAAGTGCGCCGGCGAGCTTAGTCAGTTTTGCGCCGGGGTCATGGGGATTAAGTTCACCTGTTTGCAGGTCCAGGATCCCGTTCTGGACATTCAAGAGCATGGGGTCACCATCGAATTCGCCCGGCCTGGCTGCTATGGTTGGCTCGCTCCTGGCCATGGCGATCATGGATTCAATCCGGTTGCGGTTGTGAGAACCGCCGGCCCATTTTCCCAACGCCTTAGCCTGTTCGTCAGTCGTTGCCCTGGCCGCTTCCGAAAAAATGCTTCTGGCCGTCGCCTTGGCGAAACGCATAACAGCCCCGTCTAAATCAGCCTGCCAGCGTTTGCCGTCCCAGGCCAGCCAGCCCCATTCGGTAACGTAGCACAGCCGGCCGCCGAAAAGCTGGGCTAATCGCTGCCCGTTGCCTACATCATTCAATCCTGGGGGCTCCCGATAATCTCTATTATCAGGCTGGGGGGGCGGGGCCGTGATCCCCGGCAAGCGCGCCGACTCTCGCCTGGTACCGAGATAGGCCTGTTTTAGACTGGCCAATGCCTCGCGCTCGCTGTAGCCGTCGCCTGGCACCATCTGTGCGTATCGCCTCATGAGAGATTCGGCCTCGTCCTCTGGCACCCACGAATCGCGCAGCTGCAAAGCGAGATCGAAGCCGATGTTATTGCGGTTCCCCTCTCTTGCCCTATATAGGTAGTAGCCCAACCAATAACCGCCGGCATTGCCGTTGTTTGATATGGGCGCACTGGGGGCAGCCGGTACCGCAGCGCCGGGCCGTCCTAAATTGCGGATCAGGTCCAGCAGCCACGCCGGCGCATCGGTGATCGATGCATTCAGGCCGTGGCCTTTGTCATCCCGCCACTTGTACCCATCTCCACTGCATATGTATCCGTTCGATCGCAGATCCAATCCCTCGCCGATTTTGTTCGCGTTGTTGGGGATCCTTAGCCCTTTAGGGAATTTAAAGAATAGATGGCAGCCGCCCGAGGGCGTATCCTGGGCTGGTCCTACCGGGATATCCTCTCCCCCGTGCTCCTTAAGGAGGAGCGTCAGGGATTGCCAGCCATCGCGGCCGTTTTTGACATCGATATCCAGGACAAAAATACTACTGCGCTCGCAGTAGATCCCGATCAGCGCATCCGGCCACGTGCCCCACCAGCGCCGGATCTGGTCGGGATCCTGGGTCGCATCGTTTTTGCCGTGCTGTGTGTATGGCGATTTGTCAGGTTTGCAGGGGAAAACGTACCAGCCGCGAGCGGCATATTCGAGCGCCAGGGGCTCAGCCATCGCACACCCCCTTGGCTGGTTGATTTTTTTGAGAACTTGTCTTACAATTGTCATCGACCATTGGAAACTGCTCCTTTCTGGTGGTCGCCCGGCCGGCCGCCCCTACCCCTAGGGGCGTGCCTGCTTTAAGGGCATAGTTTGGTAATAAAAACGCCGGCGCGCGCTCAAATATCGAGCAAACGCCGGCGCAATCATCGCTGAGTCAGCCGAACTATTAGTAATATACTCCAAAGGGTTCATTTTGGCAATAAAAAAGGCGCGAGATCCGGGGAGGACCTGCGCCGCCAGGGTGCCATTTTCTTGACAGATAGCTAATTTTGAGCTATGATAGGGGTAGCTGTTTTACAGCTACAGCGCCTGGCGGCCCGGATAACCCCCGGGCTGCCGCTTTTTAAGCGGCCACACGTACTAATACTAATCCATTTTCCAAAATTTTACCAGTAATTTTTTTCAGAATCGCTCCACACCGGAATCTTCGGAGCTCCTCCCTATTCAAGTCACTGCGGCTATGTCGACTCAAGCGCCCGCGGGGGGAAAGCATGGATCGTATAGCCACAGTGACTATACGAATAGGTTTTACTTCCGGGCTTTGTAAAGGCGGGTCAGTTCCTTGCGCCCAGGGGCGCCGAGGGCGAAATAGAACACTATCCACCTGGCCCAATCGAGTAATTTCTTCATTGTTACCTCCTGGCGCGGCCTAGCGCCAATACATTGAATCGGGTAAAAAGCCAATGCCGGACGTCAATCTTGATCTCAAAATCAGCCTGGGGGAGCTTGGCGATCACCTCCTGCTTGAAACTCTGGTGGAGTCGATTCGCCGTCGACTCGTCGGTGACCAGCAGCAGGACCGCCAGGGCCAGCTGAGCCGGTCCGCTGCCCTCATAGCCCCAGTTAAAGCCATCCGGGGAATGGTTCCAAATCTTAAGGCTTGGCCCGGGGTCGAGCAGCTTGCCATTGACCAGTACCTCTCGGGTCTCAAAATTACCAGTGATTTTCATCAAACTACCCTCTTTCCGATTGGAACATCCGAATCCGGCGCGCCCCTGGCGAGCTGCTCAGCCAGGGCTTGGTAATAAGCCCAGTCAGCCTGATCTTCTGGGCTAATCGGGATGTCGATTAAGCTAGACGGGCTGTTCTCGTAATATCGCTGGAGCAGCTCGCTCGCCCGATTGTAGCCCTCAACATTGGGCGCAGCGATCCGCATCTTTGCGCCGTTCAACTCGATAATGATCGTCTTGGGTGGCATGAGTTTTTCTCCTAATGTAGGTAATTGGGTAGATATTCGATGATCCACCAGGTGCCGGCGATCAGCGCCGCGTAGACTATAAAATCCCAAATGTTTCGGTACATTGCGGATCTCCATTACTGTGTATAGCACCGTAACGCATGCGTTAACGCCGTAACAGCATGCTGTCACGCATGCTTTTTCTGCCGGTGACGATACGCCTTCATTTTGCAGGCATCCGAGCACCAGCGCCCCCGATCGCTCTCAGCTGTGGCCGTCTTACCGCACCAGCCACAGATAATCGTGAATTTGCGTTTGGGCCGGGGAGGGGGATTGGACTCTCGAGGGGTGGGAGCAGCTGGTCGGTTCATTTTCCGCCTCCAGCTAAAAAATCCTCCGCCTGCTCTGTGTCCAGATCATAAGCTCGAGCTTTGCCGCCGTTGCCGCTGAATACTGGCTCGCTCTGGGCCTCCTGGGCTTTCGCCTGGCGCACAAATCGTTTGATTGTGCGCCCGGTGACCCGGTCCTGAACCGATTTAACGTAGTGGGGGGATAGGCGCTCGGCGAGTTGTTCTTTGTTGGATTTCAGTTCACGGATCGCTGCCCGGCGGGCATGGATCTCTAGATCGTGTTCCTCATGCTGAAGCCGGCGTTCCTCCCGTTCAAGCCGGTTATCGCTGTCGTTCATATGATAGACCAGGTACGCGCCCAAGTTGAAGACCACCATTAGCCAGGGGGTCAGGAACAGCAGGGGGTCAACCGCACTCAGGTCTATCCTATATAGCTGGTTGTGTTTCAGCATATCGCCCAGGCCAACGACCATCGACCCGACAAAATCCACCCAGACCAGACTGGTTGCGACGGTTTCTTGCAGGTCAGTTGTCGCGTTTGGCTGAGCGACGTGCAGCCAGGCGAGCAGGCCGATCTCGCTGAATGTCAGGAACGCAACTGAAACGACCATGCGCACCGTGTCAGAGACATCGGTCAGGCTGGTGCCCATATAGTCATATACCCGCCACGCCTGGTAGCAGAGCATGAGCACCGCGAACAGCGTCATCACATGCTTATTCTTCATCGACTTTTTCCTTTCCCGGGGTATAAAAAGCCCCAGCGGTAGCCCGCTGGGGATATGCTATAATTTTTTCGCAGGTCAGCCCGCTGTTCCCCAGCGGTTTGATCTAGGGCCGGCTAGAGGTGTGAGCTTCTGGCCGGTCCGCTATTTAATTGGGCTCATCGTAACATAGAACGTTACGCAAGTCAAGCGGTTTTAGCAAATCTCGTGTTGTTTTCTATAATTGCAAGTTTAGAAGCCGGGGAGAGTCTTCTTCGTTTCGGTTTCGATTTCCCCCGCTGCATACTGGCGGATGAAGTACCGCAGCGCCCACACGCTCAGCTCGTGGGTGTTCATGCCCAGCTCGCCGGCGATCTCCGTTATCCGTTTCCATTCGCTCAGACGCAGCCCGACTCCGCGCGCCCGGACCGGATCCGGGGGCAGTTCGACTGCCGGCTTGCCCGTCTCTGTTTTGGCCAATATGCTCAATTTTTCTCGTTTAACCATTCGTTCACCACCTCCGCCAGTTCATCATATTGCTCCGCCAGTTTTCCTCGATCGAGGGGGGCGCCCCGGCCGGCAGCTGCCGCCGCCTTCACGCTCTTGCCGATGACTCCCAGGAGCGGGAGTCCGCTCAGCTGTAAATCTTCCATAGCTGCCCGGTGCAGGTTGAGCCGCTGGTCGTATTGGCACACCAGGATTCCCAGCAGCTCGAGCGCCGGATTCAATTCCCCCTTGAGCGACTCCAGGCTGGACAGGAACAGCTGCAGGCCGCGCAGGTCGAGCGCCGTGGGGAGGGTGGGTGCGATCACGCCATCGCTGGCGGTGAGCGCATTGACCACCAGAAGCCCCAGGCTGGGGCCACAGTCCAAAATCGTCAAATCGAAGTCGTGTACACTGGCCAGAGCCCGCCTGAGCACGCTTTCCCGGCCATAGCGGGTGGTTAGCCCCAGCTCGGAATTGCTCAGAGCCAGGTCAGCTGGGGCCAGGTACAGCTGTGCGCCGAGCGGCCTGACGATATCGTCTATGGCCAGTTTACCAGGCCTGGTATCCCCCAATACCTCGGCCATGGACCGCCCGCTGCAGTCGCCCAGGGTCGCCAGGGTCAAACTGCTTTGCGGATCCAGATCGACCAACAGCACCCGCTTGCCCCGGCTGGCCAGGCCGGCCCCCAGGTTGATCGCTGTGGTCGTTTTCCCGACTCCGCCCTTTTGATTAGCTACCGAAATCGCAATCATTGCCTATAATGCTACCCGCGCATATTGTGCGAGTCAAGCGATTGTATCAAAAAAGCCCTGGGGAAATCCCAGGGCTTCTGTTTACTTCAGTTTTACCCCCTCATTGGCAATCCGGGCTGCCTCGATATAGTGGTCAGGCATAACCAGGCTGGTCCAGCCGCCCGCCTCCTTAAGTCGTTCTATCGGTGTTCCATGAAGGGCGGCTTGGGTTGCCCAGTAATGTCGGAGATCATGGGCTGATAGCCCTTTGACTCCTACCCTGGCACCCAGCACTCTAACCCGTTCAGTCAATGCCCGGGTGCCCATGCCCTGGTGGGTGAGCTGCCCCGTCATCGCCTTGCCGTCGAGCTTCGAGGCGCTCGCCCGCCAGATAGATCCCAGCACCGGCGCATCCTGGACCAGGTATGCCCTAGCTGTGCTCAACAGCGCCTCCGTCTTTTTTAGCGAGTGCGTCTGGACTTTGTTCACTTTTGGCCTGTAAAACCGCAGCTCCCCCGCTTTCAAGTCGAAGTCTCCAACCTGGAGCCTAGCCAGTTCTCCCACACGCAGGCCGAGATCCAGGAGCAGGCCAATAAGGAGGGCATCTCTACGCCCCTGGGGTGTATCTGGCTGCTTCTTCAGGGCCTTGGCCTGGTCCTCTGTGAGGGGGGTGGGCGCGGCCTTCCGGAATGCATTTTCCCCCCTTACCCAGCGGACCAGGCGCCGGGTAGGTATGCCGGCAGCTGTGCGCTCCTCGTCAATGTTCCTGCCCTCTATACGCCGGTAGCTTTTGATCGTCTGGATCCTGGCGTATTCAGCGTTCCCTAGGGTCTCCGCCTGCACAGCCAGCCGGCAGTACGCCTTGAGGGTCGCCAGGCGAACGTTCAAAGTAGCTATCGCATACCCCCCATCGCGCAGCCACTTGATAAACCCATCCACCAACCCCCAGGTAACCCCGCGCCAGGCTTCGGGATCCTTGTAGAAGTCGCCCGCCTGCAGTCCCTTCTCCATGAGATAGGCCGCGAAAAGTGCCAGGTCGTTTTCCTGCCTGTCGCGGGTGTTTTGCGCCAGGCGTGCCTGGTAATCCTTCCAGGCAGCCATGCCGGCCAGCTGATTTGCTATCTGGCCGGCGTCGCTTAGGGTTAGAGCCTGGGTGTGGTCGTCGATTTTGATCAGCTCATCAGGCATTAATCCTCCAATTCCTGCTTGAGTTTCCGCACTCCTTGTGCATATGTACTACCTGTAGATAGACCAATATTTTCACAGAGAGATGAAGGCATGCAGTCAGTGCAGTTCCACAGCTGCCCCGCCAACCATCTCCCACGCTCCTTGAGGGTTAGGCTTGCCCAAATCTTTTGTTTTTCAGGCTTTATGGCGATGTCATCTTCTTCAATGCCATCCCACCAGTTGTCGGAGGTATTCCAAACTCTGTCTAATGCTGCTTCAAGTGCCTCGCGCAAATAACCTGGAGCATGTCCGCCGCGGGCCGGATTATATTTAGTTTTCATTTTGTGTCTCCTGGAGTCCCTTCGATTCGCTTTTTTTGCCATTATTGCCGGCCAGCTGAGCTGCCCTGGCCCGGATCGCCACGCGAGGCACGCCGGCCACGTTCACCGGCTCGGGGTAGATCGTCACCTTGCGCCCGCCCCATTCATCGGTGTCCTCGCTGCCCACGGCCTGGGCTATTTGGTGAGCCAGGGTCCGACTCATCACCACCCCCTTTTTGGCTTCCTGAAAATAGATTACGTATTTGGATGATTCGTCCTGGCCAAATCCAGAGTGCATTTTCTCAGGCTGGACCCGGGCAATCGTCAGAGTCACCGGCCCGTTGAGGTCGGCGCCGCTCGCGTAGCGCCTGGGGAACATCTGTTCTAGTTTCATATCCCCGCCTCCGTGCGCCCTTCGTGCGCCTTGGCCTGGGCTGCCCACAGGTGATAATGTGCCTCCAGGTTGCGCGCCTGCTGCCACTCGCCG
>DATEDC010000242.1:0-2493 GCA_035286585.1 Anaerolineales bacterium
GGGGGGGTGCGCCAGCCATAAATCAAAGCCTCCCGGGGAGGGGAGGCTTATGCAATCCGGAGGAGCGGTCTGACCAGGTCGTTGCTTCAGCGTTGCCAGCGGCGATGAGGCGGGGATGTCGCAGCCATGTCAGCAGGGTGGGTGCAGGTCAGGGCGATGAGGTCGGGGTGAGGGTCCCTCCGGGAATTGCCGGTTGAGGCGGGGCGGAAAGCTCCGCAGCCTGGGCGGCGGTTTCGGGCGCGCCGGCTAAAATCCAGCGTTCGATGACTTTGATATATTCGTCCTTGAGCGGGCGAGTGGGGGGCATGGCTCCGCCCGCCTCGATCTCGTTGCGGTAAAGCATCAGGATCGTATTGTTATCCAGGCTGCCCGGGGTGATATTGGGGGTGTTGTCTCCGCTGGTCATGATCTCTTGATAGGTGCCCATCAGGTAGTTGTTGTTCTTCTTCCCAGGGCGGTGACAGGAGATGCAGAAGCGCTTGACAATCGCCTGGATGTGCACCTCGTAGGAGGGGACCTCGTCCGGCCCCGGAAGCGGGATGGCGCCAGCCAGAGCGGCTTCCGCGGGCAGCTCGGCGCGATCGTCCCAGGTGTAGCGCATGAAATTGACCAGCGCCAGGATATCGCCGCGGGCGAGCTCGCCGCCGTAACCCAGGCCAAAGGGCGGCATGCCCAGGTCGGGCTGACCGTAGTCGACCACGGCGTACAGGGTGTCATCGGAGCGGGTGTACATCTCGTCCTGGCTGTTGATCGGCTTGAGCACCACCCCTTCCAGGCCTTCCACGCCGATGATCTCGCCGCCCTCCCCGTCCGCGCCGTGACATTCCACGCACTGCACGGAATACAGATCCTGCCCGAGCACGATCTGCTCGCTGAGCGAGGTCGCCAGGCTGGTCTCCTCCGCCGGCGGCGTGGTCGCCACTGCCATGATGGTCAAAGACACCATGGCGATAACGATCAGGCTCATCAGTGAAATGGCAAATTTACGCTTCTTCCAGTGCCGGTGGGGATTACGGTCGAAAAAGGGCAGCAGGAAGAGAGCCAGCACGGCTGCCGTAGGGAGGACCACGGTGCCAACCCACTCGATCTGGCCCGGGAAATGCTTGAGCATCTCGAACAAAAATAAGAAGTACCACTCCGGGCGGGGGATATACGACGAATCGCTCGGGTCGGCCGGCGGCTCGTTTGCCACGCCCAGAAAGATCGCCAACCCCACCAGCAGGACGAAGATGGCAAAAGAGACCAGCAAGTCCTTGTAAATTGCGTCGGGAAAGAACTTCTCGCCCGCCTCTTTAGCCCGTTGATAGCGCGCCAGGTAGGCCTGTTTTTGCTCTTCGTCCACGATAGCCATCCCTCGCCTCTACTCGTCTTCTTTGGGGATCGCCGATATCCCTACCCGGATGACCAGGTAAAGGTGGACGCCGATCAAAGCCGCCATGATGGCAGGCAAAAACCAGATGTGCACGGCAAAGAAGCGCGCCAGGGTGACCGCGCTCAGGTCGTAGCCGCCGCGCAGCACCCGCAAGATAAAATCGCCGATAAAAGGCGCGGTGGCGGCGATCTCGGTGCCCACGGTGGTCGCCCAGTAAGCCCGCTGGTTCCAGGGGAGCAGGTAGCCGGTGAAACCCATGCCCAGGGTAGCCAGCAGCAGGAGCACGCCGGTCAGCCAGGTGATCTCGCGAGGGTATTTATAGGCCGCGTAGTAGAAAGTCCGCAGCATGTGGATGAACACCACCACGACCATGGCGCTGGCTCCCCAGTGGTGGATGCCGCGGATCAGCCAGCCAAACGCCACCCCATCCATAATGTACTGGACGCTGTTGTAGGCGTGGTCGGGAGAGGGGACGTAATACACGGCTAAAAACATGCCCGTCAGCCCCTGGAGGACAAATAAGAACAGCGAGGCGCTCCCCAGGGTGAACCACCAGTTCGTTTTGGGGATTTTCCGGTCGAAAACCGTGTTGTAAATCCCGGTCAGACCAAGCCGCTCGTCAACCCAAACCAATATTTTGTCCACCATCTTCAACCTTCCACAAAGTGGATGAACAAGTTGCCAGCCTCGATCTTGGTTTCGTACTCGTAGAGCGGCTGCGGCGGCGGGCCAAGCGCCACACGCCCCTCGGCGTCGAAGTGACCGTCGTGACAGGGGCAGATATACTCGTGCAGGTCATCCTTCCAGGTCACCCGGCAGCTCAAATGGGTGCACATGTTGGAGTAGACTTTCAGCTCGTTACCACCCTTGCGGACGACGTAAGCCCCGTGGCTGTTGACCGTCTTCTCCCAGCCGTTGACGGTGGTGCGGGTGAAGCTGAACGGGGTGGGCACCTCCACGGGGTAATTCTCCAGCGGACCCAAGGGAATCCAGGCTTCTTTTTTCTGCACCCGGGCAGCAGGCGAGATCAGGTAGCTGATCGCCGGCAAGCCCACCACCGCCCCCATAACCGTGCCCAGGAATGCCAGGACAACTTTCACGAATTCTCGCCGGTCGATATT
>DATEDC010000243.1:0-2660 GCA_035286585.1 Anaerolineales bacterium
AGTGAATTTATCCGTGGTGTGGAAAACGGTACAGGAAGATTTGCCGACGTTGATCGAGCAATTGAAAGAGCTGCTTGGAGATTATGGCGGCTTGTAAAAAGTAAATCCGCCCAACACGGTATGCCATGGTTCGTGTTCCTACCCACCGCCCGCCCGCTCCATCCACTTTTCCGGCGCCTGCAGCCGCTCGAAGCCGCCATAACGCCGGTACAGCTCGTGGGCGTCGCGCGTCGCAAGCAGGATGCGCTTGAGACCCTGCAGCTCGGGATGGTTCACTACCGCCTCCACCAGCCACTTGCCCAGGCCCTTGCCACGGTAGTTTTCCAGGATAAAAACGTCACACAGCCAGGCAAAGGTGGCGTAATCGGTGACCACCCTGGCAAAGCCCGCCTGGCGCCCATCCCCTGCGTAGATCCCGAAGCACAGCGAATGCTCGATGGATCTCACCACTGCTTCGTAGCTGCGCCCGAGCGCCCAGTAGGCCGTGTTACTCAAGTATTCGTGCAGGGCGGCCACGTCCAGCCTGGATTTCTCGCTGCTCAGGGTGAATTCACCGCGTTGTAGCTCGATCTCCTGCATGAGATTCTCCCCAACTTATCACATTGTGCGCGGGTTGGGCTTCACCAGGGTAGTTTATCGAAATGACTGGCGCTTCTCACCCGGGCGATAAGGCCGCAGTTAAATTACTGCCTGATATTCGATCTCTGCGACGAGTGCAAATAGCCAAACGTTAGCCTTGATCCTTTCGAGGTGCTGGTGCACCGTCTCCGCATCGATTCCGGGAGGCACATAGGCGACATAGAGCGCCCGGCTGGTCTTTGGGGAGATCGGCGTGCGCGCATCTTGCCCGTAAAGAACAGTGCAAACCACGCCCTCGGCGTCCACCATCATCATATCGTTGGCTTTGAGGGTTTTCCTCTCCCCGCTCATCTGGATGAACTGCTCGCCTCCCCTGGCAACGTCGATCGTCACCGGTTGGAACAGCAGGTCGGCGTCGTGACCGGCGGTCAAGAGCAGCGATTCCATCTCCGCGGCAAAGTTGGCGTCTACGAGAGGGTTGACATTGGGCAGCGGCTTTCCCTTGAGAACGATGGACTCCACCTGGAGCTGGATGTGATAGGTCTTGTCGAACTTTTTGTAATAGTTTCTATACGCCTTCAGGATGTCCACTTCCTGAAGCTGCTCACGCCCGTACCCGGCGAACCTGGCCCGCATTCGGGCGGCGACAGCCGCCTTGTGCTCGTCGAGCGCTCTCGCTTGCCTGGAATTATCCACGTTGCCTACCAGCAGCAGGCCTATATGTGCGCCCGGGTAGGCGTGTTTCCACTCGTCTGAGACGCTTATCGTGAATGGGGAAGCCATCTTTTCTCACCTTTCAATACCCTGTACAGCAGTGCCCTGCATTCTCCAGCCAGAGTTCCAACTTCGTGCTCAAACATACGCCTCTGCGCCTGGCGAGCTGTTCAGGTCAACAGGTCAGACGCTGCTATGCGGGGCTCAGGACATACTATACATCTACCTTGATTCTTCGTCAACCGAGGGAGCGGCTCCGAGTCCAGAGGCTGTAAATGCCCTAACCGTAAGATTCGAAGCGCGTTCGAACCCAAACGAACGCGGTATAATGATTCCCATGAGCACCAAAACACGCCTCGAAACGGATATGAGAGAGGCTCTGCGCCACGGGGATGACAGGCGCAAGAGCACTCTGCGCATGGCGCTGGCTTCTATAAAGCTGCTCGAGATCGACAAGGGCGCTCCCCTGGACGAAGGCGAGGCCCTCGCCGTGCTCCACAAGGAGGTCAAGTCCCGCCGCGAGTCCATCGCCGATGCCGAGCGCGCCGGTCGCCTCGAACTGGCAGCCGAATCCCAGTCCGAGATCGCCATCCTGGAATCCTACCTGCCCAAGCCTTTCACAGAGGCAGAGCTGGAAGAGCTTGCCCGTCAGGTAATCGCCGAGGTGGGCGCCAGCTCCAGTCGCGAGATGGGCGTGGTAATGAAAGTCCTTGTGTCCCGCCTGGAAGGCAGAGCCACCGGCAGCCAGGCCAGCCAGGTCGTCCGCAAGCTGTTGGGGTAACCCGGAAGGCATCCGGGCTAACCGGTTTCGCTGCCGGCTTTTGAATCATGTCCGCTGCAAACGCAAAAACCACCATCCGCCCCCGGCTGTACTTCGTCCTGCTCTTCCTGGTCGCGGCCGGGTTGTCTCTCATCGCCCTGGTGTTGCCAGAGCTGCTTCCACTCTCAATCGCGTCGGTTCAGAGCGGGCAGGTCGCTTCTCAGGACATCCTGGCGCCTAAGGATATCACTTACGAGAGCCAGGTGCTGACCGAGCAGCAGCGCGAGGCAGCTACCAGGACGGTGCAGCCTGTTTTTACATCGCCAGATACCAGCGTAGCCCGCCAGAAGCTCGAAGAGCTGCGCGCCACCCTCAACTACATTGCCTCCGTCCGCGCTGACCCCTATGCCACACTGGAACAAAAAATCGCCGATTTGGCTGCGCTAGAAGGAATCCATCTCGGCCAGGATACTGCTGAGACCGTCCTGTCTCTGAACGACTCCCGCTGGCAGGTTGTCCAGCAAGAGGCAATCACCGTCCTGGAGCAGGTCATGCGCAGCACCATCCGGGAAGACCGCCTGGAAGATGCCCGCCGCAACATCCCCAC
>DATEDC010000244.1:0-30201 GCA_035286585.1 Anaerolineales bacterium
TATTTATGACTTTACTACCGCTCAGATCAATATATAATACTTGTACTGTAAATGCAAGTCTGGTGCAAGATCAATGGAAAATATTCACCCCTACTCGGCAGTAAAATGGAGGTGAGACAAAAGATTAAAACTTACAATTTCCAGGAAGCGAAGAATCAACTCGGATGTCGCTAGTTCAGGTTTTTCAAAATCTGAGAGGAGAAGGAAATGATTTCACCAAAGTTTAAAAATCTGTACTTTATGTTCAGCTTTGTGGTTATTGCCAGCATGCTGCTGGTCGCATGCGCGGGAGCTACGCCAACGGAAACCCAAGCTCCACCCCCCGCTGTAGTAGAAACCCAACCACCTGCAGTGGAGACCCAGCCGCCCGCGGTAGAGACCGAGCCGCCCCCACCGCCAGTTGAGCGTAAAGTGATCACATTAATCTGGACGCAAGAGTACGACACGCTAAACCCCTTGTACACCCAAATGTGGTTCGTCACCTCGATATTCCCGGTGTACATGTGCCAGGCCTGGTGGTTCGATGAAGATAATAACCCCGTCCCCAACCTAGTTACAGAAATCCCTACAGAGGAAAACGACGGCATCTCGGAAGATGGTCGCACCATCACACTCAAGCTGCGCGATGATATCGTCTGGTCAGATGGCACGCCGATCACCTCGGCGGATTTCAAATTCACCTATGATATGCTGCTGGCAGACAGTAACGCCGTGGCTTCCCGCTCGCCGTATGACCTGGTCGAAACATTCGAGACACCCGATGAGAGCACCGTAGTGGTCACCTTCGCCGAGCCATACGCGCCCTGGTTATCTTCACTTTTCAGTGGATCGGCTGGTATCAGCATTGTCCCAGCTCACGTGCTTCAGCCTGTATTCGAAGCTGAGGGCACCATCGACACAGCGGATTGGAACAAAGCCCCCACGGTTGGCTGCGGCCCCTTCGTTTTCGAGGAATGGGAATCGGGCAGCTTCACTCGCTTCGTAGCCAACGAGAACTTCTGGCTGGGCAGGCCCAAGCTGGACGAGCTCTTCTTCCGCTTTGTGCCTGACGACGCATCGATGATCGCCGCCCTGGTGGCGGGCGACGGGGACGTTGGCACCTTCTTCGCCTACGGCGACCTGCCGCAGCTCGAAGCGGCTGGCGTCGAGATCCTCAACTCCTTCTCGGGCTTTAATGAGGGTTGGTACTTCAACCTGCATGCAGAAAAAGGCAATCCTGCCCTTAAAGATGTAAAGGTCCGCCAGGCGATTGCCATGGCTTTCAACCGCGAGAAACTGGTGCAAGACCTGCTGCTTGGGCGCACCGGCGTCGCGGCCACCGATTGGGATAACTCCCCGTGGGTCGATCCGAGCATCGAGCCCTGGCCTTACGATCCCGAGCGCGCCAGCGCGCTGCTGGCGGAAGCCGGCTGGGAGGATACCAACGGCGACGGCACGGTGGATAAGGACGGCGTTGAGCTGGTGTTGAAGTACGGCACCACCAGCCGCGAGGTGCGCCAGGATACCCAGGCAGTTGCCCAGCAAGACCTGGCTCAGGTGGGCATCGGGGTTGACCTGTTGAGCTACGATCCGGATATCTTCTTCTCCAGCTACGCGGAAGATGGCCCTTCGGCGAACTTCTCGCTGGACATCATCGAGTACTCCGACGCGCCCAACTTCCCTGACCCGGACACGTCTGTCTGGCGCTGCGCGGAGATCCCTACGGATGAGAACCCCGCGGGAGTCAACACCTCTGGTCTATGCGATGAGGAGCTAGAAACCCTGTTTGCCTTACAAGAAACCCAGGTCGACTTCGCTGAGCGCCAGCAAACCTTCTATCAAATCACTCGCCACATCTTCGATAACGTCTACTGGTTGGGCTTGTGGCATGACCCGGACCTGTTCGGCTTCAGCGATCGTATGCTGAACGTCAAGATCTCCGGCGCCACACCATTCTTCAACGTCTTCGAGTGGGACCTGGCTCCATAATCGTCTATTTGACACTCTCCATGGCGTGCAGACGTAATCGCCTGCACGCCATTATGGAAAATACCGATGACGCGCTATATTCTCCGCAGGCTTTTACAGGCTATCCCGCTGTTGTTCGTCATCAGCCTGGTTTTGTTCATCCTGATGCAGAATATGGGCGACCCGTTGGCGACGATGGGGGGGCGTAAGGTGACTCGCAGCGAAGACCGCATCCGGCTGGCGCGCCAGTTAGGCCTGGATAAACCAGTAATTGTACAATACCTGTACTGGTTGGTCGGCAATGATTGGACGAAAACCGATCTGGACGGCGATGGGGTGGCTGAGACAGCCGGAGTGCGCAAGGGCGTTCTGCGCGGCGACTGGGGTGTCTCGCTGGTCAACCGTAAACCCGTCACCCAGGTAATCGGAGAACGCCTGCCCAATACACTGCTGTTGATGCTGACTGCCGAAGCAATTATCATCCTCTTTGCGTTGCTGATTGGCATCTACTCTGCTCTGCACCAGTACTCCAGCATGGATAATGCTCTCACCGCGGTCACATTCTTCTTCTACTCCATGCCGGTCTTTTTCTTTGCCCTGTTAGCGATGTATATCTTTGCAGTCAATTTCAGGAAATGGGGCTTACCTTATTTGCCTACCGTCGGCATGTTCGAGCCTGCTGCCGGGAAGACGTCCGCCCAGGTGATCTGGCACATGGTCTTGCCGGTCGCCACCCTGTCGTTTGGTTTCATAGCCGGTTACAGCCGCTACATCCGCAGCACCATGCTGGAGGCGATGGGGCAGGATTACATCCGCACAGCCAGAGCTAAGGGGCTCCCTCAGCCAGAAGTGGTGTACGTTCATGCCTTGAAGAACGCTTCTCTGCCAATTGTCACCATCATCGCTTTGGATTTGCCTTTCCTGCTGGGTGGGGCGATCGTTACCGAGCGCATCTTTGGCTGGCCAGGCATGGGGCGCCTGTTCCTGGATCATGTCTCGCGTTCGGATACCCCGGTGGTGATGGGTATCCTGATGATGATCGCTTTTGCTGTGATCATCTTTCAAATTCTGGCGGATGTCACCTACGCCTGGTTAGATCCCAGAATACGGTACACATAGCCGAAATATCATGGTAGATACCACAGCTCCCCATCCAACCAGCGGAATTGCTGGCCTGAGGCCTGACGAGTTGGAAACGCCTCCCCTCAGCTTGGGTCAGCTCACCTGGCGCCGCTTTCGTCAGCATAAGATGGCGATATTTGGCTCGATCACTTTGCTGCTGATCATCCTGTATGCCTTTGGTGGGATGCTCGTTTTCAGCGAAGCAGAGTCCAACGCGGTGGAAACCGGCGCCCGCCTGCAAGCCCCTACTCGCCAGCATCCTTTTGGCACAGATACCATTGGACGGGATATATTAGCTCGAACTATCTATGGCGGGCAGATCTCTATATTAATTGGTCTGACTGCGATGCTGGTAGAACTGATTATCGGGGTTACTGTTGGGGCAGTAGCCGGCTATTTTGGCGGCAAGCTGGACAGCCTCCTGATGCGCTTTACCGAGGCGGTGCTGGTGATCCCGCAGATCTTTTTGTTGCTGGTGATGGCTAAGTATTTCGCCCAATCGATTCCCAATGTGCGCTTCCTGGGGCGAACTTTCAGCGGGAGCGTGCTGGTCATTATTTTTGTAATTGGCCTGACCACGTGGCCTTATCTGGCGCGCATCGTCCGCGCCCAATTCCTTTCGGTCAAAGAAAATGATTACATTCTGGCGGCGCGCGCGGTTGGAACTCCAACCTGGGAAATTATCGTCCGCCATATTCTGCCCAACAGCATCGCCCCGATCATCGTTTCCGCCACTCTGAGCGTTGCTGCCGCCATCACCCTGGAAGCTTACATCAGCTTCTTGGGATTGGGCGTACGCCCACCTACTGCCACCTGGGGCAATATGCTCGAGGGAGCTTACAACTATGTCGAATCAGCCTGGTGGCTTTGGTTCTTTCCGGGTTTATTGATCGCCCTGACAGTACTCAGCATCAACTTCCTGGGCGATGGGCTGCGTGACGCTATCGACCCCCACAGCCGGGCAGTGTAGCTGGGAGAAATCAATGGCAGATCGCATCCTGGAAGTCAAAGACCTGCGCACTCGCTTTCACATCGCCGAAGGCACTGTGTACGCTGTGAATGGGATATCGTTTCACCTGGAGGATGGCGAAACAATTGCCATAGTGGGTGAGAGCGGCTGCGGAAAATCGGTGACCATGTTATCAATCCTGCGTCTCTTACCTATTCCGCCAGCCGAGATCACCAGCGGGCAGGCGCTGTACCTGGGACGAGATCTGTTTCGACTTAGCGAGAGGGAGATGGAACAAATCCGCGGCAAGGAGATTGCCATGGTTTTCCAGGATCCGATGACCTCGCTCAATCCGGTTTTAACTATTGGACGCCAGATCGGCGAAACGCTGCGCGTGCATTTGGGTCTGGATAAAGAGGCGATTCACCAGCGCGCCATCGGTCTGCTCGACCAGGTTGGCATCCCCGATCCCGCCCACCGCTTAAATGACTATCCTCACCAATTTTCTGGAGGTCAGCGCCAGCGCGCCATGATCGCCATGGCCCTGGCGTGCTTACCGTCGATCCTGATCGCCGACGAACCCACCACTGCCCTGGATGTCACCATCCAGGCTCAGATTGTCGAGCTGATCCAACGCCTGAAGGAGCAGTTGAGCATGGCAGTGATCTGGATCACTCATGACCTCGGCGTGGTGGCGGAGATGGCGGAGCGGGTTCTTGTGATGTATGCCGGCTTCATCGTCGAAGAAGCGCGAGTGGACGAACTTTACGAAGATCCGCGCCATCCTTACACTATGGCGCTGCTGGCTGCCTTGCCGCGTATCGACCGCCGGCGGGATAAACACCTGCGCTCTATACCCGGTGCGCCGCCCAACCTGCTGGTGGCACCCAAAGGCTGCCCGTTTGCGCCACGCTGTGAGCTGGCGTTCGATCGCTGCTGGGATGAGATGCCGCCATTGTTTCAACTCGGCCCCGACCGCCGCGCCGCCTGCTGGGTGGATGTAACCACCGGCAAGCCCTTCTGAATTCCCGGAGCCCGTTATTGGTCGACATCCAAACCACGAATTCCTTCGATACGCCAGAGTTAGTACAGGTTCGCGATTTGAAGAAGCACTTTCCTATTACCAAAGGGCTGATCTTCGAGCGCATGGTTGGCTCAGTCAGGGCAGTGGATGGGGTTTCATTTACCATCCGGAGCGGGGAGACTCTCGGACTGGTGGGTGAGAGCGGTTGTGGCAAAACTACCGTTGGGCGCACGCTTTTGGGCCTGTACCCGGCAACGGAGGGGGAGATATTTATCGATGGGCATAATATGCGCAAGGCGCGCGGCGAGGAGTTGCTCGCCATCCGGCGCAAAGCACAAATGATCTTCCAGGATCCCTACGCGTCCCTGAACCCGCGCTGGACGGTAAATTCTATAGTTGGTGAGCCGCTGCGGGTGCACAAGGTATTCAAAAGCGATAAGGAGCGCTCGGAGCGCGTAAAAGAATTATTAAGCCTGGTGGGGATGAGCAGCCAGTTGGTCAATCGCTTTCCGCACGAGTTCTCCGGCGGGCAGCGCCAGCGCATCGGAATCGCTCGGGCGCTGGCTTTGAATCCACTGTTCATCGTTTGTGACGAGCCAATCTCCGCCCTGGATGTATCTATTCAAGCCCAGGTAGTCAACCTGCTCGAAGACTTGCAAGATAAATTCAATCTGACCTATCTGTTCATTGCCCACGACCTGAGCATGGTACGTCACATCTGCTTTCGAGTGGCGGTCATGTATTTGGGGGTGATTGTTGAGCTGGCGGAGCGGAATGAGATTTTCGAGAACCCACTGCACCCCTACACGCAAGCGCTGCTCTCCGCTGTGCCGATTCCAGATCCCAAGAAAGCCCGGGCTCGCCGCCGCATTGTTCTTACCGGCGACGTGCCCAGCCCGATCAACCCACCCAGTGGGTGTCGATTTCATCCGCGCTGTCCCATAGCCAAAGATCATTGTTCGCGCCTGGTTCCTGAATGGCGCCAGATTACTGAGGGTCACTGGGTGGCATGCCACGAGGTCTAACAAAATCCAGGGTGTAACCTGGGTCTTCTGAACCATTAACCTGGTTCTGAGAGGGGGGAAATTATTACATAAATAAACAAATCAAGAAAACTATTCGTATAAAGATAGTAATAAATGTCACTTGTTTATTGTGCATAGATTTGCTATAGTGAGTGGCGATAAGGCGCAATCTCTGAATGAGTAACTGATGACTTATCTAACTTTCACGATATCAGTTGCTGCCTGGTTTGGATATTTAGGTAGGATAATCGATTCCAGGCAATCGTTCGATTTAATCGATCATACCAGCCTCAAATCGAAGGAAGGAGCCCATGGAACGATACACGCTTGATCTACCCGCAATGTACGGCGATCATCATGTGACTGAGGTGCGCAGACTATTGCTCGAACTGCCCGGTGTGCAGGATGTTTACGCCAGCAGCGCTTTTCATTACGTTGAAGTCCTCTATGATCCGGCAAAAATACATTCGGATGACTTTACTGCGCGGTTAGAGCAGGCGGGCTATTTGGGTGAGCTGGCAATGCCCAGAGAAGCTGGTGCTGTGGCGGCTCACCCAGGAGATGCAAAACGTTTCATGCGCCATACGGCTGTCTTTGAGAACCTGAAATCGAGTGTCAGCTTTACCCAAACGATCGGATACACCGGTCGTCCACTGTGGCCCTGCCCGGGAATAGGCCCAATCAGAACCGATTCGATGGAGGAGGAATAATACATGGCGAGAGGCAAGCGTTCATACGAGGAAAGGACAGCAGACCCGGCTGCCCAGGAGATGCTCATCCGGGCGGATGAATTGGGCATTGGCACGGCATTCAGCCGGGCGGACGATATGGTGCCGTGCAATATCGGTGGAGCGGGAATGTGCTGCAAGCTGTGTGGAATGGGTCCCTGCCGCCTGACCAAAGATGGGCAAACCGGCGTGTGCGGGGCAACGATCGATACCATTCAAGCCCGCAACCTGATCCGGGCGATTGCAGCAGGCTCTGCAGCGCATTCAGACCACGGGCGGGACATGGCATTTATCTTGAAGGCTGTGGCGAATGGCGAAACCGAAGGATATATGATCCGGGATGTCGCCAAGCTGCGAGTTATTGCCTCGAAATATGGCATACCGATCGATAAGCGTTCTCCTGATGAAATCGCCAATGACCTGGCTGACTTATATATCTCCCAATTTGGGCAGCAAAGAGGCGAGATCGCGCCCATTAGACGTGCTCCGGCGAAGCGGCAAAAGCTCTGGCGAGAGCATGGTGTTATCCCTCGAGGGATCGATCGCGAGGTGGTGGAAGCCCTGCACCGGACGCACATCGGCGACGACCAGGATCCAGAACATATTCTTCACCACGCTATTCGCACGGGATTGGCAGACGGCTGGGGAGGCAGCATGATCGCCACGGACGTCTCAGATATCCTGTTTGGCACCCCAGCTCCCTTGTTAGGACAGGCGAACCTGGGAGTGCTCCGAGAAGATATGGTCAATGTCGTCGTCCACGGACACGAACCGACTTTGAGCGAGATGATTGTGGCTGCTTCGCAGGACCCTGAAATTATCGAGTACGCCAAACAGGCTGGCTCCCAAGGCGTAAATCTCTCCGGGATCTGTTGCACTGCCAATGAAATCCTCATGCGCCAGGGCATCCCGGCGGCGGGCAACTTCCTGCACCAGGAGTTAGCCATATTGACCGGTTCGGTGGAAGCGATGGTCGTGGATGTGCAGTGCATCATGCAAGCGCTGGTCGGCCTGGCCAGTAATTTCCATACCAAGATCATTACCACTTCACCCAAAGTCAAGATCAAAGGTTCGACTCACATCGAGTTCGACGAACATCGCGCCCTGACCGTCGCCAAGAACATTCTGAAGACGGCCATCGACAATTTCAAGAATAGAGGCGCCACGCATATCCCGCAGATTCGGGAAAATTTAGTCCCTGGTTTCTCACACGAATATATCAATTACATGCTGGGCGGCTCTTATCGAGCTTCCTTCCGGCCCTTGAATGACGCCATCATGTCTGGTCGTGTCCGCGGCGTGGCGGCGATTGTGGGCTGCAACAACCCGCGCAGCAAACAAGATTACATGCATACTTATGTTACCCAGGAGCTGCTCAAGCAAGATGTGCTCATAGTCGAGACCGGCTGCGGAGCGATAGCAGCGGCAAAGCTGGGACTGCTGCTCGGCGAAGCGGGTTTGGATAAGGTTGGCCCAGGCTTGAGGGAAGTATGCGAGGCGGTAGGCATTCCGCCCGTACTCCACATGGGGTCGTGCGTCGATAACACCCGCATCTTGACCGTCCTGACACAGATGGTTGCAGACGGCGGATTGGGTGATGATATCGACCAGATTCCCGCGGTTGGCCTGGCGCCCGAATGGATGAGCGAAAAAGCCCTGGCAATTGCTACTTACTGCGTGGCTTCTGGAGCTTATGTTATCTTTGGCGGCTCTTCCCCGGTGAGTGGTATGCCTGACCGCGTTTCTGACAGCGATCAGGTGCTGCGCTATATCAGTGAAGGCTGGGAGGAGCTCTACGGCGGAAAGTTGGAGTTTATCGCCGATGCCGATGAGATGGTCCGCAAGACACTGGAGCATATCGATAAGAAGCGCAAAGCGTTGGGTCTTCCCGAGTATGATCCGGAACGTTTTGGTCGCAGCGGAGACGCTCGCATGCTCGAATTAGAGCAGTTGCCTGTGCCAGCGCGTCGCGAAGCGCTCTATGGTGTAGCAGCGGATTAGCCGGCGTGGAATACTTCTAACGGAGGAACTATGTCTCGATACATCGCTACACGTGCAATTCGGGGCGCGAACGCGCTGGTAACCGAAGCTGAATTAATGTTGGAAAATGCTATCCGAGAGAAAGGTGCGGAAAAGCTGGTCTCTTTCCCCAATACGGCATATTACCTGCCATTGATCTACGGGATGACCGGGGTAGCCGTTGAACAACTGGGGCAACTGAAGCCTGTCCTCGAGCATGCCCGCCAGCTCCTTCACCCGCTGCCATCCAGCAGGCACTGGACCCCCTATCTGGGTGAGACTCTGGATTCGGGGATGGCTACTCTCCTGGCGGCAGAAGTCATAGAGTGTGTTCGCTTTGTTTATCGTCTGCAGCCGGAGCCTATGCCTGGATTCCAACTAGCCGGCGGCACCGCTTTCACCAGCCCAGACAATGGGAAGGCGGCGAGCACAGATGGGCACTTGAACGGCCCGATCGATGACATCCAGCTGCGCTCATGGGGCATCCAACTGGTGGACGGGCGTATGCCGGGTTTCGCCGCCATCGTAGGCGCAGCCAAGTCAAATGAAGTTGCGGTAAAGATCGTACGTGAGCTGCAGCGAAGAAACATTCTTTGTTTCCTTTCCGGAAATGTAAACGGGCGCAGCATCATTCACCAGTTAGACGAAGAAGGCGTTGAATTGGGCTATGATACTTATACGGTGCCGTTTGGCACAGATACGATCAGCGCCATTTACGCGCTGGGGTTTGCCACCCGCTCAGCGCTTACGTTCGGGGGTCTAAAAGCCGGTCAGGCGCGGGATATTCTTTTATATAACCGTGAACGGGTCTTCGCCTTTGTATTGGCTCTGGGAGAAGTGGATGACCTGAAGTACGCAGCAGCAGCAGGGGCGATCAATTTTGGTTTCCCGGTGATTGCCGATACGGTAATCCCGGAAATCCTGCCAACGGGCGTTACACGCTACGAACATGTGGTCAGCATGCCCTTCAATGAAATTGAAGGCAAGGATGACCTGGAACGCGCGGAGCAATTGGTGCAGAAATGCATCGAGGTGCGCGGGGTCAAGGTCAAAGTCGCCGATGTGCCGGTGCCCGTCCCCTATGGCTCGGCGTTCGAAGGCGAGGTGGTCCGCAAAGCCGATATGCGCGTGGAATTTGGCGGCAAGCGGTCCAGGTGCTTTGAGTATCTCTATATGGCGCCGCTCGACGAGGTGACCGATGGCAAGGTCGAGATGGTCGGTCCGGGGTTCGAGGCGATAGAACCTCAAGGCAGCATGGACGTAGGCATTGTCGTCAAGGTAGCTGGCAGGCAAATGCAGGAGGATTTTGAGCCGGTGCTGGAGCGGCAAATTCACTACTTTGTCAACGGAGCATCGGGGATTCAGCATATCGGTCAGAGAGACATTGCCTGGATCCGCGTCTCGAACGCGGCAGCGGACAAAGGTTTCAACCTGGAGCACTTTGGTAAAATTTTGCACGCTCGCTTCCAATCTGATTTCGGGGCGATCGTGGATAAAGTGCAGGTGACCATCTACACAGAGCCAACGAAGTTGCAGGAATGGCTCACCAAGGCGCGCAGCTCTTACGATTTCCGCAATAAACGCCTGGCTGACCTGACGGATGATCGAGTCGATGAGTTTTACTCCTGTACGCTGTGCCAGTCGTTCGCCCCCAACCATGTTTGCGTGGTCAGCCCCGAACGCTTGGGGCTGTGCGGCGCATATAACTGGCTGGACTGTAAGGCTTCGTTCAGTATCAATCCCACCGGTCCCAATCAGCCGATTAAACTGGGTAAACCCATCAATATGGTGAAGGGTTATTGGGAGGGCACTAACGACTATGCCAAGGTTGGCTCTCATGGGGTGGTGCAGGAAGTAGCCATGTATTCGATTATGGAAAATCCGATGACGGCATGTGGTTGCTTCGAATGCATCGTCATGCTGATCCCAGAAGCGAACGGTGTGATGGTCGTCAGCCGAGAAGATACCAGCATGACTCCGGCAGGGATGACCTTCAGCACCCTGGCGGGCATCGCTGGGGGTGGCTTGCAGACTCCGGGAGTGATGGGCGTGGGCAAATTTTACCTGGTCAGCCCCAAATTTATCTCGTCAGACGGCGGTTTTAAGCGCGTGGTGTGGATGAGTAGCGTGCTCAAGGAAACCATGGCGGACGAACTCCGAGCTGTTGCAGAGCGCGAAGGGGATCCCGAGCTGATCGACCGAATTGCGGACGATCGCAACGCAACCACAGTTGATGAGTTGCTCGTCTGGATGGAGGAGCACAGCCACCCCGCCCTGGTGATGGACCCGATATTTTAACTTCCTACGGGGTGCAGACCTGCTCTCCAACGTAATTCATGACCCACCATGTGGCTGGGATCGAGTATCCTGCCGCGTTGTTATTATCAGGAGTTGAGTTATGCCGATTGAATTATTTACCGATAAATGGCCTGGGAACGTGCGCACGGTTACCATTGGGGCGACAGCCGCACAGGGAGGGACGCGGACGAGCACGGTAACGGTGGGTGGACAAAAAACTCTGCCATTTATGCACTTCGAGCAAGAAACGCCATACAAACCAGTGGTCGCCCTGGAAATCAAAGACCATCGCCCGGATGATTGGTCGCCTTTGCTGCTACAAGAGTGGGGGGAGGTCATGGATGATCCAGCCAGGTGGGCGAAGGCTGCGGAAGAGGCCGGAGCGGATCTCATCGAGCTGATGTTGAACCCGACTGATCTGGAAGGGAAAGCTACCACCCCAGATGCTTCAGTAAAAGCGGTCAAGGCGGTACTGGGCGCGGTCGGCTTGCCATTGATGGTATTTGGACCCGGGCAGGCGGAACTTGATAACGCCTTGCTGGTGCCTATCGCCGAGGCGACCAAAGGCGAGCGCCTGGTTTTGGGTATCTGCGAGGACAAGAACTACCGCACGATCGTCGCCACAGCCATGGCGAATGAGCACCTGGTAAGCGCCAGGACGCCCATGGATGTCAACCTGGCAAAACAGCTCAATATCTTGATCACAGATATGGGCCTGCCCTTGGAAAGGATTTTGATGGATCCAACAACGGGCGCGCTGGGATACGGAATTGAGTATGGTTATTCGGTGATGGAGCGCCTGCGTCTGGCAGCCCTGCAGGGCGATGCGATGACACAACTGCCGATGATCGTGACGCCCGGTTTCGAAGCCTGGAAGACCAAAGAGGCCAAAGTGGGCGAGGGCGTTCCCCCAGCATGGGGAGATTGGCTCTCCCGGGGGATAAATTGGGAGGTCCTGACCGCAGCATCGCTATTGGAATCGGGCGCGGATATCCTGGTATTACGCCATCCAGAAAGTGTCAGACAGGTCAAGGCTGCGATAGATGAACTCATGCGTGTGCCGGAAAAATTTTAATATTTTCTACTGTTGTAACCGTAAGGAATATCGATGGAGACATAAACATGGCGCTATCCGGAATCCAAATTTACAAATTGCTCCCGCAAACAAACTGTAAAGAGTGCGGCTTCCCCACTTGCCTGGCGTTTGCGATGAAGCTGGCAGCCAAGCAGGTGGAGCTGGCGGACTGCCCGTATGTCAGCGAAGAATCCAAGGCGCAGCTCGCCGAATCCGCTGCACCGCCAATCCGGCTGATCGCATTGAAAGCTGATGGTTACGAAATCAGAGCTGGGAATGAGGTGGTGCTCTTCCGGCACGAAAAGACTTTTTACAATAAGCCGGGCGTATTTGTCAAAGTCACGGACGATCTCTCCGAGGAGGAGATAAAAGCGCAGGTTGGAACGACCGAATCTTACATCGTCAATTATGTGGGCATTGACCTGACCCTGGACGGCTTTGCGGTGGAGTCCATAAGCCGGGAGGCAGAGAAGTTTGCTGCTGCGGTGAGCGCCGTCCGCGCGATGAGCAAGCGCCCATTGATCCTGATCGGCACTGACCCCTCGGTCATTGAAGCGGGGATTCGCCTGCTAGATGGGGAAACTCCGCTGATCTATGGGGTAAATAGGGATAACTGGGAAGGGATGGCGGAGGTCGCCCGGCAATATAAAGCAGCATTGGGTGTCGCCGCCGCCACTCTAGAGGAGGCAGCCGACCTTACCGAAAAAATCAAAGGAAAAGGGGTCGAAGATCTGGCGCTCGGACTTGCCTCGAGTAGCCTGAGCACGAATTTGACCCAACAGGCTCAAATTCGCAGGTTAGCCCTGAAGAAAAACTTCAAACCACTTGGTTATCCAACGATCGCTTTCCCGACCAATGCAGCCGCAGCGGCTCAAGCCATCACGAAATACGCCGGCTTTGTGGTGCTGGATAAATTTGCTGCGGAATTCATATACCCATTGTTAGTTTTGCGGCAAAATATTTACACTGATCCGCAAAAACCCATCCAGGTGCAGCCTGGTGTATACGAAATTAATAACCCGAAGCCCGAGGACCCGGTGCTGGCGACGACGAATTTCAGCATCACGTACTTCAGCGTTGCTAACGAGGTTGAGGGCTCGGGTATGCCAGCCTGGCTGCTGGTGACGGATGCTGAGGGGATGAGCGTGCTCACCGCCTGGGCAGCGGGCAAGTTCGACGCGGAACGAATCGCCAAAGCGGTGAAGACTTTCAACCTCGCCGATAAAGTGAGCCGCAAGAGGATTGTGATACCGGGCGCGGTAGCAGTCCTCTCAGGCGAGCTGGAGGCTGAGTTGCCGGACTGGGAAGTACGGGTTGGTCCAAGGGAAGCTGTTGACCTCCCGAAATTCATGAAGCTGGTTCTCGCTTAATTTACCTTCGTTTCGTCCCAGACGAGCGGTATCTCGCTTGGATTGAGGATGGCAAAACACACCGTCGTTTTCGACCTGGCTGACCAGGCAGTAAAAGTAGACACCGGAACCCTGTTGTCTGAAGCCGCCGAGCTGGCGGGTGTTGAAATTGTACAACCTTGCGGAGGGCAGGGCCGCTGCGGTCGGTGCGCGGTCCAGGTAGTATCCGGAACCGCGCGCCGCCGCAGCTCTCTCCGCCTCAGCCCTGAGGATATTGCCAGCGGGTATGCTCTGGCCTGCCAGACAGTCGTCGAGGGCGATGCTGAGATCCTGGTTCCGCCGCAGGAGAAAATCGAACGTCGCCTGACTACCGATCGCACGGTGGCAGAAATCAGCGTCCCGGAGACGTATGATTTCCAGCGTGACCAATCTATCCGCAGGATGAGCCTGGCACTCAATCCGCCCACCATGGACGACCAAACCGATGATTGGAGCCGTTTGCAAACTGCCTTACGCCAGCAAGCAGACATTGGCGATCTGCAGGTATCTTTGAAGACCTTGCGGAAGCTTTCGAGCGCCTTGCGAGAAGGCGATTGGACGGTGAGCGTCATGCTGGACTCGCAATCCTGGGATTGCCCAAATTGCCCGGCGCGGGTGATCGATGTCCTGAAAGGACGGATACCTGCGGATGCCCCTATTTGGGGAATAGCGGTAGATATCGGCACCACAACAGTGACGGTATGGTTGGTCGACCTGGTTACCGGTGAAGTCCGCGCCCAGGCCTCTGAATATAACGGGCAAATCTCGCGTGGTGAAGATGTGATATCCCGCATCATCTATTCAGGGAAAAACGGGGGCAGCGAGCACCTGCGCAGTCTGGCGCTGCAAACTATCAATGAGTTGATCGAGCGGGTATGCAAGCGAGTTCAAGCTTCTCCCGAAGATATCTTCAAAGCCACCATCGCTGGCAACAGCACCATGATGCACCTTTTTTTGGGTATCCCTTCCACCAGCATACGCCTTGCGCCGTTCGTCACAGTTGTAAATCACATCCCTACATTGATCGCCGAGGAAGTGGGATTAGCCATACATCCAGGCGCAACCATCGATTGTTTACCTGGCGTGGCGAGCTATGTTGGAGCGGACATCAGCGCCGGGGTGCTTTCTTCTGGGATGGATGATACAGAGAAACTGACTTTATTCCTGGATGTTGGCACGAATGGGGAGACGGTTTTGGGTTCGCGCGAATGGCTGGTCACCTGCGCCTGCTCTGCGGGGCCGGCTTTTGAAGGAGCTGGCGTAACTCATGGCATGCGCGCAACCAGGGGGGCGATCGAAGAGGTGTGGATCAACAGCAGGACCCTCGAACCTACCTATCGGGTCATCGGCGGTGGAAAGCCGCGCGGGCTGTGCGGCTCCGGTTTGATCTCTTTGCTGGCAGAGATGTTCATGACCGGTGTAGTCGATAAAGGCGGGCATATCGATACCCATACCAGCTCGCCGCGCATTCGCGAGGGGGATCACGGCAAGGAGTACGTGATTGCCTGGGCTGACGAAACAGCTATCGGCCAGGACCTGTTCATAAATTATGTGGACATAGATAATTTGCTGCGCGCCAAGGCTGCCATCTACGCTGGGTTCTCCGTATTGGCGGAAAGCGTTGGAATTCCGCTCGAATCTGTCGAGCAAGTCTTGATCGGGGGTTCATTTGGCAAATATATCAATGTCGAGAAGGCTATCCAGATCGGTTTACTGCCGGATATGCCGTGGGAAAAATTCTCATTTTTGGGTAATACTTCTGTGCGCGGCGCGTATTATGCGCTTCTGAGCATTCATTGGCGGGAAAAAATAAAGGAAATCGCCTCGCGTATGACGTATATCGAGCTATCCGCAGATAACACATTCTATGAAGCTTTCATGTCTGCGCTTTTCTTACCTCATACGGATCTCTCCAAGTTTCCGAGTATCGAGGCGTTGGTTGGAAAAAATAACTATCCGATCGAGACGAGTGTAGAAAGGGATGGGTAACCCCATGTATATCATCGGCGAAAACATTCACATCATCAGTGAGAAAGTAAAAGAGGCATTAAAGGAGCGCGACAGGAAATTTTTTCAGGAGCTTGCTGTCAAACAGGTGGAGGCGGGGGCTCAGGCGCTGGATCTAAACCTTGGTCCGCGAAAATCCGATTGGGAAGAGGTTTTCCCCTGGATGGTTGAGACGGTCGAGCAGGTAGTCGATGTGCCGCTAAGTTTCGACAGCACAAATCTATTGGGGATTGAAGCCGGGTTGAAGAAGGTTTCTAAGGCGCAACCGATTATCAACTCAACCTCTGCTGAACCAGAGCGGCTGGAAAAGGTGCCGCTCGTCGCTAAGAAGTACAACACCAGGCTGATCGCCTTGACCATGGGCAAGAGCGGCATCCCGGTCGCTGCGGATGAGCGCGTGAATATTGCCCTGGAAGCCCTGATTCCGCGGATGCTCGAAATCGATTATCCTGTGAAGGACCTGATCATCGATCCACTCGTCCTGACGGTCTCGGGCTGTCAGGAGTACTGCCCGCACCTGATTGAGGCGGTGCGCACCCTGGAATACGCCTGGGATCCACCTCCAGCGATCTCCGTAGGGCTGTCGAATGTATCCAATGCAGTCCCCAAGGAAAATCGCCCGCTGATCAACCGGGTTTATGGCGTCATGTTGATGGGCGTCGGCTTGAAGATGATGATCGCCGATCCATTTGATGAGCAGCTCAAAGAGGCCATCCGGATCATCGAGCAGCGCGACGATTCAACACCCTTGGGGAAGCTGTACTTAAAAATAGCCGATCGCATTGCCGAGGCTGACGAGCCATGCGTAGATGACGTCGATCTGAACGACCCGGACCAGGTGAGGGTTTGGAAAACTGTTCAGGTTCTGTTTAACAAGGTGATCTACGCGGATGGATATCTGACTCAGTAAGCGTTTTATTTAGCCTGAATTCGCTGCGGAGGTGGATCGCTTCCGCAGCGATATTTTTTACCTGTATCAGAAAAATTCGCGCAATTGTGATGGTAGGAGTGTGTTTTTGCTTACAATTGTCATTAGTGCGGTGTATTAATCGAATTTTTATCTATTTTGTAATATTATTGTAATTACATCCTGGTAAACTATTCGCAGGAGGATTCTCGTATGATAAAGATCAAACCATCTGAGATAACGCCTGAGGATGTTTATATCAATCGCCGGCAGTTTATGAAAGCCAGCGGGTTGATCGCCGGCGCGTTCGCCCTGGCGGCTTGTGGATTGGATCTACCTGAAACCGATGAGTCTGCCAGCGAATCTGGCAGTGATGTTGCGGCTTCTTCTTCGGGGCAGGATACTGACGAACTGAGTGACAGGGTGAATTCGTACGAAGATATCACCAATTACAACAATTATTATGAATTCACCACGGATAAACAAGGCGTGGCTCGCCTGGCAAGAGATTTCGTCACCCGACCGTGGACGGTAGAAGTGGGTGGACTGGTGCGCAACCCGAAAACATATGATATCGATGACATTCTACAGAGGTTCCCGCGTGAAGAGCGCATCTACAGGCTACGCTGCGTGGAAGGCTGGTCCATGGTCATTCCCTGGATGGGATTTCAGCTAAACAAGCTGCTCAAGGAGGTCGAGCCGCTTGCCGAGGCTCGATACGTCCGCTTTGAAACCATCTATGCTCCCGACCAGATGCCGGGTCAGAAAGTCAATTGGTATAACTGGCCCTATGTGGAAGGTCTGCGGCTGGATGAGGCCATGAACGATCTCACCATTCTCTCCACCGGCCTGTATGGCAAAGAACTGCTGCCTCAAAATGGGGCTCCGCTCCGCCTGGTGGTGCCCTGGAAATACGGTTTTAAGAGCATAAAAGCCATCGTTAAGATCGATCTGGTTACGGAAATGCCTGTGTCGCTGTGGATGGCGGCTGCGCGTCACGAGTACGGTTTTTACGCCAATGTAAACCCGGAAGTGGACCACCCGCGCTGGTCGCAAGCGACGGAGCGGCGGATTGGGGAATTGGGTCGTCGTAAGACCTTGATGTTCAACGGCTACGCCGAGGAGGTGGTTGATTTATACGCGGACCTGGATTTGAGCGTATATTATTAATTCGCAGCCAGAAATCATCATGAAGCTACTGAAATTTTCACCCCTTCAATGGGTCGTTCATCTGGGCTCCCTGACGCCGCTGGCAGTTCTGATCGTGGACGCGATGCGGGATAACTTGAGCGCAAATCCTATCCAGGATGTGACTTTCCGGACCGGCAAAACTGCATTGGTGTTGCTGGTGCTATCCTTGGCCGCGACTCCGGTGAACACCATCTTTGGCTATCGCCAGGCGCTCAAAGTGCGCCGCGCCCTGGGGTTATACGCATTCTTCTACGTCAGCCTGCATTTTTTGATTTTCGTCGGCTTGGATTACACATTCGACCTCGAGCTGATCTATGCGGCTATCGCAGAGAAACGTTATGCACGGGTGGGTTTCAGCGCGGCGCTGATCTTACTGCCCCTGGCAATCACCTCTACGAAAAGCTGGATGAGGCGTCTGGGGAAGCGTTGGAAGCAGTTGCATCGCCTGGTGTATCTTGCCGCACTGCTGGCTTTTATCCATTATTTGTGGTTGGTGAAAGCGGATATACGCGAGCCACTTGCCTATGGGGGAGTCATCGGATTACTGCTTATCGCGCGTTTACCATTCGTACGCCGCTGGGCAACCAACTTGCGTTTAACGTTGAAATCGAGGCTCGCCAATCCAAAAAGAGGACCAGGAAAACCAATGATCCGGGGGAATAATAGCGCTATCGAGAAGCAAAACGCTTAGCGAGGCAAGCGCAGTGACAGCTGCCTCAGTTGTCCCAAACCGTGTCTGACGGCGAATTTGGATAACATCTATCAAGAAAATAGTTGACTCAGGGGTGTTTTTTTGCTATACTAACACGTGTTACTAACGCGTGTTAGTCGATTAGCATGATGAAGCCCAGGCGAGTGACCAGCCAGGATGTTGCTGATGCGGCAGGCGTCTCCAGGACAACGGTGTCTCTGGTGATCAATAAAGTCCCAGGCGCTCAGATCAGCGAAGAGACCCGCCGCCGCGTCATCGCGGCCGCGTTGGAGCTGGGTTATGTGCCTGACGCGGCTGCGCGAGCGCTGGTCAGCCGCCGCTCCCAAATCATCGGCCTGGTGCTTGCCAGGAGACCGGGTCAGGTCGCGACGGATGGGTTCTTAACCCAAATGCTGGATGGATTGCTGGAGGTCGTCCACAATTCAGACTTGCGCCTGTTGTTTGATATCGTAGATCCTGAGCATCAAAAGAAAGCCTACCTGGAACTGGTGCGGGCAAAACATATCGATGGCATTATCCTCTCCGGACCGCGCTTTGATGATGAGGCTCTATTAGCTTTGGAGAAGGATAAAGTACCGGTGGTGTTAATTGGGCGTTTGCCGGGCAGCGACATCCCCTCGGTCGATATCGACAATTGCTCTGCTGCCCGCACTGCTGTCGAGCATTTAATCAAATTAGGACATTCACGCATTGCATGTATAACGAACGCATCGCTTTCCTATACGGCTGCCGCGGATCGATTGACAGGGTACCGAACTGCCCTGGAGGGGGCGGGTATACCGTACGATCAGAGATTGGTTCGTTTTGGCGATTTTAACGTCGAGAGCGGTTACAAGCAAATGCACATCCTGCTGAATAAAAAGGTTCACTTTACCGCGATCTTCGTCGCCAGCGATGAGGTTGCGTTGGGCGTAAAAGCAGCTATTCGCGAGCACGGGTTGAGAATACCACAGGACATTGCCATGGTAGCCTTCGATGATCTGCCCATCTCAGCCTATGTTGACCCTCCTCTGACGACGATAGCTGTACCCGCGGTCCAATTAGCCCGTCAGGCAAGCGCCATGCTGATCAAATTGCTAAAAAATGAAGAATTGTCTCACCGGCAGTTGATCTTGAATTCATCCCTCCAGATTCGCATGTCGTGTGGCGCAAAGTTGATGGATACTAACAGGGTACAGTCTAGGCACCAAAACAACCTTTCAGTAAATAAAGGAGGCAGTATCGAATAATTTCCAAAACCGGGTAAGTGAACGACATGATCCAGATAACGGATAAGCCAATAATCTAAGAAGGAGAAGTCAAATGAAGACCCAAAAAATGCTGTTCAAGCTGTTTATCCTCCTGGTAGGATTATCCATGCTCCTCGCCGCCTGTCGACCTGCACAACCAACCGCAGCGCCGACAACTCAACCCCCTCCACCACCAGTGGAGACTGCACCGCCTGCGGAAACGCAACCTCCGGTCGTGGCTCCGGCGATCGACTGTATGGGGGCTGCGGCAGGGGACGAGCTGACGGTGATGTACCAGTGGTCCGGGGCGGAGGAGGAGAAGATCAATGCGATCTTCAAGCCGTTCGTGGACGCCTGCGGGGTGAGCATCGTAGCCGAGTCGACACGGGATGCGGCGGTACTGGACACGCGGGTGAAGAGCGATGCGCCGGACCTGTTGTTCTGGCCGACGACTGCGCCGCTGACGCTGTACACGGACCAGCTCCAAGACCTGGGGCAGTTGGGGGCGAGTGCGGCGAACTACGCCGGGTTCTGGGTGGAGCTTGGGTCTGTAAGCGGTCGCTGGCTGGCTTTGCCGGTGAAGGCGGACATCAAGTCGATCATCTGGTACAGCCCGGTGCAGTTCGAGGCGTTTGGGTATACGGTGCCGACCACGTTTGCGGAGCTGGACGCCCTGGTGGAGCAGATGGTGGCGGATGGCAACGTGCCGTGGAGCACGGGCTTTGAGAGCGGGGCGGCGACGGGCTGGACGGGATCGGACTTCATTCAGGACCTGCTGTTGGTGCAGCAGGGGCCTGAGTACGTGATGGGTCTGATCTCTGGGGATGTAGCCTACGACGATGCGGGTGTGGTCCAGGCGTACGAGACCTACGTGAAGTGGGCCTCGGACGAGACGTACACGGTAGGGGGAGCGACGGGTACGGTGAACACGCCGTTCCTGGATGCGATCTACAAAGTGTTCTCAGACCCGCCGGAAGCGATGATGGTGAAGCAGTCCGGGTTTGCAGGAGGAGAAGTGGCCAAGCAGTTCCCCGACCTGGAATACGGGGTGGACTACGACTTCTTCGCCTTCCCCGGAGCGCAAGGGATGCAGGGCGGGGCAGACTTCCTGATGGCGTTTGGGGATTCTGCTGCGGCACGAGCGATGGTGGCTTACCTGACCAGCGCGGAAGGCGCCTCAGCCTGGGCTCGAGCTGGCTTCGACCTCTCGCCAAATAAATGGGCGACAGGCAAGTATACGGATGTACAGCTGGCAAAGAAAGCCGCAGCGTTAGCGGGAGCTGCGGGTTTCACGCCTGACCTGGGCGACACCGTTCCTGCGCCGTTTGGCGAGGCGGAGTGGCGTGCGATCATCGAAGCGGTGCAAGGCGGCGATATCGCCACAGCTCTGGCAGCTGCAGCAACTGCTCAAACTGAGGGGTTGAGCCAATAACCTTCAGGCTGTTCGTTCTCGCGGTGCTGGAGTCTATAGACTCCAGCACCGCTGGATAAAGGTTATCTACCAGAGGAGAGCCGGCATGTCAACAGCCAAAATTATGCAACAGGGAAAAGTAGTTCCCTGGTTATATATTCTCCCTGCATTGCTGGTCATTGTTATCTTTATCGTCTATCCGGTTGTCAACACGACGGTTCTCAGCTTCCGTGATAGGACTGGTGAACGACCCGCCTCCATTGCGTGTATACCTGGTGAGACCTGTTGGGGAGTCTTTGAGAATTACCGTTATACACTGACAAACCCCGAAATGGTCACTGCGCTGCGAAACAATGCTTTATGGCTGCTGGTGATGGTACCCCTGACAGTGGCCGCGGGTTTACTGGTGGCTGTGCTGGCGGATAAGGTGGGCTATGAGAGTCTGGTTAAAGCGGTCATCTTTATGCCGATGGCGATCTCATTCATCGGGGCAGGCGTGATCTGGCGTTTCATGTATGCGATTGAAGCAGGTCAGGCGAATCAGATCGGCTTGCTGAATGGGATCCTGGTGAAGCTTGGTGCTCAACCAGTTGCGTGGCTCAGCACAGCCGGGATTAACAATTTCGCCTTGATGGTGGTCGGCACCTGGCTGTGGGCGGGGTTTTGCATGACGATTCTCTCTGCGGCATTGAAAGGTTTGCCCACCGAGGTGTTGGAAGCCGCGCGCGTGGATGGAGCAACTGAGTGGCATCTATTCTGGCGCGTGATGGTCCCGATGATCCTGCCCACCATTACGGTGGTTACCACAACGATGGTAATCATCATCCTGAAGATATTTGACATTGTATTCGTGATGACGGGTGGGAATTTTGGCACTGAAGTCATCGCCAACCGAATGTTCAAGCTGATCGTCACCGATAAGGGTCGCTCAACAGCTATCGCGGTCTTTCTGCTAATCTTGACTATACCTCTGATGATCTACAATGTGCACCGGTTCCGCCAGGAGGAGGCCATGCGATGAAACCCTTTTCTGGTTTGAACAATTTCTTTCGCAAGCTTCCCGTAAACCTTTCGGTTCTCGTTCTTGCCGTGTTGTGGATTGTTCCGACTCTGGGCATTTTCATCACCTCCTTTCGCAGCAGAGAGGCGGTTCGATCCTCGGGTTGGTGGACTGTTTTAACGCCTCAGTCAACTGAAGGTCAGGAAACATACAACCAATACTGTGGTGAATGTCATGGTCCGGATGGGGATTTAATCGCCGAGGCAAATTTAGCTGATCCGGAGCTGGTGGCGAAGTATCCGCGTTCGAACCGTCTGCTGGCTATGCTGCGGGCTGAAATCAATGGCGATCCTCACCTTCCAGACCCTCCGCTACCTGCCAATCCAAATGAAGCGCTCGATCTGCTCGCCCCCATTCTGACCTACATGGGTACGCTGGCGGGTAGCGATAGCTCGGGAACTGTTGGCCTGACGCTGCGCAATTACGCGGATGCCCTGGTTGGATATAAGGGGACCCAAGACTACCTTACAGATTGTGAGCAAGGCGTGGAAAGCGCTCTAGCCAAGTTCGATTGTAATTCCAGCGATCTGTTGAATCCTGAAGGTATGGGCCAGGCTTTCTTAAATACGCTGTATGTATCAATACCTTCTGCGCTGCTGCCTATTTTGTTTGCTGCCTTCGCGGCATATGCATTTGCGTGGATGGAGTTTCGTGGGCGGATGTGGATTTTTGCCCTCCTGGTTGGCTTACAGGTGGTGCCATTGCAGATGGCACTGGTGCCGATCGCCCAAATTTATTCTCAAATCGGGCTGCAAAGTACCTTCCTGGGGATTTGGTTATTTCACACCGGCTTTGGATTGCCCTATGCGATTTACCTGATGCGCAATTTTTTAGGCGGTTTACCGCGGGAAGTCTTTGAATCTATTTACATCGATGGCGCAAATCACTGGACAGCCTTTTGGAAATTGGCTTTACCTCTTTCTGTCCCTGCGATCGCCTCTTTGGGTATCTTCCAGTTCTTGTGGATCTGGAATGACTTTTTGGTGGCGAAGATATTTTTAACCACTAATCCAGTGCTCACCGTTCAGATAACCAACTTGATTGATCCACGAGGCGGAAACTGGCACATCTTGACGGGCGCAGCATTCCTGTCCTTCATTGTCCCGATGCTGGTGTTCTTCGGTCTGCAACGCTTCTTCGTGCGCGGGTTGACTGCCGGCTCTGTCAAAGGTTAAACGTAGGCTGCTCTATATTTATGTCTTGAAACTTGGATAGGCGGGTTTTGAGCGTGCTTGGCGTAGCCGAGACCATTGATGCTATCGTCTCGCGCTTCTCTCGCTCTATACTTGTTGGGCTTAAATGCTTCGATGATGAAGAACACAGGTCTTTGGTATCAGAATGCCATCTTTTACGAGCTGCACTTGCGCGCATTTTATGATTCTAATGGAGACGGGCAGGGCGATATCTCTGGATTGATCGAGAAGCTGGATTATTTGCAGTATTTGGGTGTGGATTGTATTTGGGTTCTTCCATTTTACGCCTCCCCGTTGAAAGATGATGGCTATGACATAGCCGATTACTACAACATACTACCGGATTATGGCACGCTGGAGGATTTTAAACAGTTAGTAGCAGCGGTTCACTCCCGCGGTATGCGCCTGCTCATTGACCTGGTCATGAACCACTCTTCAGACCAACATCCCTGGTTCCAACAAGCTCGAGTGAGCAAGGATTCTCCCTATCGAGATTACTTTGTGTGGAGCGACACCGATAAAAGATACCAGGAGGCGCGGATAATATTCCTGGATACTGAAACATCGAATTGGGCCTGGGACGAGGTCGCATCCCAGTACTACTGGCACCGGTTTTACTCCTCACAGCCGGATCTGAACTATGAAAATCCCGCCGTTCGCGCTGAAATGCTGGCGATCATTAAATTTTGGCTGGATCTGGGGGTCGACGGATTTAGGGCGGATGCGGTTCCTTATCTTTTTGAGCGGGAAGGCACAAATTGTGAAAATTTGCCGGAAACACATGCCTATCTGAGAGAAATCCGCAAATATTTGGATGAAAACTATCCAGGCCGTATTCTTCTCGCGGAAGCGAATCAATGGCCGGAAGAGGTGAGCGAATATTTTGGCAATGGCGACGAATTTCATATGGGATTTCATTTTCCTCTGATGCCGCGCATCTTTATGGCGTTGCGTAAGGGGGACAGAACGCCTATAAAATGGATTTTGGGGAAGACGCCGACGATACCTGAAGACTGCCAGTGGTGCACTTTCTTGCGCAATCACGACGAGCTCACCTTGGAGATGGTTACTGAAGAAGAACGCGAGTGGATGTGGAATCAGTACGCCCCGGACGAACGCATGCGCCTGAACCTGGGTATTCGTCGCCGTCTGGCGCCTTTGCTGGATAACGACCGGCGCATCATTGAACTGGCTAACTCGTTGTTGTTTACCCTACCAGGCTCTCCCATCCTGTATTATGGAGATGAGATCGGTATGGGTGATAATATTGAGCTTTCGGACCGTAACGGCGTGAGGACGCCCATGCAATGGGACAATAGCCTCAATGCGGGTTTTTCAACGGCCAGCCCCCAGGAATTGTATTCGCCTGTGATTGAAGACAGAGATTTCAGCCCCGAAAAGGTAAATGTCGAGAGTCAGAAGAACGATCCAGGATCGCTGCTCAATAAAATACGCCATATGACCCATATCCGCCGCCAGTTGTCAGCCTTGAAGGGGAGAAAGATAATATGGATTGAAACAGGCGTTGAAGCCATCGCAGCCTATTGGCGTGTGCTTGATGATACCTGTTTATTAGTTGTCAATAATTTAAGCGAGAAATCGCAAATCGCGGCAATTGATACAGGGCGGAGTGACATAGGTAAATGGAAAGATCGCCTGACAAGTGTTTCTTTTGAGGTAAATCGTGGAGGTGTATTAAAGCTGGAATTGGATCCATACGAATATTGCTGGCTGATGCCACACGATGCCTGATATCGTCACCCTGGGTAAGTATGGCTGCATATATGTGACCCCGAGATATACAGGCACAGTCGAAGGATACGAGGTCCAGGTTGTTGATACAACCGGAGCAGGAGATGGATTTGTCGCTGGCTTGTTGTTTGGCGTCTTAGAGGACGGCGGGTCGATGCAAGACGAATTCAGACTTAGAACTATTTGCAAATTTGCCAATGCGGTTGGAGCTCTGACAACAACGCGCAGGGGCGCGATACCAGCTTTGCCCACATTGAAAGATGTACAAAATTTCATGCTAGAGTATCCATTCTAATCCTCTCATATTTCCCTCGTTTTGTTTACCAGAATCGGTATAATTCAGGGTAACGCGTATCTTTGTCTGATGCGTAGTTCGATGTGTATATTGTGGAGACGCCATGGAAAACCAGGAATTATGGCAGGTGATGAATGAGGCATGGTCTACTCTGACGGCATGTTTTGAGCCGGAGCTTGATCGTGCCTGTAAGCAGCGCGATCTTGAACCCAGGTTGTTGATGCTGCTGCTGGCAGTCTTTACGTTCGAACCCGAAGATACTACTCCAGGTCACCTGATGGTTAGAGGTCCTTATACTTCATCAGAAGTCTATTTGAGGCGGCTCAATGAGGCAGCGCAACTTGGATATTTAGAAAACGTTGATACCTCGAAATTTCGGCTGACGGACAAAGGCAGGAACACAACGATCGAATTAATTCAATTGGCACGTGAGGCGATGGTTCGAGCTGACCCACTGGGTAATCTCGAATCCACAGAAATCGTTCATCTGATAGGCAGGTTAGTCCAAAGCAATCTGGATACAGAACCGCCCCCACGTCGATGGTCGATCAGATTGAGCTTCAAATTAATGCCTGACATCGATCCCCCGATGCCGCATATCGAGCAGGCATTCTCATGCCTGGCAGCCTATAGAGATGATTCCCACCTGGCAGCCTGGCAGAATTCTGGGCTCAGCGCGACCTCGCTGGAGGCGCTCACATTGTTCTGGCGTGGGGAGGTTTCCTCCTTACATGAGCTATCGAACCGTCTCGTCTCACGTGGGCATCCGTTACGCGTTTACCAGGATTCACTGTCTGGTTTATTCAAGCTCGGGTACCTGGCTGGGACGGATGAGTCTGCCTGGGTTACAGGAGCTGGCAGGGTCTTTCGAAACAAAATAGAGTCGGACACCGACCAGTATTTTTACGCTCCCTGGACATGCCTGGATAGGACACAAAAACAAAGCCTGAACCATCTGCTTGTCAAACTACGGGATGGATTGAACGCCAGAGTGGTGCAAGAATGACATAGGTTCGAGCCTCCATTATGGATCTTCAGACACTTTACGAGGTTTTGCCAACTAATTATTCTCTTGCCGATCGCGAGCTGATCCAACGCGCCTACAAGGTGGCGCATAGAGCTCACACAGGGCAAAAGAGAGCCTCTGGGGAGCCATATATCAATCATTGCCTGGCTGTGGCAGTGATACTTGCAGAGCTGCGCGTTCCGCCAGCAGTAGTTGCAGCCGGTTTGCTGCATGATACGGTTGAGGATACTGATATTAGCCTGAGTGATATTCGCGCTGATTTTGGAGAAGAAATAGCAAAGCTGGTAGACGGGGTGACAAAATTGACCCAATTGCCCAGGGTCTCACGCGGCGACCAACAGGCGGATTCCGAAGCCAGGGAGGAGGTTGAGCGCCTGATCGCTGAGCGTCGCGGGCTGCCAGGTCCGGAAGAAGAAGCAGCACAATTGATCCGCAGCCGTAAATATGACCTGATGTCGGAGACGCTCAGGAAAACTTTCCTGGCGATGGGTGAAGATGTAAATGTGGTTCTGATCAAACTGGCAGATCGTTTGCACAACATGCGCACCCTGGGGCACATGCCCGATAATAAACGCCGCAGGATTGCCCAGGAAACGCTGGATATTTTTGCCCCACTTGCCAATCGCCTGGGAATCTGGCAAATGAAATGGGAATTAGAGGATCTGGCATTTCGATATGTAAACCCAGAGTTATATCGGGATATCGCCGAAAACCTGGAAACCCGGCGATCCCAGCGCGAGCGTGAGCTCCAGGAAATAAAAGCCAAATTGCAAAAAATATTATCCCAGGCAGGCATAAAAGCGGAGGTCATTGCACGACCCAAGCATATTTATTCGATATATAAAAAAATGGTTCGCAAAGGTGTGCCCTTTGAAATGGTTTACGATGTGCGCGGAGTTCGGATTATCTTAGACGATATACCGGCTTGCTACGCTGCTCTTGGAGTGATCCACACCCATTGGCGCCCGATCCCCGGTGAGTTCGACGACTACATCGCCGTGCCAAAGGATAATTTCTACCAGTCATTGCACACCACTGTGATGTTTGATGATGCAAAATCATTGGAGGTTCAGATCCGCACGCCGGAAATGAACCAAAATGCCGAATATGGAATCGCCGCGCATTGGAAGTACAAGGAGGGCTCAAAACGAGACGATGATTACGAACGCCGTTTAATCTGGCTGCGATCCTTAATGGAATGGCGACAGGATGTCGATGACGCACGCGAATTTGTTGATAGCATGAAAACAGATGTATTCCAGGATCGGGTTTATGTTTTCACACCCAAAGGTGACGTGATCGATCTGCCTGCAGGTTCTACCCCGATCGATTTTGCTTACCACGTGCACACCGATGTGGGACACCGCTGCCGGGGGGCAAAGGTCAACGGAAAGCTGGTGTCTCTGGATTATGTCCTTAAAACCGGTGACAAAGTGGAAATCCTGGCGGCAAAGCGTGGCGGGCCCAGCCGGGATTGGCTGAATCCGAACCTCGGTTTAATAAAAACTCAGCGCGCCCGCGGAAAGATACGTCAATGGTTCAAGCGCCAAGCCCGCGAGCAAAACATCAGCCAGGGAAAGGAGATCCTGGACAAAGAACTTCGCCGCTTGGGATCGGTGGATGTTAATCTCGAACGGCTGGCGCGTGAATTTGACTATCGAAGCCTGGATCATCTTTACGAAGCTCTTGGCAACGGCGATATGGCGTTAGGGCGGTTGGTCAATCATCTGACCCTGGGGGGGAAAGAAGGAGAAGACGAGTTCGTAATAACGCCTCGGGCCCCCGCCGAGGTAGTTCGACCCCAAGACGACACTGTGAGCGTATTGGGGTTGAAAGGCTTATTGACCTCCATGGCGCGCTGCTGCAACCCTGCTCCAGGCGATGACATTGTTGGGTACATTACCAGAGGGCGCGGCGCAACCATTCATCGCCGGGATTGCCCGAACATACTGCGGATTAAAGATCGAGAACGAATGGTGCGCGTCAACTGGGGGGAGGTCAAGCGAACTTATCCGGTCCCAATTCGAGTAAAGGCTTATGATCGGAATGGGTTGATGAAAGATGTGGCCACCCTGATCGCGGATGAGGGGATAAACATGACTGGCGTAAACGTAGATGTCTCAAAGAATCTGGCGGTGTTTGATATTACGTTGGAAGTGAAGGATATCGCCGAGCTCAGCAGAGTGCTTGATCGACTGGAAAACTTACCTAATGTGATGGAGGCCCAAAGGGTTCATCCAGGCTGATATGAAGCAATCACGAGATGGGGAGTTTAGGGGGGAATCAATTCGCTATCAACATTGATAAGGAATCGGATCGTTCATTAAAAGGGGCGTGGTGTAAAATTCCTCAACAGGTGATTCACGCACATGCACATCCTGCCAAGAAATGCGTATTGGACGCTTCCCATATTACTCATCATCAGCAGGTTGATGCTCGTCATAGCCTTGCCCCTGGAGGGGTTGCGGGGATATGGGGATTTTGTCCACTTTTACCGTTTGGCTGGTATGGGCATACCCTACGTGAATTACTGGGTGGAATTCCCGCCAATATTCCCCTTTTTCTCTTCATTGCTGTTCCAGTTTGCAGGAGGGCGAGAGCATATTTATGATTATCTGCTGGTGATATCGCTTTCAATTACTCAGGCGATAAGCCTGGCGATATTTATCCGCCTTGTCGAAAAAATATATGCTCAAAATCAAGCCCAAACGCGGACATGGCTATACTTCAGCATCCTTGTGGGTCTTTCCTATGGCTGGTGGTACTTTGATCCGCTGGCAGAGCTGGCCGTGATGCTTGGATTATATTGGACGCTGGAGGGCAAGACCAGCAGAGCAGGCGTTGCGATAGGGATAGGCGCTCTGATAAAGTTGTTTCCGGCTTTGCTGCTTCCCATGGTCTGGCGAACACAACCGTTGAAGCGCGCCCTCGTTATCAGCGGTATCAGCCTGGGTCTGGTATTCGGGACATATGCTGGTCTTTATATTCTCGCTCCCGAAATGACCGCGGCATCGATCAGATCGCAAAGCAGCAAAGGCTCCTGGGAAACGATATGGGCGCTTGTAGATGGGAATTTTCAAACTGGAAATTTCGGTCCAGAGAGCGAACGTTTCGATCCCCTCACGGCGACCCTCCCGAGAGGAAATCCCCCAAAAATCCAGCCCTGGTTGGCATTGATCCCGTTTTTGCTGATTGGTCTGTGGGCTTTCTGGCGTGCGAGGCTGGAGAATGCACGCCAGGCAATCGCCTTTCTGGGCATTACCTGGGGGCTTTTCTTGCTCTGGTCACCTGGATGGAGTCCGCAGTGGGTGCTGTATCTCATCCCCATTGTGTTGCTGACCCTGCCGCAAAGAGAGGCTGCTTTGATGGCGCTATCTCTGGTTTTTATCAACCTGCTGGAATGGCCCGTGCTGCTTTCGCGGGGATACACCTTTGGGTTGTGGCTGACGATACCTGTGCGGACTGTATTATTTATATTGATGATTGTTTTATGTTTCGGTATGACGGTTCGTTCGAAAGGGAAAGGCTTGAGATCGGTTGGATACTGAGAAAGCGAAATGCTCGATTCTACTTGCCATAATGGTGATTGTTGTCTCTATAATCACCATTCAATTAAATTCGATACCTTCCATACGTGTCCAGGCGGATCTATATTCTCGCTGGTATGCAACCAGGCAACTCATCGAATCTGGAAGGAATTTATATGATGTAAAGAACATGGAGGAAGTGGCGGGCTATAAAACAATTCCCACCAATCCCTTAGAGGCAGGTTTTTTTTATCCAGCGCACCTGACCCCGGTCGAGTTCGAGAGCCAGTGGTTGGCTCAGCAGAGCGCTGTTGC
>DATEDC010000245.1:0-3275 GCA_035286585.1 Anaerolineales bacterium
AGGCTTGCGCCGGCAGCCACATCCCAACGCCTCAGCGCCAGGCCAATTCCGATGGTGCACAGGGGCGGCATCAGGGCGGTGGCGATTGCCACGCCGGGCAAGGCCGCCGAGATGTGCGGCATCGCCAGGGCGAAGGCTGCCGCCAGACCTCCAGCCAGGGCGATGCCCAGGTCGATGGGGCTGGGACGGATGCGGGCCAGCACCTCGCCGGGCAGCTCCGACCCTTGCAAGACCACGAAAGGCAGATAAGTGTTGGTCCAGGTCAGCAGGAAGGAGATCAGCACTGCCAGCGCGGCGCCGCGCAGCAGGGCTTCGGCGGCTTCGCCCAGCAGGTGGCTGTCTCCGCTGATGGAGGCCAACCCCAGGCCGATGATGGGTGACATCAGCGGAGCGACCAGCATGGCGCCGATGATCACCGCGGCCGAGTTGGTCAGCAGCCCCAGGGTGGCAATTACAGTGGATAAGACCACCAGGATGAAGTAGCCGAAATCCGGGTGGGAGGACTGGCGCAGGAGCACCTGAACCTCGCCGCGGCGGTCCAGGTCGATCCTCGGCACCAGCCGGCGCCACAAGCGGCGCAGGCGCACGCGCCACGAGGAGGGCGTTCTGGCAGCATTTACGCTCATGGTTGTGATTATTTTACCTGTTTACCCGCCTGTGGCAAGCCCGTTCAAGCGCGACACTGCGGACATCTATGATATAAATACGGCGGTGAGCGAAAGATTTGTCCTCTACCCGCCGAAACTCCCCGGCTTGCTGTTCCACCTGGGCGCGCTGTTCGTGCTGGCCGCGCTGACCACCTGGGGCATCCTGCAGGCCGCCCGCGCCAGCCTCGGGCCGCAGCTGGTGGTTTACCTGGTGTTCGTCCTGGTGGGCGGCGGTTTGGGTCTGCTGCTTGCCTACCGGGGTTACGCCCTTCTGCGCGCCTATTATCTCCTGGAGCGCGACGGCATCCGCCTGAATTGGGGGCTGCGCTCTGAAGTCATACCCATGAACGCGGTGCTCTGGGTTCGACCCGCCAGCGAGCTGGAGGAAGCCTTGCCACTGACCTTTTTTCGCTGGCCCGGCGCAGTGACCGGGATGCGCCAGACGCCAGGCTCCGGGCGCCTGGAATTTTTCGCCGCCAGGACAACTGGCCTGGTGCTGATTGCCACGCCAGAGCGCACCTACGTCGTCTCGCCGGATGATCCGCAGGCGTTACTGCGCGCTTACCAGCGACTGAACGAGCTGGGTTCTACGACCCCGCTGGAGCCGCAGTCGATCTATCCGAGTTTTTTGCTTGCCAGAATGTGGCGCCTCCACCTGGCGCGTTATATGCTGCTGGGCGGGCTGCTGCTCAACCTGGCGCTGCTCACCTGGGCTAGCCTGGTCATACCCGGCCTCGCCCAGGTCCGCCTGGGCTTTGGCGCGCAGGTGGAACCAGTCCCGGGAGTGCAACTGTTGCTGCTGCCCTTTTTGAGCGGCAGTTTCTTCCTGTTGGACCTGCTCCTGGGGCTGTATTTCTTCCGCCGGGCAGGCTTGCAGCCTGCGGCGGGAACACCTGCCGAGGCAGGCGTGCCAACCAACTGGCAGGTGCTGGCCTACATCTTGTGGGGCAGCGGCCTCCTCACTGCTGCGCTCTTCCTGGCAGGCCTGTTCTTTATCCTCCAGGCCGGCTAGATTTCCACAAAATTCAACGGGTTATCCACAGCATTTCGACGCTTATCCACAACTTTATCCCCATGTCCACCCAAGCCATGCAGTTGATCGCCGGATTTGCCCTCGCCGCACTGGTCGGGGCGGCTGCTTGGCGAGCTCGCCTGCTGAGCGCCAGCGGGGCCTGGGCGGCTTTTATCAGCGGCGGCCTGCTCTTTGGGCTGGGGGGATTCCCCTGGGCTGCCCTGCTGTTGACCTTCTTTTTATCCTCCAGCGCCCTCTCGCGTGCTTTCGCCCGGCAAAAAGCCGGACTGGCGGAGAAATTTGCCAAAGGCTCCCGGCGCGATTGGGGCCAGGTGCTAGCGAATGGAGGCCTGGGCGCGGCGCTGGTCATCCTCCAGGCGCTTTACCCGGAACGGAGCGAATTCTGGCTGGCTTTTGTGGGCGGCATGGCGGCTGTCAATGCCGATACCTGGGCGACGGAGCTGGGGGTATTGAGCCCAGCGCCGCCTCGCCTGATCACTACCGGCAGGCTGGTTGAGCGCGGCGCCTCCGGGGGCGTTTCTCTGGTAGGATACCTGGCTGTCCTGGGGGGAGGGCTGCTGGTGGGGGCGGTCGCGGCGCTTTTCACCCGCGGCCTGCCGGCGTCTTTCCTGCTGGCGGGCGCGGCTGTGGCTGGCCTGGCGGGCTCTTCCTTCGACTCGTTTTTGGGCGCCACCCTGCAGGCGATTTATCGCTGCTCCAGGTGCCAAAAAGAGACCGAGCGCCACCCCTACCATTCCTGCGGTGGTGAAACGTTCCAGGTGCGCGGCCTGGCATGGTTGAACAACGATTGGGTGAACCTGGCCTGCTCCCTGGCGGGAGCGCTTACCCTGCTAATCTTTGGGATGCTGGTCTGCTAATACCCTGCCGAGCTCGCCTATTGACTGGATCACCGGGCAGCCTGCCTCTGGGAAGATGCCCTGCGGGTCGAGCAGCACGGGCAGCACCCCGGCCCCCCGGGCGCCAATCACATCGGCATAATAGTTGTCCCCCACGTAGATAGCCTGCTCTGGGTGCAATTGCATGCGCTCGAGGGCATGCAGGAACAGCCCGGGGTCTGGCTTCCACACCTCGAAATCCCCCGCGGCCAGGGCGAATTCGAAATAATCCGCCAGTCCCAGCGAGAGCATCTGTTCGCCATACGGCTTCGTGCGGTTGGAGAGCACCCCCAAACGGAAGCCCCGAGCCTTGAGCCCTTCCAGCGTGGCAGGCACATCGTCGGGGACGCAATCTTTCGGCTGATAGAATTCCTTCATGTAAGCGTGCATCTGCGCAGCCAGCGCCTGCGCCTCTCCCGGAGAGCAGCCGTAGACCTGCAGGCTGCGCCAGGCGTAATGGGTCCAGAACTCGTCCTCATCCTCGAGAAGCTGCCGATCCTCCAGTAAGTCGGGCGACTGTGCCCAATAGTAGTGCACCCAGCGCTCGTATTTACGGCGCTTCGCCCGGCTATCACCTACCCCCAGCTTGGCGGCGTGTTCCAGGAACACGTCCACCGCGGATGGATCGTTGTGGCGCAGCGTGCCGTCCAGGTCGAATAAAATGGCCTGTATTCCATTATGCTTAAATGTATGGGGTAAAGACAGATCTACCTCTCGGTT
>DATEDC010000246.1:0-12136 GCA_035286585.1 Anaerolineales bacterium
CTTTTGCCTCGTTCTACGCCTTCGGGATGGCCTTCCCGCGCCAAAACCGGCTCGGCTGGGTGATCTCCGCCCTGATGCTGGCTTTCCCGCTGGTTGGCGTGCTGGGCATCTTATCACCGCTGCTCTACGAACTGCGCGGCCTGTTCTTCCTGCTCGGCATGCCGTTGTTTTGCGCCTATTTCTGGCAGCGCGCTCGTTCCTGAAATGCCCACGGAAAAAGATCTCATCCGCCAAATCCCCCTTTTCGCTACTTTGCCTCCTGAAGAGGTGCAACTGCTCTCCAGTTTGTTGCGCCCTGCTAGTATTCCAGCGGGAGCGATCCTTTTCTATGAGGGTGATCCGGGCGACCGGTTCTCGATCATCACCGAAGGCGAAGTCGAGATTATCCAGTCTTTTGGGTCGGAAGAGGAACGCATCCTGGCCCTAGAAGGGCCGGGAGATTTTCTCGGTGAGGTTAGCTTATTCGATCCCGACCATCGGCGCTCGGCCACGGCACGCGCCCGCACCTCGGTTCAGTTGCTCGAGGTGACCTCTGCCGAGTTTGAATCGCTCATCCATAGGCAAGTCCCGCTGTCCGTGGCATTGTTGCGTGGGATCAGCCAACGCCTGCGCCGTTCAGAGAACCTGACGATCCGCGATCTCCAGGAGAAGAACATCCAGCTCGCTCGGGCGCTACACGAGCTTCAAGCAGCCCAGGAACAATTGCTGGAGAAGGAGAAGCTAGAACAAGAGCTGCGCCTGGCGCGCACCATTCAGGAGGGGACCTTGCCGAAGGTGCTGCCAGTGCTCCCGGGTTGGCGGATCACTACATACTGGAAACCGGCGCGCATGGTTGGGGGAGATTTCTATGACTTTATCGCCTTCCCAGATGGGAAACTGGGCATGATCATTGGAGACGTGACCGGCAAGGGCATGCCGGCTGCCCTGATCATGACGACCACGCGCAGCCTGTTGCACTTTGCCGCCCTGCATGCGACCGGCGGAGGGCTAGCCCGGCCGGGAAAAATCCTTGCCAGGGTTAACGAGATATGCTGCCTTGAAATTCCGCCCAATATGTTCGTAACCTGCCTGTTCGCAGTAGTGGATCCTGAAAGCGGCCGGACTCGCTTTGCCAACGCCGGGCATAACTTGCCCTTCCAACGCACTTCGCATGGACTGAGCGAGTTGTGCGCCAGGGGGATGCCGCTCGGTTTGATGCCCGGTATGGTTTACGAGGAAAATGAGACAGTGCTGGCAGAGGGAGACAGCCTAGTGATGTACAGCGATGGCCTGACCGAAGCACACAACCTCCAGAGGGAGATGTATGGTTCGGGACGCCTGCAAGCGCAGTTATTGGTCGAAGCAGGCGGTGAAGGGCTGATCAAATCCCTGCTAACCAAATTGGCAGAATTCACCGGCTCAGGCTGGGAGCAGGAAGACGATATCACCTGCGTCATACTGGATCGGTCCCTCCACAAGTAGGGAGGCTTAGGCCTTCCTGTTACTGTACAATGGACAAGGGAAGGCCGATGAGGTAAATATAGGTTGGAGGCAATCACTCCGAACGCTTTCTATTTACAGTATAATACATGGGATATTAGTTCCCCGTATTGTTAATTTCAATTGAATAGCCTCTAAACTTTACACCTGAAGGAGGGAACGATGGCGTTATTTGAGTTTTCTGCAATGGCAGCTACTTGTGAGATTGATCCGGGAACGGAGCAGGCTCTCGCAGATGGCGCGCTTCAAATCAACGGGCGTGTCTTCACCGACAAGGTCGAATCGCATGATTCGAGAATCGCTGGGACGAATATGCCCACGCTCAACATCACTTTCAATCCAAAGCTGGGGGAAGGCGAGCTTCAGGGAAAGTTCATATTGACGCCAATTGCGTTCGATGGTGCATGGGAGGGAGAGCTCCACGGGCGCTTCGTGAATGGCATGGTTACCTCTTGGGGCATCGCACGCGGATCAGGCGCATTGCAGGGCTCCGTGTTAAGCGTTGACTTTCAGCAGGTGGCATCATATCCTGGAACACCACCGTGCGATGAACCCAAGGCATTTTTCGAGATGAGAGGACTGATTCTCGAACACGATTAGCATGCAGATGAGGGCAGGGAAGTGAGTGCAGCGTTATATGGTTAATCCGACCGAGGGTACCTATACTTTCCTGTTCACCGACATTGAGGGTTCGACTCGCCTGCTCCAGCGCCTCGGGAATGATTATCCCCAGGTTATTGAACAACACAACCGGCTGATCCGCGAAGCAGTCGCAAAAGCTGGCGCTTCGGAGGTCGACAATGCTGGGGACGGGTTCTTTTTTGTCTTCCCGACGACTTCCCAAGCGCTTGAAGCTGCGGTTGAAGCTCAGCGTTCGCTGGCCGATTACAAATGGCCGCGGGGCGGTTCGATCCATGTCCGCATGGGGATTCATACGGGCGAGGCGGTATTTTCGGGGGGGAACTACCTGGGTCTGGATGTGCACCGTGCTGCGAGAATCTGCGCAGCAGGACACGGAAGCCAGATTCTCATCTCTTCTTCAGCTCATGCATTCATTGGGCATGCGCTTCCCACAGACGTCTCCACGAAAGACCTTGGATGCCACTTTCTGAAAGATATTGAGCAGCCAGAGCACCTCTATCAAATCAATATCACAGGTCTCTGGAGCGATTTTCCTCCCCCGCGCGCACGAAACGCGCGACCGCACAATCTGCCCAGCGAGCTCTCGGACTTTGTGGATCGAGAGAATGAGCTCGGCGAGATCACCAATCTGCTTGCGGAGAATCGGCTGGTTACGCTAACCGGCCCTGGAGGGACGGGCAAAACCCGCCTGGGCCTGCGCGTCGCAGCTGAAGTCTTGCCCAGGTTCACCGATGGTGTATTTTTTATTCCACTGGCGTTGATCCAGGATGCTCAGCTGGTTGCCTCTACAATAGGGAAGATCCTGGGTTTGAGCGAAATCGAAGGCCGCTCAAACTCGGATGTCCTCGCAGACTATCTTGCCAGCAAAGAGCTCTTGCTCATATTAGACAACTTTGAGCAGGTTCTCGGTGCTGCAATCCTGGTGAGCAATCTGTTGACCGCCGCTCCAGGCCTGAGAGTCCTAGTAACCAGCCGTACTCGGCTGATTATTCGCGGTGAACAGGTCTACCAGGTTCCACCTTTTGACACTCCACAGGAAGGGGAGTACTCAAACCTGGATCAGCTTGCGAGAGTTAATGGTATTGACTTGTTTGTCCGCCGAGCAAAGACAGCCGACCCGAATTTTATCCTCACGCAGGAAAACGCGGCATCGGTCATACAAATCGTCAGGCGATTGGAAGGATTACCACTTGCGATTGAGCTGGCTGCTGTACAATGTCGCATGTTCGAACCTAAGACATTAGCCAGGCTTCTTGATCAGAAATTTAAAATACTGCGCGGCGGTTCCAAGGATCTTCCGGCACGACACCAAACGCTCCGCGGCACGATCGCTTGGAGCTATACATTGCTTGATCCGACCGAGCAAGCGATATTTCGCCGTCTTGGAGTCTTCGTTGGTGGATTCTCCCTGGACGCAGTCGAAGCTGTCGTAGATAGCGATCTGAATGTAAATGTCTTGGAAGTGCTGACCTCTCTCCTGGACAAGAGTTTATTGCAGCGCCGTGTCCAATATGGGGAAGTGCGCCTATCGATGCTTGAAATGATTCGCGAGTTCGCACTGGAAGAGCTGGTTGTAGCTGGGGAGACGCAAAGACTGTCTGCTCTCCACGCCTGCTATTTCCTAAGTCTGGCGGAGGAAGATGAGCCTCATCTGACCCGCCAGGAGCAAGCGGCAGTGATCGACCGTTTATCCGCTGATCTCGACAATTTCCGCGCCGCAATTCGGTATTGCCTGGAAAATGGAGATTTCGAGACAGGGCTTCGCATTGAGAGCGCTTTGTGGAGGTTTTGGCACGCCATTGGCCAGATCCGAGAGGGGCGTGACGGGCTTGAAATGCTGCTGGCCCGGGTGGAAGGACACCCACGCGTCCGGGCAAAAGGGATGGCTGGGCTGGCTGGCCTGGCCTACTGGCAAGCGGATTACGACCAGGCCTTGGCCTGTTACAAAGCTGCGCTCGCTATTTACCAGGAGATCGGGGACAAATATTCCGAAGCGGATATCCTCTTATCGATGAGCACTACCTATACCTGGATGGGTGACGTTCAAACAGGCGGGCGATTAGCCGACCAGGCATTGGATGATTTTCAAAGTCTTGGAAACCGGGAAAAAGAGGGCATGGCTTTCATGGCGAAAGGATTCGCTTTCTGGAAGGGAGGCGACCTTGACCGAGCTCGTCCCTTCTGGGAGGCGTCGCTCAATATTGCGCTGGAAGTAGGAGATTATATCGAGGCAGCCACCAAGCGTTTAGCGCTCGCTTCGATAATATTTCAACAGGGGGAGCGCCTTCAGGCTCTAAACAACTCCCTGGATGTCATGCAAGATCTCGTCCGGCTTAAGAATGTCACCTTTACCATCATGGCCCTCGATTGGATTGCCGCGATCGCAGCGTATGCCGATCCTGAGGGCGGTGTGCGATTAGCAGGAGCTGCCAACGGGCTTCGGGAGATTTTAAGCGGTGGGATGAGACCAGAAGCGAGTGGGCTGGAGAACGCCCGCGTCACCGCCGGACGGGAACTCGACTCAGAGACGATCGAGCGGTTGTGGGCAGAAGGTCGGGATATGAACTTCAACCAGGCCATTGAATATGCAAAAGAGGTTGGAGAAGCTCTTCTTGCCGGCCACATTTTGAATTGATGTAGCAGCCCCCAGATCCTTAGCGCTAGGCAACCTGAATCCGGTTTTTACCTCGCTTACAGCGGGCATTCGCCCCCATTCCCGTGATAGAATTGCCCATCGGCAAAATGCCGCTGGCAAAATGCCGCTATTAATTCGACACTATCCAGGGAAGGACTGAGCGTTTTTGCACCCCAAGCACCTCCGCGAGGGCGAGGAAATATCCCCGACGCACGCTTGTCCGCTGTGCGCCAAGCCGATCCCGCCTGAGCTGCGCCGACTGACCACGGAGATTGCCGCGCCCGTCAGGCGTAAATTGCAGCGCGATCATCCGGAATGGGATTCCGGTCTGGGCGCCTGCCCGGAATGCGTTCACCAGGCCGCCCAGGCAGCCCTGCGCAGGCGCAGCCAGGCAACCATCCAGAATGAACGCCTGCTGCCGTATCCCATTTACGCTGCGGATGACACCCGCCTGATCCCCGCGCATCGCCACGTGGAAGCCAGCCCCCACTATAGCGGTCAGGGGATTACCCTGGCCTTCCTGGATTCAGGTTTTTACCCCCATCCCGATCTAACCCAACCCGAGAATCGCATTCTCTGTTATGTGGACGCCACGGAGGCGGAGCCCGTAGAAAACGCCCGTTTCAACCTGCCGCAGGCCACAAGCTGGCATGGATTGATGACCTCCAGCGTGGCAGCCGGCAACGGCTTCATGTCCGACGGCCTGTACCGCGGCATCGCCTACCGGGCGAGCCTGGTGCTGGTCAAAACCGGGCATGCCTCCAGGCGGGGCATCCGCGAGGCCGATATCGCCCGCGCCCTGGAGTGGGTGATCGCCAACCAGCGGCGCTTCGATATTCGCATCGTCAACATCTCCCTGGGAGGCGATATCCCCACCAACGGCAAGTTAACCGAGCTGGACCGGCTGGTCGGAAAGGCGGTCGCTCAGGGCATGGTCGTGGTGGCGGCAGCGGGCAATCATGGCCTCGAGCGGCTGGTCCCTCCAGCCAGCGCCCCGGCTGCGATCACCGTCGGCGGATTGGATAACCGCAACTCATTCGACCGCAGCTTGTGGCGCATGTACCCCTCCAATTACGGGCGCGCCGCGAACTCGCAGCCTAAACCGGAGATCATTGCCCCAGCCAGGTGGCTGGCTGCGCCGATGCTGCCGCGCACCCGGGTTCACTACGAAGGCATGCTTTTATGGCGGCTAAATAAAACCCTGGAACGCCTGCTGCAGGCGGGAGGAGGTGCGCCAGGATCAGATCCAAGGGGCAGGCACCTGCGGCTGGAGGCGCTTCAGCGCAGGATACGCCAGCGCATGCGCGATCAGAAGTACATTCATCCTCACTACCAGCACGTCGACGGCACCTCCATGGCGGCCCCGCTGGTGAGCGCCGTCGCCGCCCTGGTGTTGGAGGCCAACCCGGGTCTGAGCCCGACCCAGGTAAAGCAAATCTTGCTCACCACCGCCGTCCCCCTGGAGAAATTCCCGCCGGCAGTGACTGGCGCGGGGCTGGTCAACGCCGGTCGCGCTGTAGGCGCAGCCAGGCGTCTCGCCCGCGGCATCCTGGATGAGCTCCCCTTTTCCCCGCACGTGCAGGCTGACCAGATTCACTTCTCTTATTTCGACCCGCTCAATCGCGCCGCCGAGGTGGCTTTGATCGCCAGCTTTAACGGCTGGAATCCCGCGGATTACGCCCTGAGATCCAGCTCGCCGGGGCTCTGGCAGCTCTCCATACCCCGCCTGCCGAAGGGAATTTACCGCTACAAATTCCTGGTGGACGGCAAGTGGGCCCATGACCCCGAGAATCCCGAGCGGGTGGAAGATGGCTACGGCGGTTTCAGCTCTATCCTGGAAGTGAAATAATGAATCGAGAATACCATCGCTGGTACAGCCCATCCCTCGGGCGGGATATGGAGCTGCTGGTCTTCGGGCACGCAGGGGCGCGCCTTCTGGTCTTCCCCACCTCGAGAGGCAAATTCTACGAATGGGAAGACAGAAGTATGGTGGCGACCATGGGCGAGGACCTGGAAAGAGGCTGGGTCCAGATGTACTGCGTGGACAGCGTGGATGAGGAGAGCTGGTACGCCTGGCACAAGCACCCAGCAGAGCGGGCCTGGCGGCACGTTCAATATGATAACTATCTCCTCCACGAAGTCCTGCCCCTGGTTTCCCAGAAAAATCCCACCCCGTACCTGATCGTAAGCGGCGCCAGTTTTGGGGCCTATCACGCCATGAACTTCGCCCTGCGCCACCCGGAAATTACCAACCGGGTGATCGCCATGAGCGGCATGTTCAACATCGAACGCTGGCTCGGTGATTACAGGGACGACAATATCTACTATAATTGTCCCTGCCTGTATCTCCCAAACGAACATCAAGAAAGCCGCCTGAACCTGCTGCGGCGCCTGGACATTATCCTGGCAGTCGGCCGCGATGACTCAAACTTTGGCAACAATCGCTGGTTTTCGGATGTGCTGTGGAGCAAAAGCATCTGGCACGCGCTGCGCATCTGGGATGGCTGGGCGCACGATTGGCCCTGGTGGCACCAGATGATCCGGCTGTACCTCAGCGGGCACGATTGAGCCCACGCCAGATGGGGCTTTTGCGCATTAGCCTGATCGCTCGAGAATCCTGGAGGAGGCGCTATGCTTAAGATCGGTGTGATCGTCGGTCGGGAATGGTCGTGGCCCCCAGCCTTTATCGAGGAGGTCAATCGGCGGGATGAAGGCGTCGTCGCCGAATACGCCAAACTCGGCGGGACGCGCATGGATGAGCCCTGCCCCTACGCGGTCCTGGTGGATCGCATTTCCCACGAAGTGCCGTACTACCGATCATACCTCAAGAATGCCGTCTTACAGGGCAGCTACGTGGTCAACAACCCGTTCATGTGGAGCGCGGACGACAAGTTCTTCGAAGCCAGCCTGGCGACCCGCCTGGGGGTTTCCAGTCCCAAGACAGTTGCGCTGCCGAATAAAGACTACGTGCCCGGAATTGTGCTCACCGAGAGCCTGCGCAACCTGGTCTACCCACTCGACTGGCAGGGCATCGTGGGTTACCTGGGCGGTTTTCCGCTCATCCTGAAGGACGCCCACGGCGGAGGGTGGAAAAACGTGAGCAAGGTGCACTCCTACGAAGAGCTATGGAGGCGTTACGACGAGAGCGGCTTGCTGACCATGATCCTGCAAGAGTGCATCGAGTGGGAACCAGGTCAGTATTCCCGCTGCATGTGCCTGGGACAATCCGAAGTGCTGGTGCGCAAATACAACCCGGATACGCGCCAGTACTTGCCCGCGGACTTCTCGGCGGAGCTCACCGAGCGCATCATCAACGACTCGCTCAAGCTGGTGCGTGCCCTGGGTTATGACATGAACACGGTGGAATGGGCGATTCGCGACGGCGTTCCGTATGCAATCGACTTCATGAACCCCGCGCCTGACATGGACATCAACTCGACCGGCTATGAATACCACCGTTGGTGCGTTGAGCGCATGTCCGAGATGTGCATCCGCCTGGCGAAGGAGCCACGCCCACAAGCCGTTGAAGGGGGCTGGGCCAGGTTCTTCGGCGCTAAAAACTAAACCGCGCATCTCATGGAGGCGCATGGTGTCTGAGCTCGGAGAAGCGATCGATACTTATCATTCCCTGCTGTCAGATGAGGTTGCCAGTCAGAGCCAGGGTCAGCTCACCCAGCAGCTTCACCGCCGGCAGCTTTTCTTCGGAGAAAGGCCGCTGTGTACCGTGCTGCGCCCGCGCTTCCTGACCGTCCGGCAGTACCAGCTCTTGCAGGGGGCGATCCGAGAGGTGATGCCCGCATTCGCCAGGGCTCACCAGGCGGCGCTCGCCGACCCGACCTTACGCCTCCAGTTCAGGCTGGCCGATTGGGAAGAAGAGCTGCTCCAGGTCGAGCCGCACTTCAACGCCTCCAGCCCAACGGCGCGCATGGACACTTTCTACTCGGACGAGGCGCACGCCGGAGAGGGGCGCAGCGGGCTGAATTTTGCCGAATACAACGCCGAAACCCCGGCTGCCGTCGCCTACAACGATGCGCTCTCCGAGGTCTTCCTGGCCCTGCCCGTGATGGGCGCATTCCAACGCCGCTACGAAGTGCGCCCGCTGCCCGGACAGCAGCACGTGCTGCACGCCCTGCTCGACTCTTACCAGCAGTGGGGCGGGCGCCAGCGGCCGCGCATCGCGATCCTGGACTGGCGTGAAGTGCCCACCTACAGCGAGTTTATGCTCTTCCAGGAATATTTCCTCTCTCAAGGTTACGATTGCGTGATCGCCGATCCGCGCCAGCTAGAATATCGGGACGGTCAGCTCTTGGTGGATGGGATCACCCCGCTGCACCTGATCTACAAGCGCGTGCTGCTCAGTGAACTGGTGACCCGCGAGGGGTTGAACAATCCCGTCATCCGCGCGGTCAGGGAGGGCGCGGTGTGCATGGTCAACCCGTTTCGCTGCAAGCTGCTGCACAAGAAAGCCAGCTTCGCCGTGCTGAGCGATGAGAGAAACGCCGCCTTGTTCAGCCCCGCAGAACGCGGCGCCATCGAGCGCTATATCCCCTGGACGCGAAATGTGGAAGAGAGGCGCACCTTCATTAATGATCAGCCTATCGACCTGCTCCCTTACCTCAGCAGCCACAAAGATGATTTCGTGCTCAAGCCAAACGACGAATATGGCGGCGCGGGCATCGTTCTCGGCTGGGAAACTGAGCAGAGCCGCTGGGATGAAGCGCTGCTAGAAGCTCTGCATGAAGCTTATATCGTCCAGCAGCGAGTTGCTATCCCCCGCGAGGCGTATCCATCTCTGGTGGAGGGCAACCTGCAAATCTACAACCGTCTGATGGACACAAACCCGTACATCTGGTATGGGGAGTATGCTTCCGGATGCCTCACCCGCCTCTCGTCGGCTGTGCTCCTGAACGTGACCGCCGGGGGAGGCTCCGCAGTGCCCACCTTTGTCATTGAAAAGAGGAGCTGAGCCATGACCGCGCCATCTTTCAGCATCGGGATTGAAGAGGAATACCAGATCATTGACCCGCAGACCCGCGAATTGAAATCTTATATCACCCAGTTGCTCGAAGCGGGCAAAATCACCTTGCAAGAGCACATCAAGGCGGAAATGCACCAATCCATGATCGAGATAGGCACCAAGGTCTGCCGCACGCCGGCGGAGGCGCGCCTCGAGCTGGTGCGCCTGCGCCGCGGGGTGATGGAAATCGCCAAAAGTCATGGGCTGAAAATTGCGGCAGCCGGATCGCACCCTTTTTCAGCCTGGTATAGCCAGGAGATCACGCCTTTCGAGCGCTATGTGGGGGTGAAAGAAGATATGCAGATGCTGGCCCAGCAACTGCTCATTTTCGGCACCCATATCCACATCGGCATCGAAGACCGCGAGCTGCTCATCGATATTATGAACATGATCCGCTATATGCTGCCGCATGTGCTCTGCCTTTCCACCAGCTCGCCGTTCTGGATGGGGCAGAATACGGGCTTGAAATCCTACCGCAGCATCATTTTCAGCAACTTCCCGCGCACGGGCATCCCGCCGCACTTCGATTCTTATGCGAACTTTCAACGCTACGTAGATACTCTGGTCAGGACGAATTGTATTCCAGACGGCACGAAAGTCTGGTTCGACGTCCGCCCCAATCATAATTATCCGACGCTCGAGTTCCGCATCTGCGACGTGTGCACCCGGGTCGATGAGGCCGTCTGCATCGCGGCCATATTCCAGGCGCTGGTGTTCAAGATGTGGAAGCTGCGCCGCCAGAACATGTCCTTCCGCATCTACCCGGCAGTATTGCTCGAGGAGAACAAATGGCGGGCGGTGCGCTACGGGTTGGACGGTAAATTGATCGATTTTGGCAAACAAGTTGAGCTGCCCGCCCGCGAGTTGATCCGAGAGATGATCGACTGGTTTTTAGAGGATGTGATCGATGAGTTTGACGGGCGGCAGGACATCGAATACGCCTACAAAATCATGGAGGAAGGCACCAGCGCAGACCGCCAGCTTGCCACCTTCCACCGCGCTGGCGACCTGAACGCTGTGGTCGACCAGTTGATCGCCGAAACTGAGGCTGATGTGATCGAAGAGTAAGAAGGAAAACAGGACATGACAGAAACTCAACCGGTGACAATCCTATGCCTGGCAAGCTATTTCAAAGGCACGGCGTTCATCCAGGCTGCCAAGCAGCTCGGCTGCACGTTATTGCTGATCACCCGCGAGAACATGGCAGGCGAAGCCTGGCCGCGCGAGTTCATCGACGAATTCTTCCTGATGCCCAGGCTGCAAACCCTGCCAGATATCCTCTACGCTGTCAGCTATCTCGCCCGCAGCCACAATATCGATCGGATTATTGCCCTCGACGATTATGACGTGGAAACCGCCGGCATCCTGCGGGATCACCTGCGCCTGCCGGGGATGAGCGCTTCGCACGCCCGGCATTTCCGCGATAAGCTGACCATGCGCGGGCTGGCCCACGCGGCAAGGATCCCGGTGCCGGAATTCACCGCGGCCTTCAACTACCAGCGGCTGAGGGAGTTCATGGAGCGCGTCCCCCCGCCCTGGCTGCTGAAACCTCGCTCCGAAGCCAGCGCCATGGGGATCAATACCATCCAGCACGCCGACCAGCTCTGGCCCATGCTGGATAAACTGGGCGACCAACAGTCATTTTTCCTGCTGGAGCGCTTCCTCCCCGGCGATGTCTTTCACGTGGATGGGCTGGTGGAGGATGGCAAGCCGATCTTCGCCGAGGCCCACCAGTACGCTCGCCCCCCGATGAGCGTCTATCAGGGCGGCGGCGTGTTTGTCACCCGCACGCTGGAGCGCACTTCACCCGCAGCTCGCTCGCTGGCAGCGCTGAACCGGCGCCTGTTGAAAGCCCTGGACGCCCGGCGCGGCGCGTTTCATGCCGAGTATATCCGCTCGCACGGGGACGGCAAGTATTACTTCCTGGAATGCGCAGCCCGGGTCGGCGGCGCCAACATCGCCGAGGCCATCGAGTACGCCACCGGCATCAACCTGTGGGCGGAGTGGGCCAGGCTCGAGATTGCCCACCTGCGCGGCCAGCCATACCAGCTCCCGGAGAGACGCCTCCACTATTCCGGGCTGATCAACTGCCTGGCTCGCCAGGAATACCCCGACCTGTCTGCCTACCAGGATTCCGAGGTGGTGTGGAGGTCGAACAAAAAACAGCACGCCGGCCTGATCTTGACCTCGCCCGATCCGGATCGGCTGCAATCCCTGCTGGACGAATACAGCCAGCGCTTTGCGCAGGACTTCCTGGCGGTGCTGCCCCCGCAGGAAAAGGGCCCCTGAGCGAGTCTCAGGCAAAACGCTGTCTGCAACCTGCGCGGCGCATTTGCGTATACTTGTGTAGATCAAAACAAGGA
>DATEDC010000247.1:0-12905 GCA_035286585.1 Anaerolineales bacterium
AAAGCGCCCAGGCTGCGCAGTCCATCCTCAATGCGCCACCATTCACCCACCAGCCCGCCCAATAGAAGGCTGCCCAGTACGATGATCGGATTTTCGGTCTTGACGAACATCTGGATGCCAATGGCTGCGGTAAACAAACCCAGTCCAGCGATCACGGTTTGGCGGACCCGATCCGGGAAACGACTCCCGACCACCATGCCGATTGTGCCTCCAATGAATACAGTGATCATATTGATGATTGTGCCGGTCATGGTCGGTGAATGCAGGAGAGCAGGAGGTTATTTATCGTTTCCAAACAAACTGGCAGACTGCGATGAGAAATTGTTCCTTACCTTCGCGCCAATTATACGAGAATTCACCCCCTCCAACCAGCAGATTGGCGTGAGATAATTACGGTCGCCTTGGACGATAAGGTCGAACTGACATGCTTACAACCGGACATTAAACAAGGATAGAGTTTAGGTGCTATACAAAAACGGTTTAGAGCTTAACAATAGAACTAGCGGTTGTGAAAATACCTGTTTTTTTCCGGGTATAATCATCACAGCGGAGTTACGAAAATGGTTACAGCCCAGATCGATATTCCAACAGAAAGGCTGAAAGAATTTTGTGAGCGATACAAAATACGGCGTTTGGCGCTTTTCGGTTCAGTTATAAGAGATGATTTTCGTTTAGAGAGTGACCTCGATATCCTGGTTGTCTTCCATCCTGAAGCCCTGGTGACATTCATGACACTCGGTCGGATGAAACGAGAGCTTACCGAACTATTCCAGCGTCCTGTGGATTTAGTTCCACAAATCGGACTGAAAACAGCGATTCGGGAGTCAATTTTATCCAGCGCGCAGGAAATATATGCGTCCTGAAAAATAATTTATGGAGAGATTTCTTTATGCAAGACCTGATCGAACAACTGCAAGACAGCCTCAATAGAATCCAGCACCTGCTGGTGCGTCTTTGACTTACCCCAAAAAGAAGCCCAATTAGCCTCACTGCAAAAGGAATCCGATGCGCCCGATTTTTGGGACGAGCCCGAGCGCGCCCAACGGGTGATGAAAAAGCTCGCCGCTTTGCGCCTGGAAGTGGAAGACTGGCAGAACCTGCAACAGCGCCTCGTCGATGCCCTCGAGCTCGCCCGCATGGAGGACGAAAGCCTGCGCGCCGAGCTGGAGCCGGAGACCGCCGCCCTGCGCAAAGAGGTCGAACAGCGCAAGTTCCAGGCCATATTCTCCGGTGAATACGACCGCGGGGACGCCCTGCTCGCCATCCACGCCGGGGCTGGCGGCACCGACTCACAGGACTGGGCCGAGATGCTCCAGCGCATGTATCTGCGTTGGGCAGAGAATAAGGGCTTTCAGACCGAAATTCTGGACTACAGCGAAGGCGAAGAAGCCGGCCTGAAGAGTGTGATGATTGCCGTGGACGGCCCCTACGCCTACGGCTATCTGCGCCCGGAGAAAGGCGTCCACCGCCTGGTGCGCCTCTCGCCTTTCGATTCGGCCCACCGGCGCCACACCTCCTTCGCCCTGGTGGAAGTGCTGCCTCAGGTCGAGGACGAGACCGAGGTGGAGATCAACCCCAACGATCTGCGCATCGACACCTACCGCTCGGCCGGCGCAGGGGGTCAAAACGTGCAGAAAAACGATACCGCCGTGCGCATCACCCACCTGCCCAGCGGGATTGTGGTCACCTGCCAGAACGAGCGCTCGCAGATCCAGAACCGGGAGAACGCCATGCGCGTGCTGCGCGCCCGCCTGCTGGATATCAAAGAGCGCGAGCAGGAGGAGCAGATCGCCGAGCTGCGCGGCGAATTCCAAAAGGTGGAATGGGGCTCTCAGATTCGCTCCTACGTGCTGCACCCCTACCAGATGGTGAAAGACCACCGCACCGATTACGAGACCGGCAATACCCAGGCTGTGCTCAACGGCTACATCGACGATTTTATCGAGGCCTACCTGCGGGCCAACCTGGGCAATGGCAAGGGATAGACGCCTGCCGCCTGGCCTGTTTTTCCCCCTGGCGCTGCTCCTGGCGTTCGCCCTGGGGGGCTGCGTGACACTCAACGATCCCGAATCAACCCAGGAACAGAATCAGGATGTGATCGGGGTAGCCAGCCCCGGAACTACCATCGGGCAAACCCTGGTCTCTCGCCGGGGGCGGCTGAACGGGGTCTGGTTGTGGCTCTCGCTGCCGCCGGATGTCTCCAATCAAACCGGCGCTCTTTCAGTCGATCTGTACGCCTCGCCATTGGCGGACGTCCCCCTGGGGAGCGCCCGCTTACCCCTAGCGGAAATCAGGCGCGCCAGCCCGATCCTGGCCTCATTCCCTGCCCATACCGGCCCGCCCGGGGGGAGCTACTACCTGCAGCTCTCCATCGACCAGGGAGCGGTGCAGGCTCGCGGCCGCTCTGCCGATGTATACACCCAGGGCAGCGCGTTGATCAACTTTTCACCCGCCGCAGGGGACCTGGCTTTCCGCCTGACCTACGAATACGGGTTGGGAGCGGTCCTGGAAGACCTGCTTGCCCTGCTCCAAGGCGCCTGGCTGGTCATCCCACTAGGGCTGGTGCTCTTCCTACCCGGCTGGCTCCTCCTGGATCTGAGCGGGCTGGCGAAGGGTTGGGATGCAGGCGAGCGCCTCGCCCTCTCTCTGGGGCTAAGCCTGGGGTTCATCCCGCTGGTCATGACCTGGACAACCCTGCTGCACATCCCCTGGAGCAGGGCGGGGCTGCTCTTTGCCAGCTGCGCGCTGAGCGCCCTGGCACTCTGGCGCCTGCGCGGTCGGGTCAAGCGGCGCCTGCTCTCTCCCCCCGGCGCCTCTGGCCTGGCGCTGGGAGGGGTACTGGTCATCACGATTTTCGTGCGCTTCGCCATGGCTCGCGACCTGGCTGCGCCGCCGTGGGTCGATTCGGTCCATCACGCCGCCCTCACCCGCCTGATCCTGGAGCAGGGCGCATTCCCAGGCAGCTATGCCCCGTACATCGAGATCGACAGCGCCAGCTACCACGCCGGCTTTCACAGCGCCCTGGCGGCCTTCCTGTGGCTCGCCGATTTGCCGCTCGAACGCGGCATGCTGATCTTTGGACAGGCGCTGAACGCCCTGGCAGCCCTGGCTGTTTACCTGCTGGCGACCACCTTGAGCGGAGACAGGCGGGCGGGTGTATTTGCCGCGTTGATCGCCGGGCTGTTCACCCCCATGCCAGCCTACTACACCAGTTGGGGACGCTATACCCAGCTTGCCGGGCTGCTGGTTTTGCCCGTCGCGTTCTTACTGCTCACCCGCCTGTTCGCAGCCGCAGGGCAGGAAGCCAATCCTGACTCCAGAAGCGAAAAATGGAAGCTGGCGCTGCTGGGTGGCCTCTCGGTTGGTGGCCTGATCCTGGTGCATTACCGCGCGGCGGCGTTCGCCGTCTGCCTGCTGGCGGCAGACCTGCTCTCCCGCCTCCCCGTGTATCTGCGGCGCGCCCGGGGCGAAGCTCCCAGCGAGACCTCAGCCAGAGCAAAGCTCGCCTCCGGCCTGGGCTGGCTGATCGTTGGCGGTCTGCTCGGCGGTTTGCTCAGCCTGCCCTGGCTCGTCGAGGCTATTCCCGCCCTGCTGTTGCCCAAGTGGATCGCCTGGAGCTCTGGCCGAGCGGCGTTTTTTTCCGGCTTCGCCTGGAACTACCTGGACACTGCCTGGGGCGAACCCGCCATGCTGCTGGCAGCCCTTGGGCTGGTGGCTGCCCTGCTGCGCCGCCCGCCTCTGGCTTTCACCCTGCTGATCTGGGTCCTCGCCCTCTTCCTCCTGGCCAACCTGGGTAGCCTGGGACTGCCCGGCAACGGTTTCGTCAACAACACCTCGGTCACGATCATGCTCTTCTTGCCCCTGGCGGTGCTGGGGGGTTACTTCCTGAGCCAGCCGCTCGCCCTGTTCGAGCGCTTCGCCCCTACTAAATGGCGCCGCGCAGCGCTGACAGCCCTTTGGTTGGGCGGTTTGCTGACAGCCATCTTGGCCGCCCGGGCGATGCTGCCGATCCTCAACCCGATCACTTTTCTCTACCGGAGCGCCGACCGCCCGGCAATGGAATGGATCGCCGCCAACCTTCCGCCGGGTGAGACCGTCCTGATCAACCCTTTTGCCTGGGGTTACGGCCTGTACGCCGGGAACGACGGCGGCTACTGGATTGCCCCCCTCGCCGGTAAGCCCACTATGCCCCCGCCGGTGCTTTACGGGCTGGATAACGACCTGGAGCGCCTGCGGCGTATCAACCGACTCAGCCAGGCGGTGATCGAGCGCGGTGCTGACGCGCCCGCCCTGCACGCCCTGATGCTAGCAGAGGGTCTGCGCTATCTTTACATCGGGAGGCGCGGCGGCCCGCTCTCCGCTCCGGCTCTGCTGGAAAGCCCGCTCTTCGAGCCGCTCTATAATCAGGGGGGGACGTGGGTGTTCAGGGCCAGGTAGACAGCTGTTCAATCTGCTACCCCTGTTCCTGGCGAACGTGCTTGGTGTGCGCACCGCCGCGATCGGGTTAATCGATGGCCTCGCCGAATCAACCGCCAGCCTGGTGAAAATCTACTCGGGTGCGCTCTCCGACCGCGTCAAACGGCGCAGAATTATCCTGGTCGGCTGGCTGCTTTACAGCCTGGTGTATCTTGGTCTGGCTGCTGCTCGTACAGGCTGGCAGTGTTTGGAAAGCTGGGATGGTTTTGGCCCTTCTGCCCCATTTCTCTTCGGAGCTTTCATGGCATTGCTTTCGAGCGTTCTGCTCGTTCAATCTACGTAATCTTCTTCGTCTTCGTACTCTTCGTCCTCATCATCGTAGACCCAGTCCAGCTCCAGCGGGTCCAGCCAGGTCACTTCCAGCTCGGTCCGGCAATAAGGGCATTTCAGGCGCTGGCCCATCCTGGTGTTTGAGCCCAGGTTGACCATCGAACCGCAGGAAGGGCATTCGGCACTTTTCATCAACTTCTCCTATCAGGTTTTTTTCAAGCCGTGAGTATAATGAGAATCCCCCAAAAAATCAAGTTATAACATAGCGCCTCTCACAACGGATTCCATCGTGAGGGGCGCTATGCATTCTTCCTTCACCGACCTTATCAAGACGGCTTGGAAGCGGATCACCCCACTGTGCCGTGTGCTGCTAAGTTTTGAACCTGCCTTCGCAGGTTGGGTTCCTCCTCGGGCGCTCCGCCTTGGCTCAGGCCTATCGCGTTACGCTCGCAAGATTGGAGCCCTAAAAGTGGGTGTTGGCTCAAAACCGGATTGCCGCAACACGCGCACAGCAGGGTTGTCTATCTTATACCATAAATGATATGAGATGAACAGGTGATTTAAGATTAAAACCAGGCAAGCTAAGGGTAAACCCGGTTGATGGTGCGTGGAAAAGGGATCGTCTCACGAATGTGCTTGATCCCGCAGATCCACGAGACCGTGCGCTCGATACCCATCCCAAAACCGGCGTGCGGTACGCTGCCAAAGCGGCGCAGGTCGATGTACCATTGAAAAGCTTCCTCCGGCAAGTCGTACTCGTGCAGGCGTTTGAGCAGCAGGTCGGGGTCGGAGATGCGCTCGCTGCCGCCGATGACCTCGCCGTACCCTTCTGGCGCCAGCAGGTCCACGCTTTTGCACACTTCCGGTCTGCCCGGCCAGGGCTCCATGTAGAAGGCCTTCACCTGCGTCGGGTAGCCGTAGACGAATACCGGCTTGTCGAACCGGGAGGTCAGCTCAGTTTCGTGTGGGGAGCCAAAATCCGAGCCCCATTCCAACGCCAGCAGCTCTTTTTGCTCAGGATCCTGGGTTTGCTCGCGGATTTCCTTCAGCATCTCCACTGCCTGGTCGTATGAGATGCGCGCGAATGGCGGGGAAACTTTCGCGAGCTGGCTGGTATCCCGTCCGAGTGAGGCAAGCTCGGCCGGGCAGCGCTCTAATACACTCTGGATGATGTGCGTGACGAACTGCTCCCCGACCTCCATGAGCTGCTCGAGATCGCAAAAGGCTATCTCGGGTTCCACCATCCAGAACTCGGTCAGATGGCGGCGGGTCTTGGATTTCTCTGCGCGAAAGGTGGGTCCAAAAGAATAAACCTTTGAGAAAGCAAAGATATTCGCCTCGTTATAGAGCTGCCCGCTTTGGGTCAGGTAGGCTACGCCTTCGTCGAAGTAAGGAGTCTCGAACAGGGTGGTCGTGCCCTCGCAGGCTGCCGGGGTGAGGATGGGCGTATCCATATTGATGTAACCGTTGGCGTCTAACCACTCGCGCATCGCCGCGATCAGCGCGGCGCGCACGCGCAGGATAGCCCACTGGCTGGGCATGCGCAGCCAGAGGTGGCGGTGCTCCATGACGAAATCCACGCCGTGCTCCTTGAGCGCCAGGGGGTAGTCCAGGGCCGCCGTCTGGATGATCTCCACGCCGCTGACACCCAATTCATAGCCGCCGGGGACGCCCGGTGAGCGCGGGTCTTTGCGCACGGTGCCGGTGACGATCACAGAAGATTCCTGCGGCAGGCGCGTGATTTGATCGAACAGCTCGGCGTCTACGTCATTCTTGAAGACCACGCACTGCACGAAACCATGACCGTCCCGCACCAGCAAAAAAACCAGCTTGCCTTTGTGAGTGCGATTGTACACCCAGCCGCGCACCTGCACCTCTTGCGATTCATAGCGTGCGATTTGATCGACCCGGATAACTGGGATCATCTTCTCTTGCCTCCGAATAATTCATGGTAATTCAACTCGAACGTGCAATTCTTTTAATTGTTCCTCATCCACCGGTGACGGGGCGTTCGCCATCACATCCCGTGCGGTCTGCGTCTTGGGAAAAGCGATGACTTCGCGGATATTGGGCTCATCCAACAGCACCATGCACAGGCGGTCGATTCCAGAGGCGATTCCGCCATGCGGCGGTGTGCCGTATTCAAACGCTTCCAGCAGGTGCCCAAAGCGCTGCCCGGCTGTGTCCGCATCCAGACCGATCAGCTTGAACACCTTCTCCTGTAGCTGCCGGTCGTGGATACGAATCGAGCCGCCGCCAACCTCAACATTGTTGAGCACCAGGTCATACTGTTGGCCGCGCGCTTTCCCAGGGTCGCTGTCCAGTAAGGGGACGTCCTCGGGCATGGGCGCGGTGAAGAGGTGGTGGCTCGGGTCCCAACGCTGCTCCGTTTCGTTCCACTGGACGAACGGAAAATCTACCACCCAGCAAAAAGCCAGGACGTTCGGGTCAGCCAGGCACAGGCGCTCTGCGAGCATCACCCGCAGCCGTCCCAGCGCTTCGTAAACTACGGAAGGTTTACCGGCGACGAACAGGAGCAGGTCCCCCGCTTGGGTCTCCATGCGCTCCAGCCAGGAACTCACCCGCTCGGGCGCCAGGTACTTGCTGAAAGACGAGCGCTGTTCCCCCTGCGGCGTGATCGCCAGATATGCCAGGCCCTTCGCCCCAAACTGGCGCACATATTCGCTCAATTCATCCACTTGCTTCCGGCTGTACTCGCCAAGACCCTTCGCGTTGATCCCGCGCACGTGCCCCCCGCTGAGGACCGCGTTCTCGAAAACTTGAAAACCACAGCCCTCCGCCAGGTCGCCCACATCCTTGAGCTCCAGACCATAGCGCAGGTCGGGGTTATCCTTGCCAAAGCGATCGAGCGCCTGCTGATAGGTCAGGCGTGGAAAAGGCGAGGCCAGCAGTTGTTTGTTGGGTAACACTTCAGCCACCATCTTTGTGTACATGGCTTCCATCAGTTGCATCACATCCTCGCGGTGGACAAAAGACATTTCCAGGTCCAGTTGGGTGAACTCAGGCTGCCGGTCTACGCGCTGATCTTCATCCCGAAAACAGCGCGCCATCTGGAAGTAACGCTCTATGCCGGCGACCATCAGCAATTGTTTGAGCTGTTGGGGTGATTGCGGCAGGGCATAGAATTCGCCAGGGTGCAATCGCGAAGGCACCAGGTAATCGCGCGCCCCCTCGGGTGTGGTCTTGAACAGTATCGGCGTTTCGATTTCCAGGAAATCGTGCTGATCCAGGTAATCACGGATGAATTTGACCATGCGGTGGCGGAGAATCAGGTTATTGAGCAACCGTTGGCGGCGTAAATCCAGGTAGCGGTAACGCAGGCGCATGTGCTCATCAGTCTCCTCTTCGCTGCTGATCATGAACGGGAGCGACTTGGATGAATTGAGCACTCTAACCACTCGCGCGTCCACTTCGACTTCGCCCGTGGGTAGATTGGGGTTTTCAGACCCGGCAGGGCGGGGGCGCACCACGCCTTCCACCTGCAGCACCCATTCCATGCGCACCGAAGTCATTGCCCGGTGCGCCTCAGGCGAGGCGTCCGGATTAGCAACCACCTGCAGCAGACCAAAGCGGTCGCGCAGGTCCACAAATGTCAACCCACCATGATCCCTGCGGCGGTGCACCCAGCCCGCCAGGGATACTTCCTGTCCGATATGTTCACGACGCAGTTCACCACAAGTGTGGGTCTTGTACATGGATGGCCTCCGCAATAAAAATAAATCGCCCTCCGCCGGGTGCGTCGGGCGATCTATGCTCTTAGCCTGAGATTAACTCTCTGGCAGGCTGAACCAATCCGCCCGGCGCCAAACCGTGGGATCATTAGCGTTCAGATTCGAATTGACAACAACTTTGCAGCCGTTCATAGGTACGCTTCGTCCAGCCTGAGACTTAATTGGACGAAATTATAGCACAGGTGGGCGCTTTACGGGAGGGATGGGTGTGACAAAAGTTGTACGTGACAATAATCACACCCGGAATGGATGATCCTTCCTAATCCAATTCTCATAATTGGGCTATAATACCTGCTGTGGGATACTGCTCACCCCTATCAGATTACTCGGCGACCAGGTGAGATCAATAGTATTCGGGCGAGGTTACCGCACCTGTACCGGTGCCTGATCACAAGGAGGATGCACAATGATACGCAAAATGCTCATACTCGCTGTTGCTTTGATTTCACTGGCGCTGCTTCTTGTGGCTTGCGCAGGTCCGTCTGGACCAGCCGGACCCGGCGGGCCGGCTGGACCTGCCGGACCGGAAGGCCCACAAGGGCCACCCGGTAAGGAGGGGCCTCCAGGCCCTCCCGGTCCAGCCGGTGAGGCAGCCAGCGCGGCAGCCGCCAACTACGTTGGCGCCCAAATATGTGCGGGCTGCCACTCGGAAATCTTCGATGTCTACATGAAATCCGGCCACGCATGGAAGCTCAATCCGGTTGTGAATGGGCAACCGCCGGAATATCCCTTTACCCAGATCACCGAGCTGCCTCAGGGCTATACCTGGGATGATATCCTTTTCATCATCGGTGGTTATAACTGGAAGGCCCGCTTCGTCGACAAGGATGGGTATATTATCACTGATGAGCCAGGCAAAGCCGGCAACACCGAATATCTGAATCAGTGGAACTTCGCCAATCCAATCGTCGGCAAGGAAGCGGGCTGGGTGACCTACGAATCCGGCAAAGAGAAGAAGCCCTACGATTGCGGCTCCTGCCACACCACCGGTTACAGCCCGCAAGGCAATCAGGATGGCTTACCCGGACTGGTGGGCACCTGGGCGGAGCCCGGCATTAAGTGTGAGGAGTGCCACGGCCCCGGCAGCCTGCATATCACCAATCCGCGCGGTATTGCCATGCAGATCGTCAGGGATGGTGAGTTGTGCGGGCAGTGTCACCGCCGCGGGGAGATCGAATCGGTGAACGCCTCTGGAGGCTTTATTCAGCACCACGAACAATACGAGGAGCTCTTCCAGAGCAAGCACGTCATTATCGAATGTGTGGTTTGCCACGACCCACACAAGGGTGTGGTGCAACTACAAAAAGCCGGAGAGCCCACCACGCGCACAGCCTGCGAGAATTGTCACTTCGAGAAAGCCAAGTATCAGAAGAACGCCACGCACGTCGGGTTAAAATTAAGCTGCCTCGAATGCCATATGCCCCGTGTGACCAAGAGCGCCTGGGGCGATGAAGAAAAATTCACCGCCGATATTCGCACTCACCTGATGGCGATCGATCCCACCCAGATCGAGCAATTCAGTGAAGATGGCACGGTAGCTCTATCCCAGATCGGGTTGAATTTCGCCTGCCGCCACTGCCATGGCGCCGGTTTCGGGTCGCCTAAAACGGACGAGGAACTGATCGCCGGCGCAACCGGATACCACGATCGTCCTGCACCCTGACCCAAGACTGGCAAGTACTCGACCAGGATCACACGCTCTCCTTCTCTACTTTGAGGAGGAGAGCTTTTAATGTTACTTCTATCGAATTTGAATGTGACATTTTGAACTAACGGATTTGCGTAAAAAAAATTAAAATGAAATGAGTGAAAATACCCAATTCTAAAATTGTTGTTGGGGCAAGTGACCAAACGCATTGTGTATTTAATTGGGTAAGAGAATTAAATGGTAAACATGCTCTCTATGCAGGCAACCTTTGACCCTCTCAGGAGCAGATATTATGGTTCGTTTTAAATTCCGAACTTCTCGCAAAAGCTGGCTGGCATTTTTTGCCGTCTTTACAATCAGCATGATCGCTGGAGCTGCCATCAGTCTGGCTCAACCCGTACAGGCAGCGCCCGGTGTAGCCCCTGAACTCCAAACCCAAACCGGGACCTACGCCGGCTCATCAGCCTGTGCAAATTGTCACACCGATATCCACGCGGATTGGTTGGGAACGCGGCATAAAGAAGCCTTCTCCTCGCCCATTTTCCAGCGTGACTGGACCGAAATGGGTTCTCAGGTCCGTTGCCTGGAATGCCATACTACAGGGTATGATCGGGCCACAGGCGAATATGTCGAGGAAGGCGTCACCTGCGAATCTTGCCATGGTCCGTTTCAAACCGGGCACCCGGAGGCACAAATGCCGATTACGCCCAACGCAGAATTATGCAGCCGTTGCCATAAGCAGACCACCGACGAATGGCGCGCCAGCGTGCACAGCGCAACCGGCATCCAGTGCGAGGCCTGCCACAACCCGCACGCCCAAACACCCATGGCTGCTTCGATCACAGAATTATGCACCAATTGCCATAAAGAGCGTGGTGACTCCTTCACCCATGGCACCCACGCCAACGCGGGCCTGGAATGCAGCAACTGCCATATGTACACCAGCCCACGCTCCATGAGCCCCATCGAAGGCCTGGTGCCTACCGGGCATACATTCTCGGTAGGATCGGAAGCCTGTATCGGCTGCCACCAGGATACTGTTCACAGCCGCGATGAAATCATCAAGTTGTCTGGGGAAATCCAAAACGTAGCCGTGCAGGATACCGCCACATTGGAGCAAAAGATCGATGAGCAAAACCAGCTCATCTCTTCGCTGGAATCGCGTTCGGCAGTGCGCCTGTACACGGGCCTTGCGCAGGGCGCAATTATCGGACTGATTACCGGAGGCGTAGCGGCATGGGTGGTGAGCCGGGGCATCCGCGTAATCGAGGTTGAAGACAATGGCAAAGAAAACTAAGATCAAGCTCGAACTCAGCCGGCGGGATTTTCTGACTGTTGCAGCGGCTGCAGCTGGCTCGGTTGTCGCCGCCCAGGCGCTCACCGTCGGCCCTCTCTCCCCCTTCTCCGTCCTGAAACAAACCCAGATCCAGGGAGAAGATGGACAAAGCCACGGAAATAGCAAATACCGCTGGGGTATGATCATCAATCTGGATAGATGTATCGGCTGTGAGTATTGCTTGCGCGCCTGTAGCGCCACCAACGATGTGCCCGCCGATCGACCCTGGAATATCGTCGTGGCCGAGCAAAACTCCTCAGGGATTCCTTTCTTCTTCAGCCGCCCTTGTCTACATTGCCAGGAGGCTCCCTGTGTTGAAGTCTGCCCGGTCAAAGCTACCTACCGCCGCGAAGATGGTCTGATCGTGATGGACTATGACCGTTGTATAGGTTGTCGCTATTGCGAAGTCGCCTGCCCCTACGACGCCCGGCGTTTTAACTGGGAAGAAAGGGCCGAAGGCAACGAATTTATCCCCACCTGGGGAATTGCCGAGGTGCCGCGCCGGCCACGAGGCGTGGTGGAGAAATGCACCTTCTGCATCCACCGCATAGATGACGGTGTCAAGCAGGGGCTGATGCCTGGCGAGCATCCGGAAGCCACCCCCGCCTGCGTCAACATCTGCCCGGTAGGGGCGCGCATCTTTGGTAATTTGAATGATCCCGATAGCCGTATATCTCATGAGCTGCAGGCTAACGCCACCATCCGCCTGCGCGAGGAATTAGGCACCGAGCCAGCTGTCTATTACATCCCGCCGAAGGAGGGTCTGTAATCATGGCTACTTCAACCTTGAGACAAAAGTCCCCCTCTATATCCCCGGGATTCCTGGCCTGGCTGGGTTTTATCGCTGTTTTGCTGACGATCGGGCTGGCAGCCGCCTTCGAAGTTTTTCGCAGGGGCTTGGTCGTCACCAACATGAGCGACCTGGTTCCCTGGGGTCTATGGATCACCATCGATCTATCCGCCATCGCCTTAGGCGCCGGCGCTTTCACGCTCTCGGCTGTGGTGTATCTGTTCGGTCTGAAAAAATTCCAATCTGTTATCCGTCTGGCAGTCTACGTGGGATTTATCGGTTACACCACCGCCTTGCTCACCCTGATCATGGATATCGGGCGCCCAGACCGGTTTTGGCATCCATGGGTTTATTGGAACATCCACTCGGTTTTGTGGGAAATTACCTGGTGCATTACCATCTATCTGACAATCATGATCCTGGAGTTTGCCCCGGTAGTGCTTGAGGCGAAATTTTTTGATCCCTGGCCCTGGTTACGCCGAGTGGCTCACGGCGTACATAAAATTGCACCAGTGCTGGCCTTGTTGGGGTTGTTGGTCTCATTGTTGCACCAATCCTCCCTCGGAGCCACCTACGGTATCATAAAATCCAGGCCGATCTGGTTCAAGCCCAGCATGCCGATCATGTTCATCC
>DATEDC010000248.1:0-18247 GCA_035286585.1 Anaerolineales bacterium
CAGGGGTTTGCTCTTAATCGCCTTCTTCAGCCTATTGGCTCAGGGATTGATTGCCTTCACACAGCAAGATGCAGTGGGATCGGGCGTCTACCTCGCAGTCCTGGCGCTGGTTTATGGCGGCGCTGGGGCTGTTTTCTCTTATTTTGCCCAACGCCTGGGCAAAATCTGGTCCAGACTCGAGCGTGAGCAGATCGAGGCCCTGGCTGCGAGCGAACAAGCCAAGCGCGAGCACAGCCGGAGGATCTATCAGCTCATTTCGGTCTTGAGCGCTACTCTGAACTTTAACCGGGTTCTGGATATTTCTCTCGACCTGGCGCACCGTGCGTTGGCGAGCGAAGCTGGTCCTGATCCGGAGCTGGTCAGCGCGGTATTGTTATACACAGAGGGTGATTATCAAGGGAAAGCCCTCCGGGCGCGCTCGTCCCGGCGCTTCACTCAGGCGGACAGGAATATGTCTATCCCCGGCGTAAATGGGCTGGTGGGCATGGCTATTGACGATGGAATTTCCAAGCTTGGTCGGGAGCTTAAAAGCGACCCAGAATTGGGCAGGGTGATCGCATTGAAATCCTGCGCATCAGGTTACTGCATCCCTCTGCGTGCGGGTTTAGACACTTACGGGGTGCTCCTGTTTGCCCACCCCAAGGAGGAATACTTCACGGAGGAGCGGAGAGAGCTTCTGGATATCATCGGAAGCCAGGCCGTCATCGCGCTGAAAAATGCGAGCCTGTACCGCGACATTGAGCTGGAGAAGGAGCGCGTGGTCGAGGTCCAGGAGGAAGCGCGCAAGAAACTCGCCCGGGACCTGCACGATGGTCCAACGCAATCGATCGCAGCCCTGGCAATGAGGATCAATTTTGCCAGACGACTGATCGATCGCGATCCGAAAGCAGCCGCAGATGAGATGCAAAAAATTGAAGAACTGGCCCGGCGGGCAACGAAAGAGATCCGCCACATGCTCTTCACCCTCCGCCCCCTGATTCTGGAATCCCAGGGATTGATCGCTGGGCTGCAGTCGATGGCAGAAAAAATGAAGGAGACCTACTCCCAAAATGTGATCGTGGAGGCTGATCCGGAAGTGGTGGCAGATTTGGAGATGGGCAAGCAAGGGGTAATTTTCTATATCGTCGAAGAGGCGGTAAATAATGCCCGCAAACATGCTCAGGCCGAGCACATCTGGGTGAGTTTAAAATCCAAAAATGAGGAATTCATCCTTCTGGAGATCGAGGATGATGGCGTCGGTTTTGACCTGAAGCAGGTTGACGCGAACTATGAGCAGCGGGGCAGCCTCGGGATGATCAACTTGCGAGAGAGGACCGAGCTGGTCAATGGATTGTTGCAGATTGACTCTGTTATCGGTCGTGGTACCCGGGTGAAGGTGGCGATCCCTCTCACCGAGGAAGCTGCTGACCGCCTTCGCCAAGGTCACCCCTCGTGAAGATTTCCAGCGATAAGAATTTCTTACGCATCAGCGCAATATCCCTGGGCATATTGTGGCTATTTTGGCTGCCTGTCGAAGATAGCAGCTTATTTACTGTGTATCTTTTCGCCCTGGGAATCAGCCTCCTCATCGCAATCCGGCTGCAAAGAAGCAGACTATGGGGATCCTGGAAACCAACATGGCGGATGGTTAGCCTGGGCAGCCTTGCGGGTCTGCTGGTGACCCCGTTAGCGCTCATACTGATGGTATTTAAGAGCGGGCTGCACGGGCACCTAACCCCGGATTACACCTCAGACCAAATCCTCACCGTTTTAAAAAATTCTTCCATTTGGTTGATTGGGGGTGGGATGGTGGGTCTCGGTTTGCAACTGTGGATTTCCAGCGCTTCCAGTCCCTGAAGTCTGCCTGGCTCCCGCTTGAGGAAATATGAACGTGGATGAACTGAATCATGCCCGAAGCTGCCGGATTGTATTATCGCATCTATGACCAGGCGGCGCGCCTCCCCGTGGTGTTGATCCATGGCGCAGGTGGAAATCACCTGCACTGGCCGACGGAAATTCGCCGGCTGCCTGGCGTGCGTGTCTACGCCCTGGATTTACCCGGGCACGGCAAATCTCCAGGAGCCGGACAACAATCGATCTCCGCCTACGTTGACACGGTGCTGCGCTGGATGGAAGGGGTTGGGCTCCACCGGGCGGTATTCGTGGGTCACTCGATGGGCGGTGCGATTGCATTATGGCTGGGATTGGCGTCTGCTGATCATGTGCTTGCGCTAGTTTTGCTGGGCACAACAGCCAGCATGAAAGTAAATCCCACCCTGATGAAAGATTTAGCCAATACGGAGCACTTCGAGAGGGCGGTGAGTAATATTATTTCCTGGTCTTATTCCAGAAAAGCGCCGGAGAGCCTGAAAAATATCGCCTACCGACGCATGCTAAAAATTCGCCCAAGTGTGCTTTTCGGTGATTTTCTCGCGTGTGAGGGGTTCGATGTAGGAAATCGCCTGGGTGAACTCATGTGCCCGGTTCTGGCTCTCTGCGGCGAAGAGGACCGGATGACGCCCACCGCGTACGTACAGCGGCTGGTGGATATGGTCCCGCATGCGCGCCTGGAAGTGATCCCAGGCGCAGGTCACATGGTGATGCTGGAGAAGCCTCAAAGTGTTGCCGATATAGTTTTGCGCTTTCTGCAAGGGGTCAAACTATAGCATACAAGTTTCAGTTGGGACGAACCTCCCGCAGTTTTTTTATCGACCAGGCATATATCAGGGGAACCTGCAGGTCGTTTTGCACTGAAGAGAGGGGGTTGCCTTGTCATTTTTGCCTGCCCCAGATATAATATGCGGCACTCAAATTATTGGGCGGTTAGCTCAGTTGGTTAGAGCGTTGCGTTGACATCGCAGAGGTCGTAGGTTCGAGTCCTATACCGCCCACCATAAACGCAGTGACCGGGTCGAGTAGCCTGGGCATGCGCAGACAGAGAAAGGGATCATTTGCTGAGAGTCCCTTGCGGAAGGCGCCCGGTGAATACCCCCCGTGAGCGGTATCCTGAACGAGAGTTCTGAAGCGCTTCGGCTGCACAGGGCAATCCGGTAAGGAGAACGGTTGACCCCGTTATCGGTCCAAAGAGATGGCTTGATTTCAGGTCAAACTGGGTGGAACCGCGTGAGCTTTAACTTCTCTCGCCCCAGCGGCGAGAGTTTTGTTTTTAATGCGTTCGTAAACTCTTGACTCCCGATCTGATGAAACGCTGACGATGGTTTATCTCCGTTGGCAATTTTTCTACCACAGTATCCTGGAAGGAGGCAAAAATGGCTGAGAGGAAAGAAGAACGTTACGAGGAAAGCGACCTGTACCGCATCCGCCATTCAGCGGCGCACGTTATGGCACAAGCGGTGTTAGAGCTGTTCCCGGAGGGCAAGTACACCATCGGGCCCCCAATTGAGGATGGTTTTTATTACGATTTCGAGCTGCCGCGCTCGCTCACCCCGGACGACCTGGAAGTCATCGAAAAACGGATGCACGAGATCATCGTTGGCAACCATCTTTTTGAAAAGCGGGTGCTCTCCGCAGATGAAGCACGGCGCATCTTCAAGGATCAGCCGTATAAGCTGGAGCTGATCCAGGGGCTGGAGCAGGGCAGCTTTGATGAATACGGGCAACCCCTGGCAGAAAAGCCGGAGATTTCCGTCTATGCCCACGATAAATTCATCGACCTGTGCCGCGGTCCACACGTGGAGAACACCAGCCAGATCAACCCGGCGGCTGTGAAACTGCTGAGCGTTGCCGGGGCTTACTGGCGCGGGGATGAAAATCGACAAATGCTGCAGCGCATCTACGGAACGGCCTGGCATTCTGCCCAGGAGCTGGAGGAGTATCTCTGGCGGCTGGAAGAAGCCAAGAAGCGCGATCATCGTAAATTGGGTAGAGAATTGGACCTGTTCAGTATATCGGAAGATGTGGGTCCAGGCTTGATCCTATGGCACCCCAAGGGTGCGATGGTCCGGGTGCTGGTCGAGGAGTTTAGCCTCAAGGCTCACCTGGACAACGGTTATGAATGGGTGTTTTCGCCGCATATCGGTCGCGCCCATCTTTGGGAGACCTCCGGTCACCTGGATTTCTACCAGGAGAGCATGTATTCCCCGATGGACATCGAAGGCGAGGCTTATTACGCCAAACCGATGAACTGCCCGTTTCACATCCAGATTTACAAGAGTCGCACCCGCTCCTACCGCGATTTGCCCAAACGTTATGCGGAATATGGCACGGTCTATCGCTACGAGCGCAGCGGCGTCTTGCACGGCTTGACGCGGGTGCGCGGCTTCACCCAGGACGATGCGCACATTTTTTGTCGCCCAGACCAGGTTGAGGAGGAGATCAGCCGCGCCCTCGAATTCTCGCTCTACGTGCTGCGCTCCGTTGGCCTGAGAGACTTTAAGGCGTATCTCTCCACCCGGCCTGAAAAGTACGTGGGCGACCCCGCAGACTGGGAGATCGCCACAGAAGCGCTAAGGCGCGCCATCGAGGCGCACAATCTGCCTTACGTGGTGGATGAAGGCGGAGGCGCATTCTACGGGCCGAAGATCGACTTGAAAGTTCATGATGCCCTCGCTCGCGAATGGCAGCTCAGCACGATCCAGTTCGACTTCAACATGTCCGAGCGCTTCGAGTTGGAGTTCATCGGCGAGGATGGCCTGCCGCACCAGCCTTACATGGTCCACCGCGCCTTGCTGGGAAGCATGGAACGCTTCTTCGGGGTTCTAATCGAACACTTCGCCGGAGCATTCCCGGTCTGGTTATCGCCGGTGCAGGTGGTGATCATCCCGATCGCCGACCGCCATTATGCCTATGCCCGTGAAGTCGCTGGTAAGCTCAAAGGCGAGGGCTTGAGGGTCGAGGTAGACGAGCGTAACGAGCGCATGAACGCCAAGATCCGGGACGCCCAGATGCAGAAGATCCCTTATATGTTGGTGGTTGGCGATAAGGAGGTCGAGCAGGGCACGGTAGCGCTGCGCCTGCGCTCCGGCGAGAACCCGGGAGCGATGCCGTTGGAGGAATTTTTGGAACGCGCCCAAGGCGATATCGCGGCTAGGGAATAAAAATTCCGAGTCGTGATGGGCAGTTTCTCTATAAGAAGCTGCCTCCAACATTTTCTGGCTTAACCGGCAACCTGGCGCTGCACGATATCAAGAACGAGCTTCCGATCCTACCACTAGCTAGTGCATGGTGCGAAACTCGCTAATCAAAAGTACCTGACGATTCAGGCTGAATATGTCTCACTACCTTTGCTGCATGCCTGCCTTCACCAGTTCAAAGTGCCAGATATCTTGAATTCTGGATCATTATATAGGTGAGATTGCATTGACTCTCATGGAATTAAAGAAAAGGCTGGTAACCGATTTTGTACACGGATTACACGGATTACGCCATGGTGCAGCACAGGATTATGTGTCTGTTTTCCAATCGGGTTTTAACCAATCCGGAACGAAAAGCCACTGGCGATTGATCAGGTGTTCGCTAACATTTTTCGGTGGGAAAATACGCCGGTAGCGCAGGCTACGCTCTCCGAAGTTAATCAACAGGCCGAGCGGGCAGGCAGACACTGCCAGATAATGTATTACCTGCGCTAGGTGGCTGTTGTCGAGCCCTTTTAATGCTTTGATCTCTACAATGATTTTTTCCTCCACAACGAAGTCCGGGATATAATAACCCACCAGGCGTTGCTGTTTCGGGTCATCATATACACTGTACAGCTTCTGCGGTTCATAACGAAGTCCTGCATCCTGCAGGGAAAATGCCAACGCCCTTTGGTAGCTGTTTTCTCTTAACCCCGTCCCATGCTCACGATGCACGGCCATTGCACAGCCGATGATGCGATACGTCAAATCATCGAAAGAGGTGATTACCTTTTTCTCAGCCATGATCCTCCAAACTCGTCCATTGTTTTTGCTTCGCTGAAGACAATATTTCTAATCCGTTCAATCCGTTGCACAATCCGTTTTCAGCAATCTGTTGTCGAATCATCGTTAATATTCCTTCCCCGCGAGCGCTGGAATTAAGAAAAGTTTATATGGATTTTACATATGGGTCAATCGATCTTCGACCTCAGCCGTTGACGATTCTTGTGTAAATATGGTATCATGCCATGCACCCGGTTGCAGAACCGGGAATATTTAGACTGAGAGGAGTTACATATCAGCGCAGTTAATTATCGAGTAAACGATGCCATCCGCACGTCGGAGGTTCGGCTGATTGGACCAAATGGTGAAAACATCGGGGTAGTATCCATCGAAGAAGCCAACCGGGTGGCACGCGATGCAGAGCTAGACCTGGTAGAAGTAGCGCCCAATTCGGACCCACCTGTATGCCGGGTGATGGATTTCGGCAAGTTCATTTACGAGCGGGCCAAAAAGGAACGAGAGGCGCGCAAGGCCCAAACGAAGATCGAAGTTAAAGAGATCCGCCTGCGCCCTAAAACGAACGAACATCATCGAGACCTGAAAGTGCGCGACGCACGCCGCTGGCTGGAATCAGGAATGAAAGTTAAGGTGCGCATTCGCTTCCGCGGCAGAGAGATAACTTACCCGGAGATCGCGCTGGAAGACCTTAAATCGGTAGCCGAAGATTTATCCGACGTGGCGGCGATCGAGCAATCCCCGGCATTGGAAGGCCGGACTATGCTAATGGTGCTGTCCCCCAGCAAGGGGACCAAGAAGAAGTAAACGGGCGCTGTAGCTGTTCTCAGATCAAAAAGATAAAGACCCTCCGCGGTTTGCCTGGCAGCCGAATGGTTGTCTCGACACCGCGGAATTTTGTGTGAAAGGAGTACGACTGTGCCTCGCAAGCCATCCAAAGGTAAGTATAAACTCAAGACCCATAAGGCGACCGCCAAGCGCTTCCGCCTGACGGGCTCGGGAATGCTGGTGCGCACTAAAGGCGGCAAGAGCCACCTGCGGCGCAGGACGTCCAAACGCACTAAACGCCTGTTTACTGAGATGATCTCTGTAAAGGGCCGCGGGATTGTCAAGCGCATTAAACGACTCGCCCCAAACCTGGATTAACTATCCCGGCATATTATCGTTTTTTAATTGCGACTGCTGGGTGCAACCAACAGGCAGGTGAACGGCCTACCGGCGCTCAGGGGTTCGCAGGAGAGTAAAAAATGGCTCGTGTAAAAACTGGTCCATACCGGCGGAAACACCACCGCAAAATTCTGAAAATGACCAAGGGTCAATTTGGGACACGCTCGCGCCTGTTTCGGCGTGCGAATGAAGCCATGTTGAAAAGCCTTTGGTACTCCTACCGAGATCGCCGCACGCGCAAACGTGATCTGCGCCGGCTTTGGATTGCGAGAATTAATGCTGCCGCGCGGCTCAATGGAATCACATACAGCCGCTTGATCCACGACTTGAAGATAACCCGGATTGCCATCAACCGCAAGATGCTCGCCGATCTGGCTGTGCGCAACCCGGAGGCTTTCGCGGCTGTGGTGAGCAAAGCCCAATCCGGTTAAAAAATATGGTAGAACTATATTTCGACGGGACGTGTACGCGTCCCGCTCTTTACGTTGGGCTGCCATAGTATAATGCCCGCGTTTGGAGGTCGTATGTCACAAGACCGAAACCGGAAAATTACCCCCTCAGAAAGAATCGGTTTTTTTCAAAATCTTTCGCTGCGGATCAAGCTGGTATTGCGCTTAATGGCAGACAGGCGGGTCAGCCCCTGGCTGAAGATCCTGCCAGTGGGTTCTTTGTTGTACCTTGTCATCCCAGACCCGGCTCTTGGCCCGATTGATGACACGTTGATCATCTGGCTTGGCGCGTACCTGTTTGTGGAACTTTGTCCGCCAGAGGTTGTGCAGGAACACATGCGGGCATTATCCGGCGGCTCAACAGGCAGCGAGGCTGAACCCATCGACGAGGCAGAGATTGTGGACGCAGAATTTTGGGAAGGAGAGAAAGGTGAGGAGCAATAGCCGCCGCGGGGGGGTGCTCATCCTGACATCCTGCCTGGCTTTGGGAGCCCTCTCGGCGTGCAGTCTCGGCGGGCAACCACCCGCCACTCTTAAACCTACGCCAACCACAGCTGAGCCGGAATTACCGCCATCCACTTTGAAGGCAGCCACCGCCACCTCCCAGCCAGGCGGAGGGCAAAGCGCAATCCCTGAAAATTCGCCAACACTGCCGCCCACCAGCACCGCGACGCCAGTTGAAACTCCTGGGCTATCAAACGCAATCGATTTCCCATCCGCGCAGGATTACGCCTGGCAGCCCATGGTAACGGATTTAAATCGACCGGTTGGCCTGGTCAACGCAGGGGATGGCAGTGGGCGCTTGTTCGTGATCGAGCAGCGCGGCAGAATTATGATTATCCGGGAAAATACCCTGGCGTCTGAGCCTTTTCTGGATATTCGCGATCGGATCGAGATCAGTGGCAGCGAACAGGGTTTATTAGGTCTGGCTTTTCACCCGCTCTACGAGCAGAATGGATTTTTCTTCGTTAACTACACCGACCTGAACGGCGATACTGTCATCGCCCGCTATCGCGTGATGGAAGGCAACCCAGACCAGGCGGATGCCAGCAGCGAAGAACGCCTGCTGTTTATCCCACAGCCCTATCCGAACCATAACGGCGGCGGGATGGCGTTTGGACCGGACGGATACCTGTACCTGGGTCTCGGCGATGGGGGCGCGGCGAACGATCCTCACGGTAACGCCCAATCCCTCCAGACCTATCTGGGCAAAATACTACGCCTGGAAGTGGATGGGGCGACGGGTTACACAGTACCTGCGGATAATCCGTTTCTCGGTTCGGATGGCTTGCCTGAAATCTGGGCTTACGGACTGCGTAATCCCTGGCGATTCTCATTTGATCGCTTGAGCGGTGATTTGTTCATCGGCGATGTGGGTCAAAACATGTGGGAGGAGATCAACCACCTGCCCGCCGGCAGCCCCGCTGGCGCGAATCTCGGCTGGGATTACCGCGAAGGCGCGCATAGGTTTGAGGGGCGCGTCCCAGCCGGGTTGGCGGTGATCGATCCAGTCGCCGAATATGATCATTCCCAGGGGTGCTCTATTACCGGAGGATTTGTTTACCGCGGCCAGGCCATGCCTGACTGGCAGGGGGTGTATTTTTTCGGAGATTTCTGTAGCGGTCTGGTATGGGGGCTGATTCGAACGCCGGAGGATGCCTGGATCCTAAAAGTTCAATATGAAACTGGGATGAGGATATCATCCTTCGGTGAAGATGAGCGCGGTGAAATCTACCTGGTTGATTACGCGGGGGGCGTATATCAGTTAGCGCCAGTAGAACGCTAATAAGCATGTCATCGCCACCCGTTTCATTGCGCATTAAACTCCTGTTTGTTTACCTGGGATTAGTATTCCTGGTGGCCTGCGGTACGATCATCGCACTGACCCAGGCGCCCACCAATATTGCCAGCCAGAACCTCACCACAACCACCAGACACACGCCCATCAGCAGCGTCACTCAGGTGCCGACGCGCCCATCAGCAGACATCCTTGCAGCTCCAAGCGAGACGCTAACGGTGGATTTACCGATCGTGATGGTTTCTCCAACCATCACGCCCACGCTTACAGAGCCGCCAGCGCCTCAAACCATGCGCTTTGCCGTGATCGGCGATTACGGCTGGGCAGGGCAGGCTGAAGCCGATGTCGCCAGCCTGGTAATCAGTTGGCAACCAGACGTGATCATCACAACCGGCGACAATAATTATCCGCTTGGCGCTCAAAACACCATTGATGCGAATATCGGTCAATACTACCACTCTTTTATTTACCCTTACCTGGGGAGTTACGGGCCAGGCGCAGATCATAACCGCTTTTTCCCCAGCCTAGGCAATCACGACTGGCTGACAACCGCTGCCCAGCCTTATCTGGACTACTTCAATTTGCCCGGCAACGAGCGCTACTACGAATTTTCATGGGGACCGGTGCACTTCTTCGCGCTGGATTCGGATAGTCACGAGCCGGATGGAGTGGGCAGCAACTCGGCCCAGGCTGCCTGGCTACAGGACGGGCTGGCTGCCGCAGAGGAACCCTGGAAGATCGTTTACATGCACCATCCACCCTATTCTTCCGGCATCCATGGCTCGATACCATGGATGCGCTGGCCTTTCCAGGAGTGGGGGGCGACTGCTGTCCTGGCGGGTCACGACCACACCTACGAGCGCATCCTCCTGGACGGATTCCCGTATTTTGTCAATGGTCTGGGAGGCGGATCGATTTACGCCTTCAGCACCATTGTGAGCGGCAGCCGGTTTCGCTATAACCGCGACCACGGCGCCATGCTGGTCGAGGCTGACCAGTCCAGCATCACCTTTAGTTTTTACAGGCGAACGGGGGAGCAGATCGATACTTTTACGATCAATCATAATAATGCGGGTTCTGATTGAAATATAGGGCGATACCTTGACACGATTCGAACTGGCATGGTAAACTCACGCTGTTCGAAAATCCCATTGAAAGGATACAGGCGTTTCATGACGATGGCATTTGTTTACATCACTAGGCTACGTGTCGCCGCTGTTCCGAGCGGTGAGACCGTGCCTTCGCGGAGTGCGCCTGTTGATCGTTAGCCAGAGCTATTGAGTGAGATCAGCCACGGGTGTGCTCCCACCCGTGGCTTTTTTATTTTCCAGGTGCATTACCAGCCACGGGTACCCCGTGGCTTTTTTTATGTTTCATTTCATTGAAGGAGAAAGAGATGTCTGAGGCGATTTTGGTCGATGAAGTGTATAAAAAATTTGGCAAGCCCAGGAATTGGCTCAAACAAGTTTCATTTGCGAACCGGTTCAAGGCAAATGGCAAGCAGGACTCTGGGAAAACCAATGGCAGCGCGAGCGAAGATCGAAAGCCTGTAGTGGTCGCCGTTGACCGGGTCTCATTTTCGGTTGGAAGCGGAGAGATCTTTGGCGTGTTGGGGCCTAACGGCTCGGGTAAATCCACCCTGATCCGCTTGATCGCCACTTTACTGCTGCCCGACCAGGGATCCATTCGGGTTTTTGGCTATGATGTTGTCCGCCAGCCGAGGGAGGTGCAGCGCCTGATCAACCGGGTATCGGTGGAAGCCAGCTTCTTTAAGAAACTGTCTCCCATGGAGAACCTTGTGTATGGGGCGCGTCTATACGGGATGTCTGGGGCGGATATCCGCCGCAGGGTGGTGGAGATCCTCACCCGACTGGGCCTGGAAAAGCATTCGATTTATAAGCCGATGGAAGAGATGTCCAGAGGTATGCAGCAGAAGGTAGCCATCGCTCGAGCTTTGCTCTCGCAGCCAAAGGTGCTGCTGCTGGATGAACCCACCACCGGGCTCGACCCGCGTTCGAAGCGTGAGGTGCAGGCGGTGATCCGTGAGTTGAACCAGGAACACGGCACCACCATTTTGCTGACCACCCACGATATGCTGGAAGCGGATACCATGTGCGAGCGGGTCGCTATCATAGACGGCGGCAAGATCGCAGCTTTAGACGCTCCCCAGTCGTTAAAGCGCACCATTCAAAGCAACGGGCACGAACCCACCCTGGAGGATGTGTTCCTCGAGCTGACCGGAAAGAAGCTGGTAAAGGATACCGAGCTTGAATGATGAGGGCTGTCTTGAACATTGAACGCCCCTCAGGAAAGTCTTCTTAGGAGTTAGCTATGGATATCGATAAACCACTATTTGAGGGCAAATGGATCTGCCTGGCGCCCATCGATCGTGAAAAAGACGCCGAGATCGAGGCCAGATGGACGCACGAGGCTGCATACTTGCGCATGCTAAATAATATCGAACCTGCCCGCCCGCTTTCTCCAGCTCAGCTTAAAAAGAAGTATGAGGCGATCGAGAAAGACATGGAGGAGAAGAAGAATCATTACTACTTCACCATTCGCCTGCGTGAGGGTGACCGGCTAATCGGATTTGCCAGGTTGTACCACATTCGTTGGGCTCATGGCTATGCACAGGTACAAATTGGCATCGGCGAATCGGGAGAACGACGTAAGGGGTACGGGTGCGAAGCGCTGTCCCTGATCCTGCAATACGCCTTTGAGGAGCTAAACCTGTACCGTCTGGCGGCGTGGATTCCTGAATACAACCAGCCCGCCCTGCAGTTGTTTCAGGCGCTGGGTTTTGCCGAAGAAGTGCGCAGGAGAGAGGCAGTAAACCGGGAAACCCGCCGCTGGGATTTGATCCACCTGGCCTTGTTGAAGGAAGAATGGACGCCCAAATGAGAGAAAACATTTTTCGTGGAAAACTCACCCGGCTGACCGCGGAAGACCCCGGTTTGCTGGCTCAGGCTTTTGCAAAATGGGATCGCGATGCCGGTTTTAAGTGGCTGCTGGATGACGCCCCACCCATGCTGTGGTCGGTTGATAAGATTAAGGAATGGATGGAAAAGGAATTGGAGAATGATGAATCCAGAAGTTTCTTCTTCGGCGTCCGCACCCTGGAGGAAGAGCAGTTGATCGGTTTCGTTGACCTATGGGTCAACTGGGTGAATGACGACGCCTGGGTGGGCATTGGGCTGGGTGAGCGGAAATATTGGGGAAACGGCTTCGGCACCGACGCGATGCAGCTTGCGCTCAGCTATGCGTTCACTGAACTGAACCTGCACCGGGTCACCCTCGGCGTTTTCGATTACAACCTGCGCGCCCAACGTTCCTATGCGAAGGCAGGCTTCAAGCTGGAAGGTCGCTTACGGGGCGAACTACATCGCCAGGGACAGCGCTGGGATGTTCTTATCATGGGGATACTGCGCAAAGAATGGTTGGAAAAAAACTATTTCGAGTGCGCAGGGGAACCAGCCTGATATTTTTCATCGGAGATGGATCGCATGAGTGCACTCTTACACGAGTTTCGGGCTACATACGCTTTCGTAGAGCGCAACGCCAACCTTGTCAAGCGCTACTGGACGTGGGAGCTGGTCTGGATGTGCTACTCCATCGCCAACAGCCTTTCGGTCAGTTATATTGGGCTGGGCATGGAGCACCTGGGCGGGGCGCAGAATGTGGATGGGCGCTATCTGGTGCTGTACCTGGTGATCGGTACGCTGATCTGGCGCTACCTTTCCATGATTTTTTACTGGATTACCGAGGTGATCAGCATCGAGCGCTGGGAAGGCACGATTGAGTACACGCTAATGGCTCCGATCAGGCGCCTGACGCACATGGCCGGGCAGACCTTTTTTGCGGTGGTTTACAGCCTGCTGTTCACCGGAGTGATCTTATTCGTGACGGTCGCGCTGTTCGACATCGATTTGAGCCAGGCTAATTTGTTAGGCGGAACCGTGATGCTGATCTCGGGCAGCCTGTCGTTTATCGGCATAGGTGTGATGGGCTCTATCCTGCCGCTGCTATTCCCGGAGCGAGGCGCTCAGATGACTCACGTGATCGTTGCCTTGCTCTTGCTTGTTTCGGGCGTCTATTATCCTATTGATGTGCTGCCGCCTGCGCTGCAAAAAATGGCGGTGTTCAGCCCGGCGACCTACGTGCTGGATGGCGCCCGAGGCGCGGTGCTCGAAGGGCTGGCGACGCGCGATCTCTGGCCATATGTCTGGCCAACCCTGGTGATGGGGTTGATCGCCATACCGGCTGGCTTGTGGATTTTCGGCCAGGCAGAGCGCTATGCCAAGCGTACCGGCAAGCTTCATCGTAACGGTTAAATTGTGGAGGATGGTGAGTTATGGACACCTGGAGAAATGGTCTACCTGCTGGTTACTCCTCTCGAGCTGTAAAAATGCAGGATCTTGAAGGCTGCGTGGCATTGATCAATGCGGCCTTTCGCGAGCTTAAAGGCGTGGAGATGTTCACCTTAGAAGAGTTCGCCCCGGAGCTGCAGATGCCCGGTTTCAATCTCGAAACCGATACGCGCCTGGTGGTTGCGCCAGATGGCGAGATCGCAGGTTATTATGAAGTGTGGGACCTGCTCGAGCCCTCCGTGCGGGTGAATGTGTGGGGGCACACCCATCCCGGGCATCGCAAATTAGGCATCGGCACCTATCTGCTCCATTGGGCAGAACAGCGCGCCCGGAAGGCGGTCGAAAGAGCGCCGCAGGGCGCCAGGGTCGTGATTCAGGCGCACGCCCTAGCGATCAATCAGGCGGCAGGCGAGTTGTTGGCACACTGCGGCTACCGCCTGATCCGCCATTCATTGCGCATGGTGATCGATCTGAATGGCGCGCCCCCCGATCCGCAGTGGCCGGCGGGGATAACTGTCAGCACATTCGCGGACAAAGGCGATCTGGCCGATCTCGTCCAGGCAGTGCGTGAGGCATTCAAGGATCATTGGGGTTTTGTGGAAATCCCCTTCGAGGAAGAATTCGAGCGCTGGAAGCACAGAGTTGATACAGACCCCGATTTCAACCCCTCGCTCTGGTTTCTCGCCATGGATGGGGAAGAGATCGCCGGCGTATCGCTTTGCCGCATTAAGATCTACGATGACCCGGAGATGGGCTGGGTCAACACCCTGGGTGTGCGTCGTCCCTGGCGGCGCAAGGGCCTGGGATTGGCTTTGCTGCACCATTCTTTCCTGAGGCTGTATGAGCTCCGCAAACAGCGGGTCGGTCTGGGCGTAGATGCCCAAAGCCTGACCGGCGCTACGCGCCTGTATCAGAAAGCCGGTATGCATCCCGACCCAACCCGGCAGTATGACCTTTACGAAAAAGAGCTCCGCCCGGGAGTGGAGTTGAGCACTCAACTGGTTCAGGAATAAGGAAAGCAGATTTTGATCCACGCTTTGACTGGCTATACCAGAATATGCGGGTAGAATAAGGGGCATGGCTGGCGCCGGAGCCGGGATTCTGGAATTCTTGGGGCTGCAAAAAGAGGAGCGATCGTTTATGGGCATCAAAGCTGTCATCTTCGATCTGGGGGGCGTGATCGTTCGCACAGAAAACCCTGAACCTCGCCGAAAACTGGCCGCGGAATTGGGGATAACAAGTCAGGCGCTCAGCCAGCTCGTGTTTTCCAGTGAAACTGCCGTGCTGGCGACGCTGGGCAGGCTGACCACCCAGGAACATTGGGAAGCCGTCCGAGGCGCACTGAACCTGGAAGAGGACAAGCTCCGCCGCGTGCCCATTGAGTTCTGGGGTGGCGATTCGGTGGATATGCATCTGGTGGACTACCTGCGCTCCTTGCGACCCCGCTATAAAACAGGACTGCTCAGCAACGCCTGGGATGATCTGCGCCAGGTTATCATTCGGGATTGGAAAATTTCTGACGCCTTCGATGAGATGATCATCTCTGCGGAGGTGGGCCTGGCAAAACCCGATGCGCGCATTTACCTGCTGGCGGCTGAAAAACTGGATGTCTCGCCTGACGAAGCGGTGTTTGTGGATGACTTTGACGAGAACATTCACGGCGCGCTACAGGTCGGCATGCAAGCAATCCACTTCCGCGACCCACACCAGGCGCTGAGCGAGCTGGCTATGATATTGGACCAGCGAGCCTGAAGCGAGAGCTACGGGGAAGGGAGATCGAGATGTCGAAACTGACTGATTTGATGATTTCCGAGGCTGGCGACCTGCTAGCCAGGAAGGAGATTTCTCCCGTAGAGCTGACCCAGGCTCACCTTGAGCGTATCGAAAAGCTCGATCCATTGCTTAATTGTTTTATCACCCGCACGCCAGAGGCGGCTTTGCAGCGCGCCAGGCGGGCAGAAGACGAGCTGCTGCGCGGCGAACGGAAGGGACCCCTGCACGGCATCCCTTTCGGGTTGAAAGATTTATACGAGACGCGGGGTGTGCGCACCACTTGCGGCTCTCTTTTTTGGGCAGATTATATTCCCGAGGCGGATGCGAGCGTGGTGGAGAAAATTTACCAGGCTGGAGCTGTCAATCTGGGCAAGTTAAACATGCACGAGATCGCCCTGGGATTGACCAATGTAAACCCGCATTATGGCGCCTGTCGAAACCCGTGGGACCTGGATAGGGTACCCGGCGGCTCATCCGGAGGATCGGCGGCTGCCCTGGCGGCTGGCCTGTGCCTGGCATCCCTGGGAAGCGACACTGGCGGCTCGATTCGCGTCCCAGCTGCCCTGTGTGGGGTGGTTGGTTTGAAACCGACATATGGGAGGGTATCCCTGCGGGGAGTGTTCCCACTCAGCTGGAACCTGGATCACGCGGGACCGATGGCGAGAAGCGTCCGGGACGTTGCCATTCTGTTGCAGGTCATCGCCGGTTATGACCCGGCAGATCCGGTTTCGGTGAACGCGCCAGTCGATGATTATCAGGAAGGCCTGGAGAAAGGCGTGGCTGGCTGGAACATCGCCCTGGCAGATGATCAGTATGTGGAAGCCAACACTGCACCCGAAGTGCTGGAGGCGGTCCACCAGGCGGCGAGAGTATTTGAAGATCAAGGCGCGAGGGTGAGCAGGATAACGCTGCCCGGTTTTCTCGAAGCAGCCAAGGCGAATGGTCTTATGGTGGTCAGCGACGCGGCTGCAGTACACCGGGAAAGACTGGCGCAACAGCCCGAGAAATTCGGAGCAGATATTCGCCAGCGGTTGGAAACTGGCAAGGCGTACAGCTCCACCGAGTATATCTTGGCCCGCCAGGCGCAGGTGGAATTAAGACGGGCATTCGAGCGAATCTTCAATGATTACGATATATTACTCACACCCGCCACACCGATGCCAGCGCCGCCCATTCAGGGTCAAGATGCCCTCGAGCAGGCGAGACTGCTGACTCGTTTCACCGCCCCCTTCAATCTTACCGGCTTACCGGCGATATCCGTCCCTTGTGGATTTACACACCAGGGGCTGCCCATTGGCCTGCAGATCGTCGCCGCGCCCTGGGCGGAGGCTGCCATTCTCCAGGCTGCCCATGCATTCGAACAGGGGACTGATTGGCATCGGCGCAGGCCAGTGCTGCCAATGGTGTGATCGGTTTCGGCGCGAAGTTGATCTCTAATTCGCTGGAGCTTTTATCCATTGTACAGGCAGGATGCGTATAAGGTTTATCTACTGCTGCAGGGCGCAGCAGCGCTTATCTATGCGGTGATTTTTACCGTCAACCTGGTTTACCAGGTCTCGGTGGCTCAGCTCACCCTACTGCAACTGGTCCTGGTTGGCACGGTGCTGGAGGCCACGGTATTTCTCTTCGAGGTGCCTACCGGGGTGGTTGCAGACATATACAGCCGCAGGCTTTCGGTGATCCTGGGATATTTCATCATTGGCTTGGGGTTCATCCTGGAGGGCTCATTGCCATTCTTTTGGGCGATCGCGGGTGGGCAGGCGCTGTGGGGATTGGGCTACACCTTCACCAGCGGCGCCACGCAAGCCTGGATCAGCGATGAAATCGGCGAAGCGGCTGCGGGAAATGCCTTTATCCGTGGCAGCCAGGCTGGCACAGTGGGCGCGCTGATCGGTATCCTGGTCAGTGTCTGGCTGGGCAGCATCCGGGTCAATATCCCCATCGTGGTGGGAGGCGCCCTGTTCATGAGCTTGGGATTGTTTCTCATCCTGGTGATGCCGGAGGCTGGATTTAAACCCACACCTTCCGAGCAGCGCACGTCCTGGGGAAGCATGATCTCAACCTTTCAGGGTGGATTGCGGATGGTCAACCGGCGACCCATCCTTTACACAATTTTACTCATTGGCCTGTTTTACGGGTTATACAGTGAAGGATACGATCGCTTATGGACCAAGCATATCCTGGAAAATTTCAACCTGCCGACCCTGAACGGGTTGAAACCTGTTGCCTGGTTTGGCATCATCAATGCAGTCGGCATGCTGCTGAGCCTGGCTTCAACGGAGATCGTCCGCCGCAAGATCGATATCCAACAGCATAGGAGTATCACCGGATTGCTCATGCTGGTCACGGGCGTCCTGGCAGCCAGCCTGGTGGGTTTTGCCTGGGCGATGGATTTTAGCCTGGCACTTATCCTGATCTGGCTGATCGGTATGGCGCGGGACGTGATTTCTCCGGTGTACACCGGATGGGTCAACCAAAGGATCGATTCGCGGGTCAGGGCGACCTTGTTGTCCATGAGCAGCCAGGTAGACGCCGTCGGGCAGGTCGCAGGCGGGCCGTTGTTAGGCATGATCGGGAATACCTTCTCCGTGCGGGCCGCGATCACAGCCTCTGGATTGATCCTTTCACCGGTTTTGGGCCTGTTTGCACGGGCTGCCGGTCAAAAAGATGTTCAGATCGAAACGGTTTCTTCGGCGGATTAGGAGGAAAGTCATCCCTTGCCGGAACATCATGGAGCGAATGATGGTTGAGATAAACAAGAACAGCAAGAATTACCTGCGCGAATTAGGCGATGGATTGATCCTGCGCAGGTCACGGCCAGAGGATGCCGAGGCTTTGGAG